>JAJDDX010000352.1 GCA_029260055.1 Phycisphaerae bacterium
ACCACACCCAGCAGACGGCCGTCGGTCCGTACGAGGGTATCGTAGAGCAGTCTGGCAGTATCCTCGTGGCTACCAGCGCGTACGTGCGACAGGGCAATTCGGGCGGTGCGATTGAGCAGACGTGCCGTGGCCTCGTCTACGGAATCGTCACACTCGGGGATCCATACTTCTGTCACAACCGCGGCACGCCCATTCAGCACCCAGATCTGCAAGCAGCCTTGGCGAACCCCACGGGAATCTGTGCGGACTGCAATCAGAATGGCATACCTGATCCCTGCGATGTGTCCTGCGGCTCGCCCGGAGGCGAGTGCGACGTCGAAGGTTGCGGAATGTCGCTCGATTGCAACGGCAACAACATACCGGACGAGTGTGAGCCGGACTGCAATGCCAATGGCGTCGTTGATGACTGCGACATCGAGGGCCCGGACCCGACCAGCGACGACGTGAACGACAACCTCATCCCCGATGAATGCGAAACCAGGATCGTCGTCGACGGTAGCGCTCAGAGGTCGATCACGGGGTTTTCGTGGAAGAACGCATTCTCCGACCTGCAGGACGCATTGGACTACGCACTTGCCAGCCAGCATCCCGACGCCGGACCATGCAACCTGCCGGTCGAGGAAATCTGGGTAGCCGAGGGGACGTACACGCCGGATCCTGAGGACGGCCGATCGTCCAGGTTTGAGCTGTCGGATGGCAACGTTAATCCGTCTGAGGTCCGCCTCTTTGGCGGCTTTCCTGCCGGCGGCGGAGACGGCACTTTTACCGCTCGCGATCCCGCCGCGCACCCCACGATTCTCAGCGGCGACTTGGCCGGGGATGACGAAGAAGGGCTGGTCAGTTGCGAACAGGATTCGCAGTGCAACGCGCATGGAGGGCTTTGCGTGAACGGGTTCTGCATTCTCTCAGCCAACAACACGGAGAACAGCTATCACGTGCTTTTTGGTTCATTCTACTCTGGACGATCGTTCATGCTTGACGGGTTCACGATTACGGGTGGGAACGCCAACGGCACCTCGGGCGGCATCACAGAAGGTGGAGGGCTCTGGGGTGGCGAGGCGATCGGGACTGTCGCGAACTGCACTTTTCGCGGCAACTCGGCAAAGAAGGGCGGGGGTGTGCATGGCAAGAACGACATCGCCATCATCAACAGCGTCTTCCTCGGGAATAGTGCTACGTTCCAGGGCGGGGGGATGCTGGCTGAGGTGGGCGACAGTCCGTCAGTAGTCCACGAAATCATCAACTGCTCCTTCGCGCGTAATAGATCTGGATATGGTGACGGCGGCGGAGGCATCCGATTTAACGGCGCCAGCACAATTGCGACGGTCAGTAACTCCATCTTATGGGGAAACAACCCATCTGGCAGTGGTCAGGCGGCGCAGATATCATGGGACGGCGATAACGTCGCAGCCTACAACAGTTGCATTCAGGACTTGGATTCGATCCCTGGCAACTACAATATCAGCCATGACCCTCTCTTCGTCGACCAGGACGGGGCCGATTTGCGTTTGCTGGGTGCCTCGCAGTGTATCGACACCGGCGACAACACCGCTGTGCCGCTCGACACATACGACCTCGACGGCGACGGCGACGACGCTGAGAAGATCCCGTTTGATATTGAAGGAAACGCGCGCATCGTGGACGGTGACGGCGATACGGCGGCAACCGTCGACATGGGCGCCTTCGAGCACGTGGCGCCGGCGCGCCCGATGCCGGACGACCGCTTCGGGCTTGAAAGGAAATGCAGCATCAGCCTGACCGCATGCATAGACGACGACAACTGCCCAGCCGGCGAAACCTGCTTGGGGTACGACGTGATCCGGCCGTGCAGTACGTTGGCGGATTGTCTTGTGGGAATCCACGCCAGCAGTGAGGTGGAGTGCATCCTGCGCGACCCTGGCGTCCCCGGGTCGGGAATCTGCTATGTTTACACGAACCGGTACCTGTCCGTCGATGCAAACCTGGCTAACGCGGGCACAAGCACAGCTCGTCGGATCTCGCTAGACCACGGTGGCGGGCAGGCCAGCGTTCTGGGATGGATCGGCGCCCCGCAATCGATCGACCTGGCGGGCCCTGAGCCATCTCCGCAGTGGCGGTCAGAGGTAGTGGCGAACTCTTTTTACACCGATTGGACTCAATTCGACTCCGTCCATCTCGGCGACTGCGAGATTTCCCCGGGGCACAGGTACCTGATCGAGGCGATTCGCGAGGGAAGCGAGGAGAACGACGAGACGCGGTACTCAGAACCGCTGGCACTCGAGACCGTCGAAGGGTTCGGCGACGTAACGGGTAGTGCGGCATTTGAACCCCCGGATACCAATCGGAACTTCAAGGACATCAACGCGGCTGTGCGCGGCTTCTCAAGCACCCAGAAGGAGCCGAAGGTCTGGATTGATCTGCAGGGGTCATTGGCGACACCGGAGTTTCCGGATTTCTCCGACATCAACTTCGCGGACATCAACCTGGCAGTAGGCGGCTTCCAAGGTGCGGCGTACCCGTTTCCAGCGCCGTGCGATTGTCCTGGCCAGACCTGCAACGGAGGCGGCGGAGCGGGGCCCGATGGAGGTGGCATGGACGGACCATCGGGCGGCGGCGCGGGTCCTCTAGGCGGCGGTGAAGGACCACTCGTGTCGAGCGAGTTCGTGTTGGTGCCGAGCGACGAGTTCGTTGGGCAGGGGCAGCTTGTCGAGGTAGATGTGTTTGTCGTATCGGTGCCCGATCTGGCGACGTTCCAGGTGGCGCTCGACGTGACGGGCGGCGACACGGGAGACTTGCAGCTCGAGGATTTGTACATCGACACAGGCGACCCGGAGTACGTATTCACCGGCCTGTCGGATGTGAATGCGGTCGACTTGCTGAATGGGCGGCTGGGCGCGACGCTTATGAGCGGGAGTGTCTCCGTTGTCGGTCAGGCTTATCTCGGCACGTTCGTTTATCGCGCATCGCCCGACGCGGTGGGCGTGTTTGCGGTGACAGTGCGGGCTGATGATGACACGTTCCTGCTAGACGCGAACGCCGCACCGGTGTCCTACTCCGCGGGCTCCGGCACGCTGATCGGATGCGAGGTCGAGTGCACGGCCGGCGAGCACTGCGACGATGGCAACGATTGTACCGTCGACCAGTGCAACTCGGGTCAGTGCGGGCACGTGCCCGAGCCCTACGGCACCCCGTGCGACGATGGTTTGTTCTGCACGTCCGTCGACGTGTGCAACGGGCTGAGTTCCTGCGAAGGGTCCGGAATGCCGTGCAAGCCAAGCGAGCATTGCTGCGAGGACTCAGATTCCTGCGAGAAGAACGGAGTACCGTGTCCTTAGCGCGCCGTCATGCACGCCGTCACCCTCGATGACGGCGAATTGAATTGTCGGGCCGAGGCAAACGGAAGCTGAGCGCTGGGATTCCGCGCGGTGCCATGGCACACTACTGTGTTGTGTCGTTCGACGCCATCGAGGCAATGTGGTAGCGTCGTTGGCAGCGGCGGAGATCTGGACGCCTTCAGCTCGGACTTGAGAGGCCGCGGTCCGTTGCGCGGTTGATCTGAAGCCGGTCTTCGAGTCCGGAATGGCCGGCGCGGCTCACGACAACGGCGCGGTCCAGCCGGGTCCCGCGCCGAGAATGGGTCACTGAGTGGGTCAGCCGCCACGTGGTCTTCACCATCATCGTGTACTCTGTGACGCCATGACGGGGCCAAACACCTCGCTTTCGTCCGAAAACGACGGTCCTGCTCGCGTGGTTGACCGCTGCCCGCCCCGACCACCAGCTGCGTGAGCTGAGCGTCGCGTGCCGTGACGCCGCGGGCGAGACGGTCGTTCGTACCTTTCAACTCCCGCGGTCTACACCGTTCCCAGCGAGCAAAACGGCCGCTACGCCTGCCCGCCTTTGCGGAACGTGCTGGCCCTCGGCTGCCGGTATGTCACGCGCGAGTGCGTCGCATGTATGGTCGGTATTAGCGCTTCGTTAGCGGTATGTTCGTGGTGTGGTGGTCGTACGTTGGAGGTGTATTGGCCGTGTTAGGGGTGGAATTGGCCTGGGGTTCCGTGGTTGTTGGGCAGGTCGTGCATGAAGTAACAGTGGAAGAATATGCTCGCCGCGCGGCAACCGCACGCGGCGGCGTGCCAGGGAGTGGCATCCATTGTGGAGTTTCAATGAAACTGGCCCGAGCCAGCCTCTTCCCCGCCGTCGCCAAGCTCGGTCATGAGATAATCAGGCGATTTCCCGCGTGCCAACAGCGCTTCGTCGCACAATATGTCGAACGTCGCCGTCAGCGAGCGGCGATCAAAGCTCGCGATTCGGCGCAGTTTTCCGATACTCTCCCGCCAAACCGACACCGTCGAGATCCTCCGATGGCTCGCATCATACCTCATGCCACAATCCTAGCAGCCCTACGCGAAAAGTGAAGGGAAAAGGGGGGCGGGGGGCTGCGCCGGTCGCGCAACTCATGCCATGCACGCGTCGGACAGCGCGCGAGAGAGCTTGAACTACAACGACGAGGTTCTTACACTTCAAAGAGTGCCCGCCGACGGGCGAGCATGTTCAACGTCCGCGTCGGCCCGGCGCGCTATCCCCGCCGGTTCGGCCGGACGTGAAGGGATAGCAGCATGTCAGTGCCGCAGGAATACACACCGAATGCCCTTGCCCGCCTGCGGGGAGTCCTCGAACCGCCAGCGCCGAGCACGCGATTCAAGTTCGGGGAGATCCGCCGTTTCGCCTCGACGGTGTTCTACCTGGCGTCGCGCATCGACCTCGCCTTCGTACCCAGGGTTCCCGACTTTTCGGCTATGGATATTCTCTCAGAAGATCGTCGCAGTGAGTTCGACAGAGAGCTCGGGAGGAAGCGCGGGCTGGCGATCGACTGGGCCTCCCGGCTGATCGCGCTGGAACCGGCGTTGACCGAGACTCTCGAGCGTATCGGGCACTTACTGGCCAGGAAGTTGAGGGCCAAGAACGCTTGGGACGGCCGCTTAAGCGAGTTGCAGCGCCGGGCAACCGAACTTCGGGCTTGGTCTATCAAGCAGGAGACGTTGAGCGCGGCAAGCGCGCCTGGCCCGACGGCTGACATGAACTGTGGGCCCAATGACGCCACGGGCGAGCAGGCGCCAGCGGCCGAGTCCGAAAGCCCCACAGTTTCGGGCCCAGATGCAGAACGGCATGGCGATGGCAAGGCGACGGCGGCCAACGCTGAGCCCGACAAGCCGATCGACGTTGACTTCCCAAATCCGTCTGCTCCAATCAGCAAGAAGTACGCCGCTGACGCTTGGGGTGGCGGAATGGGCGTTCGGAAGTTGACCGAACTCATGGAATCAGGTCGGGTGCGACACAAGAAGTTGTCGCGGCAGCTCTTCATATTCTGCCGTGAGGATGTTCCGAACCTGCCGCTCCGTTAGCTCAAGTCGTCCGAACTGGCGCCCACTGCTACGGACTCGCGCACACTCCTGCAAACTCGTCATGTACGTCATTCCTGACGGTGATCCATGCTTTAGGCTTAGAGTGTGGAAACCGAACTCCTCAGGCCCATCGACCTCGACTCCGTGTTGGGATACCCGCCCGGTCGTTCGGCTCGTCTCGCTCGCAGGGGCTTGATACCGCACGTCGCGTTGCCAGACGGTGAAATCCGCTTCGACCCTGCCATCATCGAACCGTGGCTTCGGGAACGTGCGACTGCGATGCCTGAGTCTCGCCCCATCGGAGGTGAAGCCCGATGAGCGACACGCCCATCCCCACATTCACCGCATGCGTCTTCGCTCCCGATGACATCGTCGAGGTGCGCCGGTTGCCGTCTCGACGCTCGACATGGCATCGAGCATCAGAGCTTGCCGACACCACGGCGACCCTCAAGCGCGACAACGAGGCCGGCAACCACATCTACTTCGGGGCGAACCCACGGGGCCACGACGGTGGAACGTCCAGCGACGACGTCTCGGTCGCCCGCTGCCTATTTGCCGACTTCGATGGCGTGACAGTCGATGAAGTCCGGAGTCGCATTGAATCGGCGGGGTTGCCGGCTCCGACGCTCACATTGAACTCGGGACACGGCGTGCATACCTACTGGCGGCTGACGGAACCGATGACCGACCTCGCGGCGTGGACCGGTTTCCAGAAGGACCTCATCGCGGTTGTGGGATCCGACCCGGCAATTCACGACCCGGCACGAATCATGCGACTGCCGGGTTTCGTCAATCACAAGGAGCCGCTGGCTGACAGCTACATCGTCGATGCCGACCCATCTCGAGCGTACGAGCTCGCGGACCTTCGTGAACGTATCCCACCTCGCAAGCAGAACGCCGAAAAAGCACGCGCTGTAGAACCAGCTTCGGTTACGTCGAGTGTCGTGGATGTCATCGCCCGTGCAGCAGCCTTCGCCAGGAAATGGCCGCCGGTGAGCGAGGGTGGCGACGGCACGACAGGACGCAATAGCGCGGCCTACTACCACGCTGCGCAGCTTACACATGACTTTGGGCTGACCGATGCCGAGGCCTGGCCGATTCTGTCGGCATGGAACCGTGCGAACGACCCACCCCTCGACGACTCGGAGCTACGCGAGTGCTTTACCAAGGGCCGGAAGTATGGAGACCACGCCGTTGGCTGCAAGGCTGACTGCCCGCCCCCCCAGTCAAAGGGCGGCGCTCCTCCCACGGACTGCATCCCTGAAGACCCCGGACCGCCGTGGCTGACCATACCGGAAATCGGCAAGCTGCCGGCGTATCGAGACGGATTCAAGGCAATCAGTAGCGGCTACGCGGCCCTTGACGGAGTCCTGAAGGGTGGCTTCCGCGCCGGCTTTGTACATATCCTCGGCGGCAGAACCGGCTCGTCGAAATCGACATTGGTGACGAACATCGTGCGGCGAGTTGCACTCGACGGGCATCCGACCCTGCTGTTCAAGCTCGAAGAGCATGTCGCCGAGGCCGTCATGCGGCTGCACGCGGCTGCCGCCCAAGTACCGTTGACAGCGCTGCTCGACGCCGACACGGCGTCCTACCGCGATGAACTCGTCGACGGCTGGAACCTGATACGGACGCTCCCTCTCCGCATCAGCGATGCCAGAGACATAGGCGCCATTCAGAGAATCAGCCGGAAGCACGTCGCTGAAGGCGGCAAGTTCATCGCAATCGACCAGCTTTCGATGATTGACGTTCCGGATGCCGAGATTGGCTATCCACGGGCGACATTGGCGAGTGGCGCTCTTCGCCGGTTGGCGCGAGATCTGAACGTCCCTGTGCTACTCGTCTGCCAAATAAATCGCGGGGCGTCCAAAGGCAAAGAACGGCTATCGGCAAATGACCTCCGCGACTCCGGGGCTCTCGAGAATGACGCGGCCACGGTGCTGCTCGTCGACCGCGTGCGGAAACCTGATCACGAATGGTCCGGTGCCGAGCCATCCCGCTACCTCGAAGTTCTAGTGACCAAGGCTCGCTACGGACCGACTACCGCCCCAGGCAAGCCCGTGGAGTTGTTGTGGTTTCCGCGCGTTTGCCGTGTCGAAGACGTCGCGCCGGTGGGCGTGGAGGCCGGCCATGCGAACTAAAACCGCGCCGAGTTGGATGCGGGAAATGATTGACAGCGGATTTGCCGCCAAGTGTGGCGTGACGTGGCTGACCTACTGCGTGCTGCGTCGGCACGCCAACCCTCGAGCGCAAATGACGCTACGCATCCGGATGGAGCAAGTGAAGGCCGAAACGGGGCTGAGTGACGCTACGGTGCGACGTCACCTTGACACCCTGAAGAGTGTCGGGGTCATTGAACGATGGTACGCGGCCAGGAAGGGCGGCGGACGCCGGACTCTAGTGCGGATTCTGAAAGACCCACAGGGCGACCAACGCTCAAGAATGAGCATTCGCCAACGCTCACAAGTGAGCACTTGCAGCCAAGGCTCAAAAACGAGCGTTGGGTTTAACGAAGGGAAGGGCCACTCCAACGCTCAGGAACGAGCGGTAGGTTCAACCTCTCCTACGGAGAGGGGCGAGGGGGCACCCCGTCAAGAAGGCGGGCCCCCCCCTCTCGGGGTAGCCCCAGGAAAAGCTGCCGAGTGCGAAGAGCACCCCGTGGCACGCCTCGAACGTGAGAAGATGGCGGAGATTCGAGCCGCCCGAGAGGCCGCACAACAGGGGGTGGCCCGATGAAGCTATGGCCACACCAACGGGCGGCCCTCGAAGCTGTCAGGGCGTCAGTTCAAGCCGGGGAGCAATCGGGGCTCGTGAGCATGCCGACGGGCAGTGGCAAGACGGCGCTGTTCTCGACCGCCGCGCGTGATCTCGGGTTGCGAACGCTGGTGCTAGTGCATCGGGACGAATTGGTCACGCAGACCATCAAAACGCTGGAAGGCGCGTGGGCGAGTGCAAAAGTGGGCGTCATCAAGGCCGAGCGGGACGAGTGGCAGGACGACCAAAACGTAGTCATCGCGTCCGTGCAGTCGTTGCACAACGGCCGGCTGGCGGGCATGCCCCGTGACCGCTACGAGCTAATCGTCGCTGACGAGTGTCATCACGCCGCGGCGCCGACGTGGCGGGCTGTCATCGAGCACTTCGAGCACCGTTACCTGCTCGGAGCGTCGGCGACCCCGTACCGAACCGACGGCCAAGGGCTCGCCGATATGTTCGGCCCGCGGCCACTGTACACCTACCCGCTCCGCAGCGCGATTGACGATGGTGTGCTGTGCCGGCTGAGGCAATACGCGGTCGAGACGGGTTGTGGCGTTGATGGCGTCGCGGTTCGAGCTGGCGACTTCGCCAACGCCGCATTATCGAACGCTGTCAACACGCCGGCGCGCAACGGGGTCGTGGTCGAAGCCTTCCAGGAGTACGCGTCCAAACGCCGAGCCGTGGCGTTCACGGTCGATGTGGCACATGCCGAAGCGCTGGCCAAGGCGTTCAACGACGCCGGCATCACGTCAGCGATGGTGTCCGGGGCGACACCGATTGACGACCGGCGGAAGCTGCTCGCTCGTTTCCGCAAGGGGAAGATCCGCGTGCTGGCCAACTGCCAGGTGCTCACGGAAGGCTACGACGACCCGTCGGTCGATGCCATTCTGATGGCGCGGCCGACACAGAGTCGCAGCTTGTACACGCAGGCCATAGGTCGTGGGCTTCGGCGATTCGACAGCAAGACCGACTGTCTGGTCCTCGACTTCGTGGATAACTGCGAGAAGCACAAGCTCGTGAACGTGCTCGACCTGTTCGGCGAGACGAACCTCCGCAACACGGCCGGCGGGGATGTGGTCGAGGCAGTCGACCGGGACCTCGCCGAGAAGGAGCGGCGCCGCGAGATTCAGACGCTCAATCCACTCGAGTGGCGACTGAAGCGTGTGTGTCCGTGGCCGGCACTTCCGAAACTCAAGGGCTACGTAGCAACAGCGCCATGGCATGGCGAGCCGGCGACACAGAAGCAGGTCGAGTTTCTCAACGGGATGGGCATGAAACTGTCGCGATCGCTCACGAAGGGGGAGGCGTCCTTCTTGATTGACCGGGCGCAGGCGTACCGGGCGGAGTTCCCCGAACCAGCGTCGAGAGCACAGAAGTTGTACCTCCAGCGGTGTCGAAAGTGGCGGCACGGCATGACGCGGTCCGAGGCCCACCGGCTCATAGGCGAAATCAAGGGACGGAGACGCGCAGGATTACGGGGGCTACGAACTCAGTGACGGAGGTGCAGGCAGCACCATGACCGACGAGAGGGCACAACCTGCGAATCCTGACGACGGGCTCGAGTCGATGGACCAGCTCCTGAGAGCTTCCCGCGTGTGCCGGTTCCTCGACTGTTCGGATCGGTGCTTGCGACGGTGGGTTTCGGCCGGCAGATTCCCGCGCCCCGATTTGAAGATCGGCACCACACTGCGATGGCGGAAATCGACGGTTGAAGCCTGGCTACGTGATGCACAGGCTTGACATTGTGTTCCGAACGTGATATCGAGGCGAGACCATGTCAAAAACCAAGCACGACAACGACTTTGCCAAGCTGATCCGGGAGACGATCCGCAGGTCGGGGCTAACGCGCGGTGAGATAGCGCGCCGGGCCGGCGTGCCTTACGCGGGCCTTCACGGCTTTGTCGCCGGGACGCGGAGCATGGACCTGGTGACTGCATCGAGGCTGTGTCACGTGCTTGATCTGGAACTCCGCCTGAAGTCTAAGCGGAAGGGGGCGTAGGTCATGGCGAGCCTGTACAAGCCCAAGAACTTGAAGCGGCGGACAGTCAACGGAAAGCGGGTGCCCGTGCTGGATCGGAAGGGCCAGCCGGTCTACCGGACATCCCGTGTCTGGTGGATTGAATACCACGATGTGGATGGGCGGCGGCGGAGAGTCGCAGGATTCGCCGACCGATCGGCCACGCAGGTCAAGGCGGGCGAGATTGAAAAACACGTTGAACGCCAAAGCGCTGGTATCCTGACCGTTGACCACGAACACACGAGTAAGTCGGTTTCGCAGCATGTTTCCGAGTGGGTCTCGGACTTGGAACGCTCGGGGCGTTCGAGTATGTACGTGTCGATCGTCAAGGCGAGGGTTGAACGTCTCGCGGTCGAGTTGGTTTGGAAGACCCTCGGTAGCGTCCGGGCCGACAAGCTGAGTGCGTGGCTGGCAAACGAGCGGCGGGGCGGCGCAAGTCCACGGACGACGAACCACTTTCTCGACGCGGCTCGCGCGTTCTGCAACTGGTGCGTCACACAGAACCGCATGGAAACGAACCCCGTGGCGGTCATCGCCAAGGCGCGTGTCACGGAGCCGTCACGAAAACGCCGTGCGGCGTCTCTGAGCGAGTTAGCGGCGATACTTCACACGGCGCCTCCCGATCGTTCGCTGTGCTACCTCGCTGCGTGCCTCACCGGCCTGAGGCGCGGCGAGTTGAAGCAACTCGAATGGGCTGACGTGCATCTCGACTCGACGACGCCGCACATCGCCTTGCGTGCGTCGACCACGAAGGCGGGGCGGGCGGACACGGTTCCGCTCAACGGGCAGATCGCCGGCGCTCTGCGAGTGGCACGCCCGAAGGGCTGGCAGGCAACAGATCGCGTGTTCCGCGTTCCCAAAGTGCAGACTTTCTACGACGACCTGAAGCGGGCCGGTGTGGAGCGGTACGTCGACGGCGAACAGCTTGATTTTCACAGCCTGAGGGTGACATTCGGGACGCTCCTGGCCTCCAGCGGGGCCCCGATCCGCGTGGCCATGGAGCTTATGAGGCACACGGACGCCAAGCTGACGACCCAAACCTACGTGACCCCGCAGTTATTGGACACTCACGGAGCGGTCCAATCTCTGCCCGCGATCCGTACCGTGCCCGAACAACAGCGGGCTACGGGCACGCTCGGCTGCCATGGGGGGAACCATGGGGTCAAGGGTGTCCGAGAGAGGGTAAGGCTGTCCGCGATGGGCCGGAAGGACCTAAGCGGGCAACAGGCAGGAAACCCTGGAAAACAAGGGGTTTCGGGGTCGAAAAGCGGGGTCGTGAACCGGAGTGCCACGAAGCCGACACTGGGAGTCGAACCCAGAACCTCAGCTTTACGAAAGCTGTGCTCTGCCATTGAGCTATGTCGGCGGAAGCAGGCCGTCAGTCTGCTATCGGCTAACGGGCACGACGTTTTAAGGTGCTGACCCGCTGTCGTCAATAGGCCCCGCCATCCTCGTCAGGCCGCGCGGCGACGTTCGGATCTCATGCCTCGGAGTCGGTGGGACGCTCGGCAGGCCTCCGCTCGAGAGCGTATCGGCTGACCTTGTCGTACGTCGTGGCGAGGAAGCCGATCAACGGGAACCCGCCCCGTTCAAACGGCGAGGGCCCCAGGGCCTCCAGGATCGCCAGCGGCGTCGGTGGCGGTTCGATGTGCGCCCCGACGCGGTCGAATTCGGGGCCCGTCTCCCAGAAACGATCGACGAGTAGGTCGATGGGCGGGGAGGTCGGGTAGATCGTCGGCACCACCTTCAACGCCGGCGGCATTTCATCATAGCTGGAGCCGCTTTCGGGCAACGTCAAGCCTCCGCCACCGCCTCGCGCGACAACGCGAAGATCTCGCGTAACGCGTCGGTGGACAATTCCGTGAGCCACTCCTCCCCGCCGCTCACGATGTGAGACGCCAGGGCACGCTTCTGCTCGATCAACGCGTCAATCCGTTCCTCCAACGTCCCGATCGACACGAACTTGTGGACCTGTACCTGTTTGGTCTGACCGATTCGGTGAACGCGGTCCGTCGCCTGATCCTCTACCGCGGGATTCCACCAGCGATCGAAGTGGAACACGTGGTTGGCCGCCGTCAGATTGAGGCCGAATCCGCCCGCCTTGAGCGAGAGCAGGAATACCTGGTGTTCCGCGCTGCCGTCCTGGAACCGCTGCACCATCTTGTCGCGGTCGCGTTGCGTCGTACCTCCGTGAAGGAACAGGGGGTCTACGCCGAGCGTTTCGCGAATGAGCGCTTTGAGCAGCGTGCCCATCTGCCGGAACTGCGTGAACACCAGGGCACAGTCGCCCTCCGCCACGACCTCCTCGAGCATCTCGGTGAGGCGCTCGCACTTGCCGCTCCGGCGAGTCAACGCCGAGCCGTCAGCCAAGAAGTGAGCCGGATGGTTGCATATCTGCTTCAGCTTCACGAGCGTCGCCAGGATCAGCCCGCGACGCTGAATGCCGGCGGAGCGATCGATCTGACCGAGCATGTCACCGACCAACGCTTCATATAGAGCCGCCTGCTCCTGCGTCAGGTTGCAGTATACCTTCATCTCCATTTTGTCGGGAAGATCGTCCAACACGTTGGGATCGTCCTTGCGACGCCGCAGGACGAACGGCTTGATGAGGCGCCGTAGGCGCTCGGCTCGATCCGTGTCGTGGTGTCGTTCGATGGGGACGGCAAACCGCCGCCTGAAGTCACGAGCGTTCCCCAGATACGACGGGTTCAGGAACTCCATGATCGACCAAAGCTCGCTAAGGCGGTTCTCGACCGGCGTGCCGGTCAACCCGACGCGATGCACCGAACGAAGCGAGCGGATCGCCACGGATTGTTTGGCGGCCGGGTTCTTGATGTTCTGCGCTTCATCGAGCGCGATGCGATGCCACTCGACCTCGGCCAAGTGTTCGAAATCGCGGTGGGCGAGTCCGTACGTGCTCACGACTACGTCGTGCCCGGCGACCTCCTCGATAAACTCGTGCCCGGACAGCCGCTCGAGCCCGTGATGGACCATGACCTTCAGGGATGGGCCGAATCGCTCGATCTCGCGCCGCCAGTTTCCCACGAGCGACATGGGTACGATCAACAGTGTGGGGCCGACGGGTTCTCCCGGTTCGCGCTCGAGCAGCAGAAGCCCGATCAATTGAATCGTCTTGCCGAGCCCCATGTCATCCGCCAGGCACGCGCCGAGCCCGTGTCGCGTGAGGAAGGTCAACCAGGCGAGGCCGGCGATCTGGTAGGGGCGTAGCGTGCCGTGAAAGGCGATCGGCGGCTCCACCTGCCCGATGGGGTGTTGCACGTCGGCGGCATTCAGCAGGTCGTCGATCCACCCGTGCGAACTCAGCTCCGCCACAGGCAGGCCCGTATCGTGGTGGTCGGTGAAATAGCACTGCCGGACGGCCTCGAACACGGTCATGCGGCCGCGCCTTTGGCTCTCGATGAAGCTAAGGGCCGCTTGAACGTCGGACGGCTGGACCTCCGTCCAACGCCCGCGGAGCTTGACCAGTGGCTCTTTGGCCGCGGCGAGCGCGGTGATTTCGTCATCCGTCAGGTCCTCGTCGCCCACGGCGATGCGCCAGTCGTATTCGACGAGCGCGTCGAAACCGAGTCCGGATGAGTCGGCGGCGGAGGTCGACTCGAGCGGGCGGATATCGAGCTGGAGCTTCAAGCGGGTTTGCCCGTCGTGCCACCATTTTGGCAGCCAGATGCCGAATCCCTCGAGCCGAAGCACGGGGGCGGCGTCACGCAGGAAGCGGTAGGCATCCGCGAGCGAAAGTTCGCATTCGAGCGGGCCGGTAGGCTCGGCGCACTTCGCCAACGGCGGGAAGTGCTTGCCGGCGTGTTCGAGGTCCGCGGTGAGTTGCTCGCGCGCGCCGGTGAACGGGCGTTTGAGCACCCTGGGATCGGAGCCTGCGTCGTCCCGAAGTTGTGCGGCGTCGATGACCCAATCCGGTTCCTGAAGCGCCTGGACGTGAATCGTCAAACGCCATGCGTACGTGCTCGCCTGTCCGGAGGCGTCACCGCCGCGCTCCGTCGCATGGAGACGGAAGCATGTTCGGCACGTCCGGTCGGGATGAGCCGGTTCGAGCGTGGCGGTCCAGGTGCTTACGGTATCGAAGACGGTTCGGCACTCCTCGGGCGTTCCGTCGAGGAGGGGGCTCGCGGACACGAGGGATCGAAGCCAACGCATCTGCGCTGAAGCCCGTTCATTCGGGCGATCCTGTATCGCGTGGGCGAGTTCGTCTCCCTCCAGGCAACGCCGCACCAGGGCGTCGACGGTCGTCCAGAGGAAATTCTCCACCAATTCGGATGCTTGCGGCTCGTCCCCGTTGCCGGCCAACGAGCGACAGACCGGCGGCATCGAGGCGATTAACGCCGTGAGACGGTCGGACGTCGTCTCGTCGTCCACGACCACCCGCCAGTAACCGCGGTACCGCGCGTGGTCGACGCGATGGACCGTGGGTACAAACCGTTGCTTGGCGAGCGCCTCGAGGACCAGTGTCGTCGCGCACGACCAGTACCGATAGGACGCCCCGCAACGAACGACGGCTGAGCCGTGATCCGGCACGCCGGCCAAGAAATCGACGGCATCGGCGGGGGCGAAGGCGAGCGACTCCACGGAGCGTGGTATCAGGGCTTGCTGAGGCTTGCCTGTGTCGGACGCTACGTCGTCCGTGCCGCCGGCGGTGCTCGGAGGAGTCGGCTCCCCGTCGGGTAGTCGGAGCATCAGTTCGGAATCGGCTGCGCCGGAGATCAGAAGGCTGTCCCATACATCGCCAATGTGCCGGCGCAGCTTCGCGGCGGTGATGAATGGGTCGACGGCGAGCGGTGTACCGGTCTGACCGTGCGGAGGCATTTCGCCGCGAACATGCTCGACGGAGCGCTTGCCCCACACGTGCAGCATGCCGTCGTTCCAAATGGCGTGTACCGTAATCATGTCAGCTTGCGTACCCGGAATGGGCCGAACGCCCGAATCACCGCCACCTCGACGCAGAAGCGCGAGCCCCGCATTCTATCGGCAATACTTGGGCTGTCGAACGGGAGTTACGGCGGAGGCCCGGTGGCGCGCGAGTGGCGGGGGATTGCCCGTCTTATCGCGTCGATTCGGACGGTACCGTCTCGAAGTCGATACGGAAGCCGTCACCACCGGCGTCGTTGCTCTCAAAGCGGATGATCAGCAGGGATTCGCACGCGAAGTCAACGCCGACAAGCGCCTCAAACGGGGCGGCTGAGCCGGCGAGCGTGGGATCACCCGCGGCGTCCTCGCCGTCCGGCACACTGTAAAACTGCACGCCGTCGACGAGGGCTTCATCGACGATATCGGCCGGATTGAGGTTGTCGCCGGTAAAACCCAGCAACTCCGGTGAACCGATGCCGAACACCCGCCCGCACGTTATCGTCAGCATGCCGCTGTCGCCGTCACCCTCGAGCACGGTGTGGAAGTCGTCAAGGGCGAACTGCACGATATCGGGGCGAGTATCTCGGTCCTCCGGATCGAACGTGCCGGCGGTAAGCACCGCGCGATGCGGTGTGTTGTTGATAAGCAGCACGCGCAGGGTGCCGCGTCCGCCGGCGGTCGAGCCACCGAGCGAGGCCGTGAGGTTGAGGAAGGTCTCGCCGCAACCGCCGAGCCCGATCGCCAGAACCACCGCGACCACCGTCGCGCCGTACCTTGTGCCTGTACTCATGTTACGCACTCGTTGGACTCCCGAGCGGTGTTGATGCGTTCTTCCAGACCTCGCCGAGGTCGCCGATCGGCCACCATCGTCCGCGCTGGGCCGCATTGCGTCAAACGGCCGTCTCTTTTCGAGGATCGGCTTGGACCGGACTCCTGCTTGAACACCGTCGCTACGCAGTCTGCAAAACCTCGATGATGTTGTCGCGAGCCGCGTATCGGGCCGGCAGCAGGCCCGCCAGCAGGCAGACAGCCATGGTAAGACCGACCGCCAACGCAATGGTCCCCAGCGGCAGGGAGATGTCGGCGGTAAAGCCGATCAGGGAACCGGTGACCCGGTTGTCGGTCGCCGCCTGATGGATGCCCAGCGCTACGCCGCTGACGCTGCCCACCAAGCCGAGCGCCAAGGCCTCAGCCAGAACCAGTCGGATGATCTGCGACTTGACCGTTCCCACCGCTCGGAGGATCGCAATCTGGCGAGATCGGATCTGGACGCTGACCATCATCAGGTTCCCGATCCCGATCGCCGCCACGATCAGCACGATCGACGGAAGCCACGTCAACACGCCCAGGGATTGACGCAGGATGCGTTCGTTGTACTTCTTCATCCTGCGCACCGATCCGGACACCACGTCCGATCGCCCGATCTCTCGCATGATCCGCGACACGACGAGCCGCTCACGAAACATCACCCACCGTTCGTCCGGCGATTCGCGATCCCAACGCCACGTGACGTAGGTCAGCGCGCCTTGGTAACGGTTGAGCTCTCGCCGGACGGAACCCGGGGCACGACCGCTGCTGCCGTTGCTCTGCCACTCGCCAAGAGCCGGGCCGATGCGCTCACGAACATCCTTCTCGTTCGGCAACCACTCAGCCCATTCGCTCAGCGCGGTGCCCAACTCGGCGTGACCCCAGCCCGTCGGAGGCTTGGTCTTGGTGAAGACGTCAGGCGTCGTCGTCGTGGGCAGGTTCAGATCACACATCACCATCGATGCAACGTCCAGGTCGAACTTGTCCCGCAAATCCTCATGCGTACCGAACACGACGCTGGCGGCCGCGAACTGCATGTAACTCGTCGCCTGGAACGCCGTCACCGTCAGGTCCAGGACGGGTGACTGCACGACGCCGGCGATCTCGAACTCGACCGCACGGTCCTTGATGCCGACGAGCACCTTATCGCCGAGGTGAAGGCGCTTGTTCCGCGCCGTTTGCGTCGGGATCAGCACATACCCGCCGCGGCCCATCTTTTCGAGTGCGTCCTCCAACGACCCCTCGTCGAACGTCACTCTGACCATGCTGAGGATCCGGTCCGGATCACCGGCGACGAAGACCGGCCTGGTCAGCTTGCTGAGGAACTTCCCCACAAGCGATGCGCCGACCGGGCCCGACCCGGCGTCCGGGTTGTCGATCTTGCAGTCCACGTCGGTGAGCACGGTTGTCCCCGTGACGCCGGGGATGCCCTTAATCTCATCGACGACACGGCCCGGCACGTAACTCCGCGCCCAGACAAAACATTCCGGCAACTGAGCGGGGAAGTTGTAGACATTCATCACCGTCTCGGTCCCGACGGCGAGGTAGATGATCAGGGATTGCCCGACGACGAGCATCCAGCAGACGCCGGTGCTGCGCCACGGGGCGCGACCGAATTGACCCATCGCCAGCTTCGCCGGCAACCCGAGCAGGGCCCCGACAAGGCGGGCGATCAACGGACCCAGCAAGACCACAAGGGCGGGCGTGAGCAGGACGTAACCGATATAGAGCGACCCGGCGCCGGCGCCGGCGAAGAGGCCGCCCAGCCAGCGGTGCTGATCCGGGACCGCGATCATGAATTCGTGTACGGCGATCAGGGCGAGCCCCAGCAGACCCGAAAGCAGCAGGTAGTGCGTCCGTGGCGGGCGGGCCTCTACGTTGACGGCGGCCAGAGGTGACACGCGCACGACCTGAAGCACGAGCAGCGTGGCGGTAAACAGCGTGGTGGCGACGCCGGCGACGGACGCGATTCCGACGCCCCAGGGGCTGATAAACAGCTTCATGTTCATGTGAGCGGTCATCAGTTCGACTGCTCTAGATACGCCGACTCCGCCTGCAATCCCCAGTGCCGTGCCGACAACGCCGATAGGCACCAACTCGAGGTAGATCATCGCGGCGAGTTGTCCGCGCGTCAGCCCGACGCAGCGCATGATGCCAAGCGCGCCGCGGCGTTCGAACAGGCTCATGCTCATGGTCGTCAGGATGATGAAGAAGGCGGCCAGCATCGCCACAAACGCCACGAGCATGAGGGTCAAGTTCGTGATTCGCTCGGCCTCGGTCAGAAGCAACTGCCTGACCTCAGCCGTCTCCACTTTGCACTGATAGGCAAGACCGCGGTCTTTGAGAAGGCCCTCGACGGCGGC
>JAJDDX010000353.1 GCA_029260055.1 Phycisphaerae bacterium
TCGCAGTCATGTTACTCTTGTAGGATCGAATACCGGTGTACCCCACGTACACACGAACCGCGGCACCGATCCTCCTGAACCCCGATTCCGACGGGGATCAAGCAGGGATCGCGCCGACACAAACGGCCACCGTCTTCGTCGTGGACGATGAGCCTACGGTCCGCGACTCCGTGTCCATGCTTCTCAGGTCGGCAGGGTTCGTCGTGGAGGCGTTTGAAACGGCTGACGCCTTTCTCCGCTCGTATGATCCCGCCACGCCCGGCTGCCTGCTGCTCGACGTCCGGCTGCCGGGAATCAGCGGCATGGAGCTTCAGAAGCAGCTCATTGCGCAGGGCATCCGGCTTCCGATCATCATCCTCACCGGGCACGGCGACGTGCAGATGGCCGTCAGCGCCATGAAACGCGGTGCCATGGACTTCATCGAGAAGCCCTTTGTGCCTGCGGCACTCCTGGAGCGCGTTCGACACGCCCTGGATACGGACTGGCGCGCTCGTGAAGACGCCAAGATCGAGGGGACGATACGCGCGCGCATCGAGATGCTCACACGCCGTGAGAAGCAGGTGATGGAACTCGTCGTGCGGGGATTTCCCAACAAAGGCATCGCTGCCGAGCTCGGTGTCACCGCGAAGACAGTGGAAGCACACCGCGCCCACGTCATGCGCAAGATGGAAACCAACTCCCTGCCCGACTTGGTGCGATACTGCCACATCTGCGGCGTGTAGCCGCGCGCTTCCCCGCTCGCTATGGCGCCGTCTTGGCCCGGACTGAGGCGGCATTCGCAATCGTCGCCGAGCCGACGTCCGCATCCGGAATGATCGACACGACACCGCCGGTGCGCGAGTAGTAGAAATACCACTGGTCTCCCCATTCGCGCATGACGTCCGTCCCGATGATCAGGTCGGGCAGACCCGGCGTATCGAATAGCGAGACGCCGGCGCGGACCGATCCGAGCAGGCGCTGCGACAACGTCACGTCGAGGCGGTCGGGCGTTAACGCAGACGCAGTGCCCACGAATCCGCGGCGCATCACCGTCGCGGTCGCGCCGCTATCCAGCAGCGCCACGACCGAACGGTTCGTCCCGCCCACCGACACCTCGACCTTGATGAAGGCGGTATCGAAGTGAGACAGTCCATCCGGGCCCGGCTCAAACGGAATCAGCAGCCCGTCGGGTGGAAGTTGTCGCAAAAACAGAACCGTCGGCTCGGCGAAGTCCAGCCCGAGCACCAGCCCCGTCTTGCGAAGGAAGTGGAATCCGAGCCCGTTGCACGCGCAAATCGAGCTGTCGACGATGGCGGACGCCGCCTCGGTACCCACTCCTCCGGCCGTGTACGTGAACCCCTCCGTCACCTCGACCGATTCGAACCCGCCGAATGCCAGCACGTCGGCGGAATCGACAATATCGAGCCCGAACGGCTCGCGGAGGAGGACCTCGTACCCGCCGCCGGTGTCCACGATCGCTCCACCGACTTCGGCTCCCTCGATCGAAAGCGGTACGAGGAACAAAGGCCCCAGCGGCCGTGGCGCCGAGGGAACGACCGCCCCACAGCCGCACAACCACAGAACGGCCGTGCAGGGGGCGATAACTGCATATCGGAGTCGTTTTTGCATAGGCGCTCGCGGCTCGGCGGCCGATACCAAGTTATCGGCAATGGTATAGTCGGCCGAGTGTCCCAGCCAGATCAGCGGATTCGACCGAATCGACTCGCCGCCGCGCCCACGGGCGGGTGGCTTGACCGGTCGACCCCACTGGACACAATCTCGTTTTAGGCCGGTTTTCACGGATTGGCACTTGAAGCACGTCAAGGAGATACGGATATGAGCAAGTTGATGCGCCATGGATGCTGGAGCCTGGTCGCGCTGTTGTGCGTAGCGATGCCGGCGGTCGCCGAAGACATCGTCGAGGTCACCGCGAAGGGTGAGGGGATATCCGAGGATTCGGCACGCAACGACGCCCTCCGCAAAGCGCTCGAGAAGGGCGGTGAGGTCGAAATCAGCTCTCACAGCAACGTCGAGAACTTCGAGTTGATTCGCGACACGATCTATGCGCGAGCCGACGGCATCGTCAAAGACTTCAAAGTCATCAAGGAATATGAGGGCGTCGGCGGCATTGTCTACTGCGAGATCAGGGCGAGGGTCAGCAAGAATGCCGTCGCCACGTCATGGGGCGAGGTGCAAAACGTACTCGACCAGGTCGGCCGCCCGGGCATCGCTGTCTACATCCTCGAACGCATCGACGGCATCGTGCAGGACAGCAGCATCCTGGAATCCAACCTCGAGAACCGCCTCCTGAACGCGGGTTTCGCCGTATACGCCGGCGAGCAGATTCGCCGAATCATGGAGAAGGAATCAGCCGACGCGGAGTCGGAGGCGAACATGTCGAAGGTCGCCGCCATCGCGAAGGACTTCGGCACGCAGATCTTCATCACCGGCACCGGACAGGCCAACGCCGCCGGCGTCAAAGTGCTCGCCGGGCAAGAGACGGCGATGTACAACTGCGACGCGATGATCAAGATGTACTACACGGACACGGGACAGCTTCTGGCCAGTGAGCCGCTTCCCGTGACGCGCGGCGGCGCTCGCGGCTACCACGGCATCTCACCGCAAGCGGGCAAGAAAGCCCTGGACACCGCCGGCAAGGCCATCGTGGAGAGGTGCTACCGTAGCGTCATGAAGCGTTGGGCGACCCGCATCAGCTCCGGCGGTGAAATCGAGCTCGAGGTTGAAGGCGTCACGATGGGCGACGTGATCAAGCTCAAGAAGCACCTCAAGGCCATCGATCGAGACAAGGTCAAGAACGTCAACCATTCGCTGACCAAGGGCATCGCCAAGTTCCGGATCAAGGCGAAGTTCACAGCGGAGGAGTTCGTCGAGTTCCTGGTCGAACCGCCCTTTTCGGACATCATCGAGGTCGTCGACTTGAAGCTCGCCCGGATCCAGGCCAAGAAGGTCGGGACTTAAGCGAGCCTGCTCCGAACCGAGTACACCCGCACCCAAGCCCACGGACTGCGATCCGTGGGCTTTTTTTCGTGCCGAGAGCCGCACGCGTGCACCCAAGCCCACGGACTGCGATTCGTGGGCTTGGTTACGCGCCGACCAACGGTTGACCACTGCGGGACGCCGCCGTAACCTCTTGTCAGAGGGACGCTTATCCGAACAAACGCGTTCGAAAAGGAAAGGTGGGTGCGACCATGCCCCGCGAGATACACGGACAACTCACGGTCGACGGACAGCGGTTTGGAATCGTCGTCAGTCGGTTCAACGAGTTCATCACGAACAAACTGCTTTCCGGCGCGGTCGACGCGTTGAAACGGCACGGCTGCGACGACGACAACATCACGTGCGTCTACGTGCCCGGAGCGTTCGATTTGCCCATGGTGGCCAAGAAGCTCGCGGAATCGGGCTCGTACGATGCCGTCATTTGCCTCGGCTGTGTGATCCGCGGGCAGACGCCCCATTTCGAATTTGTCGCCGGTGAGGCCGCCAAGGGGGTCGCTCACGTCTCGCTGGTCACCGGCGTGCCGGTCACCTTCGGCGTGATCACCTCCGACACGCTCGAACAAGCGGTCGAACGTGCGGGATCCAAAGCGGGCAACCGCGGTGCGGACGCCGCACTCGGTGCGATCGAACTGACGAGCGTCGTTACGCAAGTCACCTCTCCCTCCTGAGGATCCATGCCTGCGGATCGACGCCACGCACGAATCCTCGCCATGCAGGCACTGTGCCAGTGGGAAGTCCACCAGGACGATTCCCCGGACGCGCTTGCGGACTTCCTCTCGACGATGGCGAGCGAACTTCACGCCGAGGGCGCCGTCCGATACGCCTCCCAAGTCGTGCGCGACTACTGGCCGCAGGCCGAACGAGTGGATGCGATGATCGGAGACGCTTCCACGAAATGGGATGTGCCGCGTATGTCGCCTGTGGATCGCTGCACGATGCGGATCGCCGTGGTTGAAATGCTCGGCACTATCGTGCCGCCGAAGGTCGCGCTCAACGAGGCGATCGAGATCGGCCGGGACTACGGCGGCGCCGATTCGCCGCGGTTCATAAACGGTGTCCTCGACAAGGTTCTCGAAGGCATCCAGAAGGACGATGTTTGATGGGGTTGTTCGACCGTTTCAAGAAGGGCCTCGAGCGCACGCGCGAGAAGCTGAGCTCCGGCTTCAGATCCGTACTCCGGATCGGCCAGAAGATCGACCAGGAGACGATTGACCGCCTCGAAGCCGCCATGCTTTCCGCCGACTTCGGCCCGACCGTCACCGAGAACCTGATCGGCCTCGTTCGCACCGGCTGGAAAAAGGGTGAAATCGCCGAGCAACAGGAGATCATCGAGTATCTCGAACAACACATCATCGCGATGTGGCCGCAGGCGGATCGCGAGATCAAATTCGCGGACCCAGGCCCGACCGTCGTGCTCGTCACCGGGATCAACGGATCGGGCAAAACCACAAGCGTCGCCAAACTGGCTCATCATTTGACCGGTCAGGGCAAGCGGGTGATTCTCGGCGCGTGCGACACTTTCCGGGCGGCCGCCGTCGAACAGCTTTCCATCTGGTCGCAACGACTTGACGTGCAGATCGTCAAGCACGATCAAGGTGCCGACCCGGGCGCGGTAGCCTATGACGCGTGCGAGGCCGCCGTCGCCCGCAAGGCCGATGTGCTGTTGCTCGACACCGCCGGACGGCTCCACACGCAAGACCACTTGATGCGAGAGCTTGGGAAGATCAACAAAGTAGTCGAGCGGAAGATCCCCGGCGCGCCCCACGAAGTGCTTCTCGTGCTCGACGCGACCATCGGCCAGAACGCCGTAAGCCAGGCGAGGCAGTTCGCAGAGCACGTGCCGATCACCGGCATCTTCCTGGCGAAGTTGGATGGTAGCGCCAAAGGCGGTGTGATCGTAGGCATTCGCGAGCAGCTCGGCGTACCGGTCAAGTTCGTCGGATTGGGCGAAACGCCGTCGGATGTTGAGCCGTTCGACCCGGCGATCTTCATGGACGCCATGTTTGCGGCGTAGGTCAGGCGGCATAGGCCTCGCGTCACGGCTTTAGAGGCACGCGCGGCTGGAGGAGTCAGCCATGCCTGTGAGCGAACAAGAACTCGAGCGCATCGCCGACGAGATGTACCTTCAGCGTCGGATCCTCACGTCGACGTACTGCGGTCGATGCGGGTACAACCTCAAGAGCCTCCCCATCTTGTACGTCTGCCCGGAGTGCGGCAACGAGTACAACGCGCGGCCACTCAAGATGAAAGGCATCTTCCTGCCGAACGCCGCCGAGTTTCCCTTCGGCGACATCGTCGCGTCCGGGTTTTGCCTGTTGATGACCGTGCTGATCACCGTTCGTGGTCTAACCCCCCTCAACCCCGACATGCTGCTTTTGGCGCTCGGATTCCTCGCGATGACGATGTGGCTCGTGATCAAGTCCGCCGGCATGCTGGCGACGTACGTCAAGGCCATCAAGATCGCCAAACGCAT
>JAJDDX010000354.1 GCA_029260055.1 Phycisphaerae bacterium
CGGCGTCGGCGTCACCGAGGGCACGCTGCGATCTGTCGATGATCGCGCGAAACAGTTCTTCCGATTCAGAGAACCGACCCCGATCCGAAAGGACCATCGCAAGATCGATCTCGGTGGCCAGGGTGTGCGGATGTTCACGACCCAGATGTGCCCTTTGAGCCTCGGCCACACGGCGGTACATTCGTTCGGCGTCTTCATACCGCCCGCGATAGTGACTGAGTTCGGCGTACCCGGTCATGGTGACGAGCGTATCCGGATGCCCCTCCCCGAGTAGTCCTTCCTGCGCGTTGAGTGTCTCGGGAATGATCTTTTCGGCTTCATCCAACCGCCGCATGGTCGCGTAGAGCAACCCCAGGCGGCCCGCGACCTTCAGCGTGGAGGCGTGTGTCCAGCCATTTCGTCCACGCAGGTGTGATAGGGTTTCAACGTAGAGTTCTTCAGCCTCGTCGTATTTTCCACGCGACTGATGCAGATCCGCCAAGAGGTGAAGCGTCTCCAGCGTGGCACTTGCCTCCGTCCCCAGAAGCTGTTCTTGCTTCTCGAGGGAGTGCAGGAGTAGCTTCTCAGCCTCTTCGAAGCGGCCCTGATCGCGATAGAGCTGGCCCAGCTTGCTTTGCGTCCGGAGGGTCTCGCGATGATCATATCCGAGCACTCGGCGCTGAACAGCCACCGTGTCCACGAACAGCCTCTCCGCCTTATCCCTGCGTCCTCGCTTGTGATGCACGACAGCCAAATCGCGCTGGACGATCAACACATCGGAATGGGTGGGGCCCAAGGGCCCGGCGAGGACATCGAGGGCCCGCTCCAACGCCGGTTCGGCGTGTTCATAGTCACCGATTCCCGCAAGCGTGTTGCCGAGTCTGGCGAGCAACCGTCCCTGAACCAGAGGCTGATCGGCGAAGTCCTCGTCAATCACCTTGCCGGAAGGTCTCAAGATGGACTCGTAGACGACTTCCCGTCCGACATCGGTGAGATTGAGTTCGGCCAGCAGGCTTTCCAGACCTTCCATCGAGTCGTCGTCCAGCTTCGATGCAAGAGCGCTCACGATCCGGCGTCCCACGGCATGCGGTTCCACGGCAGCGATCATGTCCTCCAAGAAGCCTGTGACTTGCCGTGTTTCCCCCAACCGCGCTTGGGCGAACTGGTTGGCTTGCTTGGCCTCATGGGCCTGCCAGAGCGATGTGATCACACCGGCCGCCAGGACGAGCAGCGTCGCGCAGACAGCGCCGACACGACCCTTGTTACGCATCGCGTAACGACGCGCAACGTACCACGCGCTCGGCCGTCGAGCGCTGACCGGTTCATGGTTCAAGAAGCGTCTGATGTCCTCCGCGAGATCGGCGACGGTTTGATAGCGACGCGCTCTTTCCTTTTCCAGCGTTGCCGTGACGATCGCCTCCAGGTCACCGCGGAATTCCTTCCGGATGGCCCCCAGTTCTCGCGGCGCCGTCTCGCAAATGTGGCGGGCCAGTTCATGCGGCGGGTCGGCTGCGCTGCCGTACGGAAGCTGCTCCGCTAGCAGTTCGTACAGGATGACCCCCAACGCATAAACGTCGCTGCGGACATCTACATCCTGCCTCGAGTCCGAGCGGAGTTGCTCCGGACTCATGTAGGCCGGCGTGCCCATCAGCCCGCCGACCTCGGTCGTGGTCGACGATGCTTCACCATCGATCAATCGGGCCAGCCCGAAATCCAGCACTTTGATTTCCGAAGCATCTCCCGAACCCCCCGGAGCATCACCCGTGACCATAATATTGCCTGGTTTCAGGTCACGGTGAATCACGCCGCGTTGATGAGCATAGACGATGGCTTCGCAGATCTTGGAGAATAGCCTCAGCCGGGTCCGCAACGGCGGGTTGGCTTGACGTACGTAGTCGTTGAGGGCGCGGCCGCGTACCAACTCCATCGCAAAGTAGTGCCCACCCGTTTCGGTACATCCAGCCTCGTAGATGTCGGCGATGCGGGGGTGCTTCAGCCGCGCCAGCATGCGGATTTCACGCTGGAACAGCTTGAGTCGACTCGGGTCGGGCCATCCCGTCTCCCGAAGTAGTTTCAACGCCACAGGCCGTGCAGGGTTGCTCTGCTGAGCCTGATAGACAACGCCCATGCCGCCTCGACCCAGGACGCGCTGCAGCCGGTAGCTTCCAATCTGACGCGGCACATCGGGGCCGTCCACCCCCGGATCAACCCTGGTATCCCGCACCTCGAAGGCCGCGGACTCGAACAGCGAAGAACCTTGCTCGTGGGCTTCAAGAAGCGCAGAAACCTCAGCCTTCAGGCTCGGATCGTCTCGCGTCGCCTCCGCCAGGAACTTGCGCCGGCCCACGCCCTCGCAACCCAAAGCCTCGTGAAAGACAGTCTCGACCCGCTTCCACCGAGCCACTCTGTTGTTACCGGATGTGGCGTTTTGATCGCTCATACGAGCACTCGCCGTGGCTCCATCTCTATTCTTGGAGTGCGCAGAGGAGCCATGCCTTGGCTAAAGACCATTCGCGCTTGACCCTGGCGCGTGAGATATCGAGCGCGTCTGCCGTTTCATCGACGGTCATTCCCCCGAAGAAACGCATCTCCGCGATCCGCGCTTTGCCCGAATCAAACCTCGCCAGATCCTCCAAAGCTGCGTCGACGGCCAGCAGCTCCGAGTCAGGCCTGGTGGTGCAGATGACTACCTCGTCAAGCTGAACCGTCTGCCGCCCACCACCGTGTCGCAACGCACTCCGCCGCCGAGCGTGGTCCACAAGAATCCGCCGCATGGCATTCGCCGCCAGGGCGAAGAAATGGGTGCGGTCCTCGCAGGCAACCGATCCCTTGGCCGACAGCCTGACGTACGCCTCGTGAATGAGCGACGTAGCCCCCATGCCGACTCGACCCTCGCCGCGCAGTAAACCCGCGGCCAACGCGTGCAACTCGCCGTACACCGCCGGCAGGAGCTCACCCGCGACCGCTTCAAAGGCCGGGGCCTTGGGAGGATCCGGTCGCGCGGGCAGTTCGGCGCCGGGGCGAAGAGAATTGTCGGGGACATATTCCATAAAGCCGAGCCACGCGGAGCCCTTTTTACGCATTCATCAATAGACGGGGGGATCGGCATGATTCTAGCCAAATCGCGACGCGCTTTCAAGGGCTTGGGGCTGAGGCGTCACCCGTTCAGCGAATGTCACCGGTGCATGGTCGGGAAGGGAGCAGTCCGCGGCGCCGGAAGTGTAAGTAATTCCAATAAGCTCTGGCAGACCGTTGAAAAGCGAACATCGCGTGCGAGTGTAGGGCCACCCCTTGTGGGTGGCGACCAGCGCGGCCCTTCGTCGCCCACAAGGGGCCACGCCACATTCTTCAACCGCCTGCTAGCGCTTGAGGCTCTATCACGGAGCGGTTCTCAGATGTAGATGTCAGTACGCAAGACGCTTCTGGCAAGCGGAAGTCCGGCCATGGCTGGAGCCCACAGTCAGTCGCAATGCGAGTTGAACCGCTTCGGCGATGACGTGAGCTGTAAGGCCGTGTGGCATCTGCCAAGATGCCCCCGCCCGTCGATCCGCTCCACCGACGGGCTTCAACAACAAGAAAGGAATCCTGCAGAAAGACCCATATCCGGCACGGGCGACGGGCGTGTCTCTTCGGGGAAATCCTCGAACCGACGGAAGTAGATGGTGGACCGAGCTCCATCGCGTCACCCCTTTCGGGGCAGGTAAACGCAGTAAGCACACGCGGTCATCGACTGCGGTAACGGCACAATTATCAGGAGGACATGAGATGAGATGCAGCAGATTGCGAATCGTGGCTCTCGCAGTAGGCGTTTTGAGCTTGGCATTGCCGGCAATGGGGCAAGACGCGCGTGAATGCGAGTGCATCCTCCGTGTGGACGACTTCCACGTGTACAAGGAAGTCGAACTGGCAATGGCCCTAACAAACCCCTCCAACTTCGTTTCTGCTAGCGGAGAGGTATTCGGACATGCATCTGCGTTCCACATGGGCGCGCACGCCAACTCAGGACCTTGCGAGAATGACGGCGCAAATGAGTGCTTTCAGGTTGTTTCGAACGAAAACGATATCGCTAGCGCTGATCTTATCGCAGATTCCTCCATCGAGTTGACCGTCACAGCTAT
Source organism: Phycisphaerae bacterium (assembly GCA_029260055.1). Classification (GTDB taxonomy): domain Bacteria; phylum Planctomycetota; class Phycisphaerae; order UBA1845; family UBA1845; genus JADFOB01. Next base: position 4,098 of record JAJDDX010000354.1, read on the forward strand.
TAATGATCCATCATGTACCAACGGGGGGCCGGAAGCGTACGCGAATGCTCAAGCTGATCCCGGTCTTGCCAAACTGATAACCCATAGCGGCGTCGCCACGCACTCTCGCTTCTCTGAAGGGGACTCTTCCTGCTCCTGCCCGTGGGTGAATTGGGCGGACGGCATTCACATCTCGACGGCGCGCGCAAGAGCAAACTCATCCTTCGAGATCCAGCCCGCGCATGTCGGCATAGCCACAATGCAGCTCACCTTGAGGGTGCTCAAGAACACGACAGCCGAAAGTCTGGACTGCGACGGGTACACGTGGGGGGAGACACATTTCGAATACCTGGAGTCCTTCACGTTGGTGCAGTGGGGCTCCCTCAGTTGGGAATGGAGCATGGCAGACGGGACGACGAGACGCAACTTAGTCCAGTTTGTCCTGGGCGACGTGGTCGATGAGTCTGGGCTCAGGCCGGTTTGCCTTGGTGGGGGTGAACTCGTGGGGTGGGGTGAGCTCGTCGACGACCTGCGCGAGGCTCCCGACGGTGGCTGGTTAAGGGACCTTAACGTCCCCGTGCCACCCGGATGGGACGGCGGAGTCGTAGTCACCACCCTGGGCGACAGTTTCGGGAACTTCGACGGCGATATCGACGACGATGGTGATGTCTGCACGGACGATTCGGACCTCATGAACGAGAAGGCGACTGCCAATCCTCAGGTCGCCCTCGGCGATCTCGCCTACACTCCGAGAGCTGACTTCGATCTTAATGGTGTCATTGATATGGCTGACCTCGCAGCCTTCGATAACATCTATACTCAACTACCGGACTGCAACAACAACGGGATCCCCGATCTCTGTGACATCGCCGAAGAGACCAGCCAAGACGCCAACGCGAACGAGGTGCCGGACGAATGTGAGTGCGTGGTTGCCGGCGATTGCGATGACGGCAACGTGTGTACGGACGATGCGTGCGTCGGGGAGATCTGTCAGCACACGAACAACACGGCCCCGTGCAACGACGGGCTGTTCTGCACCGCCACGGACACCTGCTCGGGCGGCGCATGCACGGGCTCGGGTGATGCGTGTCCGGGGCAGATTTGCGACGAGGTGGGTAACGTGTGCATCGAGCCTACGGTACGTATGTATGTCGATGATAACGCACCGCCGCAGGGAGACGGGCTGTCCTGGGAGAAGGCATTCACGAATCTACAACTAGCGCTGGCTGCTGCGAACGGACCGCTCGAAATCCGCGTAGCCCAGGGCACGTACTATGCGGACGCGCTCGCTGCCGGTGATCGTGACGCGACGTTCCATCTCCTCAGAAAAGTGTCGATTCTCGGGGGTTTCCAGGGGGCATTCGCCGAGCCTCCGGGCGATCCGGATGTCCGCAGCGCCGCGCTCTTCCCGTCGGTGCTTGACGGCGACATCGGCAGTATCGGCAAGCGGGAGGACAACACGCAGCATGTGGTGACGGGCAGCGGCGTGGACGCCACGGCGGTGTTGGACGGCTTCGTCATCCGAAACGGTCACACCGCGGGCGAAGGGGCGGGAATCCTGATCGAGGAGGGCAGCCCGACGATCAGCAATTGCCTGATCCACAACAACGACGCGTTTCTCGGTGGGGGGATGTTCTGCGCTAACGCGGCCCCGGCCGTCGTCAACTGTGAGTTCAGGAAGAACGCGTCCTCCTATCTTGGGGGCGGGATGATGAACATCGCTGCCAACCCCACGGTGATGAACTGCCTCTTCTACGGAAACAGCGGCTGCGCCATGCACAACATGCTGAGCGAACCGAACGTGACCAACTGCACGTTCTACGAGAATAGCGCCTACGAACTGGAGGGGGCGGGAATGCTCAACGACAAGAGCGCCCCGGTAGTCAGCAACTGCATCTTCTGGGCGAATCGGTCCTACTTCTCGATTCCGATCGATGTTCGCGACTCCCAGATCTACAATTGGAACGCTCCTGGTGCTGCCGTCGACTACAGCTGCATCGAGGACGAAGAGCAGGGCGATCTCGATGTCTATCCGGGCGGTGGCAACATCGACCGTGACCCTCGGTTCGAGAAGGGTGCGGACTTTCGCCTCACGAAGGATTCGCCGTGTATCGATTCGGGCCGCAACAACGCAGTGCCAACGGACTATGCGGATCTCGATGGCGACGACAATCTATCCGAGGCGACGCCACTTGATCTCGTTTTGAGTGCGCGTTTTGTGGACACCCCGGATACCCCCGACACCGGCAAGGGGAAGGCGCCGCTTGTAGACATGGGCGCGTACGAACACGCGGCGCCGTGACTGCACAGCAGTGGTTCCCGAAAGAAGGACGGAACAGGCGAATCAAGGGGGCTCTTCGTCGCCGCATGCGGCAAGCAGTCTTCCGTTTGGGCTGTATTGAACGCAGTGTACGGAGCCTTCACAGGCCGCCACGTCGCTGACGGCTGATCGAGTCCGCAGTTGCCGCAGCTTGAGGATTCCATCTTGAGAGCACGAGGCAAGCGTTTGTCCGTCCGGAGCGAAAGCCGTATCGTTGACGCGCGTTTTGTGTCCAAGAACCTCGTGGGCCAATCGAGCACCCTTTACGTCCCAGAGCTTGACCGTCGTGTCATAACTTGATGAATTCAACCACCGACCGTCCGGGCCAAAACTCATCGCGGTTACCTGATGTTTGTGCGCGTACAGTGTCCGCCGACTGCCTGTCGATAGATCCACGGCTTGAATCTCTGCCGGATAGCGCGCCATCGCCAGCGTGGTGCCGGCGGGATGGAACGCATAATGGTATACGCCGGCATCACTGAAGGGGCTTCCATTGATCGGCGTCCCTTCCGGCATCGCCCGGGTCGTGGCCAACATACCCTCTTCCTTGCTGAAGAGTCGGCTTCCGTCCGTGGTATAGCGAAAAAGAGCGGACGGCACGACTGTGCCCCGTAAGGACTTGAGTGCATCTCCTGGTATCGAGGTTCCGGAGACGAATGGTCTGGTCTTCGCTGCCGGACGCCGAGGAGGCGGTGATTGACTTGCGGACGTAGGTGTCCAGGGTAACGCCGCGCACATATTCCATAGCGAAGTAATGTCTCCCGTCGGTAGTCACGCCACTGTCGTAGAGGGTGACGATGTTTGGGTGTCGAAGCTTGGCTATCACCTCGATCTCTCGCTCGAACCGATGCCGCTTTCGCAACGACGTTAGCGCATGCGGAAGAAGCGTCTTGAGGGCGACCTGCGTTTCGTGGCAATCTGGAGAGCCTTGTAGGCAATGCCCTGCCCACCACGGTAAAGCTCGTCGAGGACACTTGGGAGTGGATCTGCAAAGAGCAACTCAACGGCTGGATGCGCGATCCAGACCTATGGCCGGAAGTGCTGACGCGTAAGATGTGTCTCGAGTGGTGCGATTGCGAGTGGTCCACGATGATCCGGGACATGCTCAAGAAGAGAATCAAGCCCGCGTTTCGAGTTGGACTCGAAAGACTCATCCGTTTCGAGATGGGCCGAACAATGACACCCTACGCGATGTCCGGACCGCGACACGCCTAGCGAGGCGCCCCGTCTCGATTCATCTGGATCAAGACGCGCAGGGCGGCCGAGTAATCTTGCTGATCCGGGAAACCGGGCTCGAGCTGATCGGCTACGACTCCGGCGTCGCCTTGCTCCTTCATCATCTCCTCGACCTTGGGCCGTACGCGTTCCATACGCTCCGCGAATGCGCGGGCCTGCTTCGCACGTTCGAACCGCGGAACCGTGTCCCAGATGCGGACCGTGTAATCGCCTGACGCAGACGCAAGCTGTGTGCCGTCGGAGCTGAACGCGACCGACTTGACATACTGCTTGTGGCCTCGCAATTCGCCGACTTGCTGCCACGACTTCGTATCCCAGATTCTAATGCTGTTGTCGTTGCTGCCCGAGGCCAGCCGCGCTCCGTCCGGGCTGAAGTCAAGGGTATACACCTGGGATGTGTGGCCGATGAGCTGGGCCACGCGTTCTTTTGAATCCACCTCCCAGATATCGATGACCGAATCGGATCCTGCGGCAAGCAGCGTTCCGTCCGGACTCAAAGCCAGGCCGTAGTAATCCCCTTCGAAGCGTACGATCTCGTTCTCTCGTTTGGCAAAGTCGTAGAGTGAGAAGACTCCGCCTTCCGGTTTCTCGATCACGACGGCGGGATGTGCATAATGCGTCGCAGCCGCGCCGATGGCGGCGCGGGTGGCCCGGGCGTCCATCGCGTATGACGGATGGTAGTGCCGGTTTGGCTGGAATTCGCCCGCCATGCGAGTGGATTGCCCCGTCACCGTGTCGATGACACCTGAGTAGTCCGTAACAACTCGCCTTCCGTCTTCGCTCAACTGGACTCCTGTGGAGTAACCTTCTGCCGTGTACCTGCGGATGGCCTGCCCAGCGATAGGATCCCACAAGAATACGCCAGGACCGAATCGTTCAGCGGACACCAGCATGGAGCCGTCATCGGAGAAGTTCGTGAAGTAAGCGTAGCTGGTGTGTCCGTGCAACACCGTTGCCGGTTCAACGGACAAATCCCGGGACAGGATTGTTTTGTCACGCCGATACAGGAGTCGCGCTGAATCATGACTGAATGCCACCGGCGTCCACGTGCCGGTATGAACAACGGCGAGCGGCGCTCCGGTCTTCACGTTCCACAGGCGAATAGTGCCGTCGCTGCCGGACGAAGCGAGCAACTCGCCGTGCCGGGAAGTCGCGATGCCACGTACACTTCCCTGATGCCCGGCGTACCGGCCCAGGTGCTCGAGCGATTCCGCATCAAACGAAAAAATGGACCGTTGATGCGTGGCCACGAGGACGAGCGAGCCATCTGCGGAAAATGCCAAGGTCAAGGGGTCGTCGTCGTCAATACGCTGCTGTCCGATGACCGTGGCGCTCGCCACGTCAATGATGGTAAGCCCGGGCATCAGAACGGCGAGTTTCGTGCCGTCCGGACTGAATTCCATGGCCCCCAACGGTTGCTCCCGATTGAGCTTCAGCTCACCGGCCACCGCATCATCTCTTAGTATGACAATGCGGCCATCCCGCTTGCGGATCGGTGGTTCAAACCACGGCGAACTGCTCGTGCCTGCTGCCAGCAATGTCCCGTCGTCGCTCCATGCCAGCTTGGTCACGATCAGTTGATCCACCATTCGATACACTTCACGAGGCTCTTGCGTAGAGAGATCCGAGACGAGAACTCGGCCATCACGTGTACCAATAGCGATCTTGGATGATCCATCTGACGGCGCGGCGATAACGACGACTTCGTGTTCGATCGGGATCGTGCGTACAAGCGCGCCACTGGCGGCGTCCCAGACCGCGATGCGATTGTCCTGAAGCGCAGAGACGACGCGGGTCCCGTCGGAAGTCACCACGATCGTTCCGACCGGTGCGACGGGCGCCTCATACACCATGTCATGGCGATCAAGCTGGCTGTAAAGATGTCGCCATTCCCAGCCACGTTGCGTTTCTGGTACGCGGCTGAGGTAACCGCGTGCCGTGACCGGATCGGTTGGCATCAAGCTGGATGCGGCGGTAATACTAGCGCGATAGGCCTCCCCCAGAGCGACGCTCTCGCTCTGACCGGCGCGAAATGCATACATAACCGTGCCGATCAGCCCAATGGTCAGTGCCAAGACCGTGGCCATCACGCCGAAGACTAGTTGTCGGTTACGTCGCGAGAACTTGCGGACTTGGTACCAAGTGCTTGGTGGTCGGGCCGAGATGGGTTCATGCTGAAGATGCCGGCGGACATCCGCGGCCAAGTCGGAAGCGGAAGCATATCTTCGCTCCGGTTCCTTTTCGAGGCACTTGCCGACGATCGTCTCGAGGTCGCCCCTAAAACGCGAGTGGATCGAACTCAATCGGGACGGATCACCTTCGCAGATAATCTGAATGGACTCCGCGATGTTGCGACCTGCCAAGTCATAGGGTGTCTTGTCGCTCAGCACTTCGAACAGAATCACGCCGAGTGCATAGATGTCGCTGCGCACATCAAGGCTCTGTGAGTCTCCCGCGGCCTGTTCCGGACTCATGTACTGCAACGTGCCGACCAGCGCGCCCGCGTCGGTCTGCATGGTCGCCTGCAGATCGGCGTCTGTTGCCCGCGCGATACCGAAGTCAAGAACCTTCGGTTGACCCACCATCGAGGCATAATGTCCTATGCTGCTTCCACCGCTGTCATGCTCCGCGGGTACGACCAGTATGTTCTCAGGTTTGAGATCGCGATGGATCACGCCGCGCTGGTGGGCGTGATGAATCGCATCACAAACCATCACGAACAACATTAAACGCTGACTGGTTCCAAGCTCTTCCCGGCGGATGTGTTCCAGCAAGGGTGAGCCGTCAATGAACTCCATCACGAAGTAGGGTTGTTCACCGGCTCCGAGGTCGATGACGCCGGCTTCGAAGATCTGGCCTACCCCGGCATGCTGCAATCGACCTAGGAATTCGGTCTCGTACCGGAAGCGTTGCATTAGCTGCCGTGTCATCATTCCGGGGCGGATCATCTTGAGGGCGACGCGTCGTTCCGGGTTGTCCTGGACGGCCTCGTAGACGGTACCCATGCCGCCGCGTCCGCACTCCCTGATGATTCGATAGCGTCCGATGCGCTCGGGTGGCGAATGGGCAGCAGGCACGCTGAGCGGCAGATCGAATCGGTTGACGAGTCCGCGCGTGGGGGCGTCGATCTCGTGTTTCGCGTCCTCGTCGAGGAGTACCTTGACCCGATCAAGGAGGCCGCGGTCGTCCTTGCATGTGCGCTTCAAGTAGCCTTCGCGTTCGGAGGACGGCAACTGGATGACAGCTTCGAAGACCTCCTCGATCCGCCTGAATTGCGCCGGGTCAAGCGTCACAGTCGGTCACCGCCGTCGCGAAGTCTATTCTGGAGCCATGCCCGCGCGAGACGCCACTGCCGCGTGGCCTCCGTTCGGGAGATCTTCAGGGCGGCGGCGGCTTGCGATTCGGTCATGCCGCCGAAGAATCTCAGTTCGATGAGCTGGGCCTTGCGCTCGCTGAGTTTGGCAAGGTCTTTGATGGCCTCGTCGAGTGCCACAACGTCAAGGTCTATTCGTGAATCGCTTTCGCTCACCGCTGAGAGCGAGACGCGGTGCCAGTCGCCACCTCGCTTGTCGGCGCTGGCCGCACGGATGTAGTCGACGAGAACATTGCGCATGGCACGTGCGGCGATTCGCAAGAAATCTTCCCGGGCGAGGTCGCCGAGGCGAGACTGTTTTGCGAGTTTGAGATATGCCTCGTTTACGAGCGCGGTGGCCTGAAGTGTATGCCGGCCGCGATTGCTCCCGAGGATGGCGCCAGCCAGCCGGCGCATCTCATCGTAGACCTCGGACATCAGGTCCGGCGGATCGGGCGTAAGTTGCGTGTCTTGCTTCACTTGCGGCATTTGTCCTGGCCATGAGTCTACGCTACGCGAACCCTACGGCATGGTCTGGGCAACGCCGGTTCTGCGAGGTCGAAACACCGTTTCGACCGGAGATTGTAGATCCCGAGTACATGCGTTTCCATGCGGTACTCCCCGGTAGTCCTCGCCGGTGACTAGGCTGCCACTTCTGGACGAGTTTTCGGACCAAGCGCCGACTGTAAGCCCTTTGAGAGCGCTAACTTGTGATCCAGCGTCAGTGTTCCGATGCCGGGCGCGGACGGCTGGGGCAACTCGGGCAGACGTGCCAGTTAGCGGGGCGGTGGGCCCGCCCGTTTGCGGTTGATTGGTGGCCCGTAGCGCGTCGCCGTTCATGCATCATCCAGCCTGCGTGCGCTTTGCTGCATCCAAGCCGGGGCCGCGTGGAGTCGCGATGGTTGAAAGAAAATCACCGGAAACTTGGCGCAGTAGAACGCTGCACTCCGTTTGCTCTAACGGAGGGGTTGGTTCGCTCGCTGCAATTCGCGTGTTACTGCCCTTTGAAATCTAGGCCGTGACCGATGCGCGCAGCTATTAGGTCGGCGCCGGCGCCTGCCACGGTTCCGGAGAAAGCCGGCAATGCTGGCGACGTGCCAGGTTCCTTCTGGATGATCTTTTCAGGAATGGCAGCGGTTCTTGGGGCCGCTTCGTGGTCTTAGCGCTGTATTGATCTAGGGTTCGGCGAGACGAATCTGACTTGTAAATGCAATCCGCCTGCAAGTGCCTCGCTCTTCTGTTTTGGGCCGAATCGTTGTGAGTTCGAAACTGGTCGCTTGCCCGCCACACTCGGGGTCGAGGTCCGCCTTCACGGCGATGGAAGGAGCAACTTTGAATACTAACCGGATGCTATACAGATCGCTGTTCTTGGTGGTCGTGTCCGCGTACTGCCTGGGAACTGCTTGCGGTCCGCAGTCGGACTTGGCTGCTAATCGTAACGTCCTTGAAGCGGGTAAGCCCGTGGCCGCCACCGCGCTTAGCGCGCACTACGTGCGTGTCGACTTCGACGGCGCTGTCCCGGAGCGAGCCGGTGAGCCGACCGAATACCAGATCGTCTCGTCGTCCGGCGAGCCACTTCCCGTGTCCTCGGCGACGATCGGATCCGACAACCGAACCGTTTACCTCACGACGGACCGGCAAAGCCTGGTGGACTACACGCTCCGCGCAAACGAACCGGCCGCAGGCGGCGGTGGCTCTGTCGAAGCCGCCGCGACGATTCCCAATGCGACCATCGTTTTTGGCGGACGTGACGAGGAAGAACCCTTCCTGGAAAGAGCGATCGCGCTTTCAAGCCAGGAAATCCTTCTCACGTTCAGCCGCAGCATGGACGCCGCGGGCTTGAACACCCTGGACCACTACGAGATCGTACCGGCGCTGGCTCCCGGCGCTGCCGTCGTGAGCCCGGACGGCCTTTCGGTGCGTCTGCGCTTGCGCGATCAGGAGTTCATGGATCAGGTTCCCTACACCGCACGCGTCAAGAACTCGTTCGCGCCTTCCGGCCCCTTCCTGATAGATCCGACCCGTGACCGCGACGCATTTGACGGCATCGCCGCCGTGGACACCGCGGGGCCCAATGTGGATTCCGTGGAGTCCCAGGGTGCCAGCACGATAGTGGTCACGTTCAACGAGCCGATTTCTGCGACGGCGGTGCTGCCCCAGAACTTTGTCATTGACCCGACGCTCACGGTGGTCCGAGCCGAGTCGCGATCGTTCGGAACTCAGGTGGCGCTCACCACGCAGACGCAGCAGGCGGGCACGACTTACACCGTGTCCGTGTCCCCGGAAATGAAAGACCTGGCCGGCAATCGGGTCGTCGGCGCGCAGGGCGATTTCACGTTTCTCGGTCAGTTGATCGGCGGCGCACCGGATGACCTGCCCCGCGTGGTCGGCGCCGTGTCAACCAGCAACTTGAGTGTGGTGGTCGCGTTCAGCAAGGTCATGGGTGAGGGCATCGACAATCCGCTGTATTACGAGATATCGGGGAGCGATACCGCCTATCTGCGCGTGATGGAGGCGATCCCCAACGCAGATCAGACCTGGGTGGAACTGGTGACGCTCGGTCAGGCGCCCGATGAATACACCGTGCACGTCGTCAACGTACGCGATTCGGCCGGCAATCCCCTCGCTCCTCCGGATGGTCTTTTACCACCACCGCTCGGATTCGATCCGAGCCGGGCGACATTCCGCGGAACGCCGCCAATCATCAACCCCGAGGCAAAGTTGTACGCCGTGGACGACAGCACCGACTCCCTTGTCGTCATCGATCCCGCCACCGGCGCGGGCACCGCTGTGGGCTCCCTTGGTGTATCCGGAGTCCGAAGTCTCGCCTTCGATCGCAATACCGATACCTTGTACGGAACGACCATCCCTCTTCGTCAGCTCGTGCGTATCGACATAGACACCGGCGCGGCCACCGTCGTGGGATCCCTGGGCGAATTCGACATTCAAGGTCTCGCCTTCGATTCCAACACCGACACTCTCTACGGAACGACCGTTGCTCCCCGTCAGCTCGTGCGTATCGACACACGAACCGGCGCGGTGACTGTCGCGAAGAGCCTTGGGGGCAACACCGTTTGGACGCTCGCGTTCGATCCCAACACGGACACGCTTTACGGTGGCAATGATTCGGGGCTCATGACCCTCAGCACCGCCACGGGCGCGGTCACGGAACGCGGAGCGCTTGCTTTCAACACCATCCAGGGCCTCGCCTACAACCCCGGCTTCCGCACGCTCTACGGGGTGGATCGTGTATCCGGGCAGCTCCTCCGCATCGACAGGTTCACCGGTGAGAGCACGGCCATAGGGCCTATTGGGTTCGACCAGGTTCATGGTCTGGCGGTCGGCCCCATCCTGCTGAACGAGCAGATCGACAGCGACGGCGATGGATTCGCCGACTGGTTCGAGGAACTCGGCTGGTTCATCACCGTGCATTTTGACGATGGCACCATCAGTACCGCGCACGTGACCAGCGATCCCTTCAGCAAGGATACGGACGGCGACGGCATCTGGGACGGCGATGAAAACCGTCACAACTTCGATCCGCGGACCGACGATACCGATGCCGACCAGGTCGATGACTACAGCGAATGGAACATCTACTATTCCGATCCGCGCAAGCAGGATACCGACGGCGACGGCATCAGCGATCTCTTTGAAATCAACCTGTTCAAGACTTCGCCGATCCTGGCTGACACGGACGGCGACCAGATTCCCGACAACGTGGAGCTCTTTGAACGAAACCGCAACCCACGGGTCGCGGACATTCCCATCCCGCAGATCGAGGTCGGCGAGATTTCGCTCAAATTGGACGAACGGTATGAATGGACCGATGAAACGGGGACGACAGACTCCACGGAGCGATCCGCTACCACAACACTCTCGCAAGGCACGGAAAGAAGTTTCGCCTCAAGTGACGTCAGCTCAAGTGAGGCGGTTAACTCTTTCAACCAGTCATCGACCGCCGAATTCGAAATCGGCGGCCTAAAGGTCTTTGGGAACTGGAAGTTAGGCTTTGAGGTCGGGTTCGAGCAGACGCGCAGCCGGGGGTATTCCTTCCAGGTAGACCAATCGTCAGCGCAAAGCTCGACACAGGAAGCACAGAATTCCCTGACCGAGGCCAGTGAAATCAGTCACAACAGCACGATGACGAGGACCGTCGAGGATGCCGACCTTCTGGCCACTGTCACGGTCAAAAATGCGGGCGATATTGCCTTCAGCATCAGTGACCTTGAACTGACGGTCCTCCTGAATGACCCCAGGTCGGGAAGCAGGGTCCCAGTCGCGACGCTGGTGCCGCAACGAACATTTCTGACAGGTGAAGGGCTTTCGCTCAATCTCGGTCCTTTCGACTCGGAGCGTGGACCATTCATCTTCAACGACGTTCAAATATTTCCGGAAGAGGTCAGCAACCTCCGAAAGGCACCAAGTGCCCTGGTCGTCAAGCTGGCGAACTTCAATATCGAGTCAGAGGATGGCCGGAATTTTGCCTTTTCCTCGCAGGAAACCAACGACCAGACTGCGGGGCTCGTTATTGATTACGGAAACGGCAACGTGGAAACCTACCGGGTTGCGACGGCATCGACGTTCGACGAAGTCACCGGCAAGCCTATGGGAATATCGATGCGGACCGCACTGGAAGACATACTGGGTATTGCCCAGGCTGATGACGTGCTTCCCTGGCCTGGTCTGGCGGATGGCAATGCGGATCTCACCGACCCTGCCCTCCACGACACGTACGGCACCGTCGTGGGTACGTTCAGCACGGACCCGACCGACCAGGATGCGCCCACCTACGCCGTGGAAGTCCTGACGCGCGTGCGCGCCGTTCAGAACGGCGATCCCAATGTGATCGACCCCGGCAGCGACAATATTCCGGATAAGAAATACTGGGCGCTGATCGCGTCACCGTCGGACCTTCCGACGCCGGGAACCAACTTCAGCGATACTCGGCTGTTCGGCGGCAGCAACTACACACTGAAGTACGTCGAAGACTTCGACAAAGATAGACTCTTTGCGTACGAAGAATGGGAAGCCAAGTCGTCCGACTTGCAGGAATATACTGACGACGATGACCTTTCGGACTACTTCGAAGTCAAGACGGGCTGGTCCGTCGGAATCGGAGAGCCATATAAAACGAAGTCCTACCCGTTTACGGACGACTCCGACAACGATGAAGTCCTGGACCATGATGAATTCTTAGAGCTAACTGATCCGCTGAAGGCCGATACCGACGAAGACGGAATCAGTGACTGGCACGAGTTGTACGGCTATGACATTCGTCTGCCCGACACCGATTCGAACCCGAATAACAACCCGATTCTCGAGGTGAGGCCGTACGCGAACACGCCCCAGTCTGACGTGTGTCAGGTGATCGTGCCAACGCCCGAAGATCCTCTTGCAGCCGCAGAGTGCGCGCACCATCGCAGAAACTTCGCCACCGATCCGCTGAGTCGTGATACTGACAGCGATGGCGTACCGGATGGCAAGGAATTCTTCCTCGGTTCCAACCCCAATATCCGCGATGCCGACACCGTTAGGGATTCGGATTCCGACGGCCTGAGTGACCGTGAAGAAACCGATGGATGGGACGTCGTGGTCACGGATATCGACGGCGCGACCAGGACCATTCAGGCATGCAAGACGACGGCGAATCAGCCACCGTGCATCGATTCCGATCCCGACGACCCCGACACCGACGGCGATGGTGTGCCTGACCTCCTCGAGAAAATACTAGGCCTTAATCCGAAGTACATCGACGACGCGAATGACGGTAGTGATACAGATTCCGACGATCTGACGGATCACAAGGAACTCAATCCCGCCAACTACGCAGACAAGTTTGCAGAATACCTTAGTCGCTGCCAGCTCACGTTTGATCCGGAGGTGTGCTTGGCGTTCGTCCCGGACGGCGACCCGGTTGGTACGGATCCCTGGGATGCCGATACGGATGACGACCTGCTGGACGATGGATTCGAAGATGGGGCACTCGAAGCGCACGCGTGGTATGTCACCGGTAAGTTCAATGAGTTTGTCGGATCTGACCCGCTCGATGATGACCAAGACGGCGACGGCCTTCTCGATGGCGAGGAGTGGGAAGGCGTTGACGGCATCGGGCACGGACTCCCCGGCGATGACCCCGACGGTGACGCTACTCACCCGAACAATCGCGACTCCGACGGTGATTGCGACCCCCCCGTTGTGACACCCAACTGCTGGGATAGCGAGGAACGGGCCGAGGGGCGCGATCCGCTGATTGCCGACATGAACGTGACCGTGATCCTTGATTCACTGACTTTCGACCGCATCGACTGCGGGTTTGAAGATGTCAATCGCCACGATTACATGGAACTGATCGATGGAAACTTCTACACCAGGGGCCCGCACGACGCGGATAAGCAGACATTGTACGCACATGCCTGCCTTCCTGACAGAGTAGATTGCGAGATTGAACGCCACTGCCTTGGAGCCGGCAACAATTGCGACCCGATACCCGACTACGCATGCGAGTACAGGATCGGCCCCTTCACGACTGTGACAACGGATGTCGTGTTCTTCCCCAACGACGTCGCAACTGCTGAAAAGACCTACCTCTTGAAGGCGAACGAGAGTATCGAGTTCACCAGCGACGTTATCAAGGAAGGTGATCAGCCTAATTTCTGTCCGACTGATGGAGACCCGTTCGGTGCAATAGAACCTGTGATACTCACGTACCCCGTCACAGAAGTGTCCGGCGAGCCTATCGAAGTCTCCTCAACCTGTACCGTGACGGTCAGGTACAGCTTGGAAATCAACTAAGTCCGCGCCGTTGACGTGGGCTCTAGTGCCATGATTAAAAAAAGAGAAATTTCCTCGAACACATGCCGCGTGATGGCATTCGCACTCTGTTGCGTTCTGGCCTGTGGGCGGACCGCTCCCGTAGCCGAGGAGTCGACTCCGGCTGATGCGTCGGACAGCACAGGGTCAGCCGGAACGGGAGGCCACGCCGAGTCGATCGACATCGGTACCGCAGCGCAGTCAGGGAATGGACTGCCTGCAACGGCGGCGGACACGAACTCGGGCAACAACGCTTGGGATGCAGACCAGCCGGCAACAGACGATGGGCCGTTGTCGATGGTCGCTGTCGGCGCCTGCTGTTTTCCCAGCGGGTGCCTGCTGCAGGCAGCCGATTCGTGCGCCATGCTTGAGGGTCCTTTTCTCGGCAATGACACGACCTGCAATGACTGCAACGCCCTCGCGACTGTCTTGTTGGATGCTATCGACAGCGACGGCGACGGCTGCTCCGACCTGAATGAAATCCTATACGGTACGGACTTCCTCGAATCCGGCGACTGTCTGGACGTGGACGGCGACGGTATCGCCAATGGTGAGGATCCGGACGTCGACGGTGACGGCGAACCCAACGGCAGCGATCGTGATGTCGACGGCGACGGCATCCCCAACGACGATGACGATGACATCGACGCCGACGGCGTGGACAATGATGCCGACGACGACGATGACGGCGACGGTATGCTCGATTCGGTCGACGACGACGACGACGGCGACGGCATCCCGGATTCCGAGGATGAGGACAGCGAGGAGGACGAGGAGGAATGCGACGCCGACGATGACTGCAACTCCGATAGTTACTGCAAGAACGGGCGATGCCGACTGGAGTGCGGTTCCGAGGTCACGTGTTCGGGTTCGGAGTTCTGCGACGCGGAAACCAGCCGGTGCAGCGACAAGTGCACGAAACCCGCTGACTGCAAGACGAACGAGTACTGTGAATCGCCGAGTGGTAAGTGCCGGCTCAAGAAGGCATGCCACGCCGAGTCACCGTGCCCGGCGAGGGAGTTTTGCGAAAACGGCCGCTGTACGAGAATCACAGAGTGCGAGACTAACACAGCCTGTCAACCCGACGAAGTGTGCGACAAGCCCAACGAACGCTGCATCAAAAAGCCTGAATGCGACAGGGCTTCAGATTGCGATCAGCCGACGGAATTCTGCGATACCAACGGGAGATGTTCGACGAAGGGCGAGTGCACTTCAAATAGTGATTGTCGCCCGGGGCCCGCGCCGGGGCTCTATATCTGTCACATGGAAAGATGCGAACTGTACTGCAACCTCTCCAACGACTGCGGGCCGGGGCAAAAGTGCAACGCACAGGAAAGCGTCTGCGAAGAACAATGTAAGCGGGATCATGAGTGCGACGACGGTGAGTACTGTATCCGCGGCAAGTGCGAGATAGCGGGACCATGCAACGACGGGGAATGCCCTGAAGGTCAAGAGTGTGATCTTGGCACGTGTGAGCCTGAAGGACTCTGCGATGCGGGGGCCGGGGGCGACGGGCAATGCGGGGGAGAATGTGGCGACCTGCCCCTGTTTGAAGAGTGCGAATGTGTCGTCGATCGCTGCGAGGCGGTGTCTAGCCTTTGATTGGACGTGCGTTGCGGGGCAGCAGCCCATGTAAACGGGCCACGCAGAACGGTGGCAATGGCCGGCTCCCGGTCGGGCTGAGACCTGCAGGGGGTGTGCGCCACGCAGGGCGGTGGGATCAACAAGATGACGCCGACGCGGAAAGCGCTGGTTTTCAGGAGTGGGTTTGTGAAAAGTCAAAGCTCGAGAATTTTCTTAGGCTTGCTGGCGGGGTTCAGTCTTTCGATGGCCGTGCCTGTACACGCCGATCCAACATCGGGTAAAGCCGATGGCCGGCAACCTGTACTCGCCGCGCAAGGCGAACACGTCAGCCGAACGGTTGAGCGCAACCCCGAAGTTATCCGAGGTCCCGGTTCGAGGAGCAGTACGGACTGCAACAACAACGGCCATCCAGACGGCTTCGACATCGCCACGGGCATCAGCGACGACTGCAACGGCAACGGCATCCCCGACGAGTGCGACGTGGCAGTCCGGAGCGTCTACGACTTCCCGGTGAATCCGCCGGACCCGATCCTCGACGGCATCACGATCAATCGCACCTTCAACATCCCGGAAGGCGGTACCGTTGTCGACGTGGATCTGGGCGTTACCCTCACCCACGAATTTCTCGGCGACCTGATCATCTCCCTGACCCACGGCGAAACCTCCGTAGATGTGTACTACTACGGGCCCTGTGGGGATTGCCCGGGCACCTGCGGCTTCGGCGGCACGGTGTTTGACGATGAGGCTAGCGGCCTGCTCCCATGCATCGGTCTCAATCAAGGGATCTTTCTTCCGGTCGACGCGCTTTCCGCGTTCGACGGCATGGACGCGGCGGGCGAGTGGACCCTTGAAGTCTTCGACGGCTTTATCGGATTCGAGGGTTCGCTCGCCGCATGGTCGCTGAGCGTTGAGACGTCCAGGCCCGGCGACTGCAACGTGAACGGCATCCCTGACGAATGTGACCTCGCTGACGGCAGCAGCGACGATTGCAACGGCAACAACATGCCCGACGAATGCGACTTCGCCGCTGGAACAACTGACGACTGCAACGACAACGGCGTGCCCGACGAATGTGACGTCGCCGCGGCCAGCAGCTACGACTGCAACGCCAACAACATCCCCGACGAATGCGACATCGCCGATAGCAGTGCGGACTGCAACGGCAACGGCAGGCCGGACGAATGTGACATTGCCGCACCGATCGATCAATGGGCAAGCACCGTGCTCGACTTCAGCTCACAGTACAGAACCGACGTTTGGTCGGCGGAACAGGCGCTGGGTCCACCCGACACGTTCAACTATGGTGATATTCCCACGGCCTGGGCGCCCGCCCCCAGCGATGGGACGCTCGAGTTCATTACCGTCGGCTTCGAGCAGCCCGTGTTCGCCAATGGAGTGACGGTCAGGGAGACCTACGCCAACGGTTTCGTGTTTCGCATCGATGTGGTCGACACGCTTGGCGGAATTCACACAGTCTGGGAGGGAAACGACCCCAGTTTGCCGGGATCGCCGGTTGATTTCCGAGTTGACTGGCCGCGAACCGAGTTCCTGGTTATCGCGGTGACCGTCCACGTGGACACCGACACGCATCTGCTTATTTTTGAGGAAGTAGACGCCATCCAACTGCACGGGGCACCGGGCAACAGCAGCGACTGCAATGCCAACGCCGTCCCCGACGAGTGCGAGATCGCCGCGGGCAGCGCCGACTGCAACGCCAACGGCATACCCGACGACTGCGACATCGCCCCGCTCGGAACGATGATCGATCAGTGGGCTCTGTACGTGATCGCGTTTAGCAGCGAGATTGCATACCTAGACTTGGGTCCGGCGGTGCTGGCCGTGGGAGCGCCCGACGCGACTGTTTACGGCGGCTTCGGAGCCTCCTGGGTGCCTGGTGCAGAGAACGGTACGCTGGAGTTCATCACCGTCGGCTACCTGACGCCAGTGTATGCCACCGGTGTGACCATCCGCGAGGCCGGCGGCAATGGGATGGTCTATCAGGTGGACGTTCTGGACATGAATGATGATCTGCACACCGTGTGGCAAGGGACCGACCCGAGCCTACCGGGCTCCATTGTGGACTACGAGGTGACGTGGCCGATAACGAGCTATCTCGTCAAGGGCGTCAAGGTCTATGTGGATACCGGCCCCGACCAAAGCGGATTCGAATTCATCGACGCCATCGCGCTACACGGCAGGGCGGCTAGCGATTGCAACGACAACTACACGGACGATTGGTGTGAATTCGGCTTGACCGACTGCAACGCCAACGGAATCCCCGACGGGTGTGACGTGCTTCCGCGCGAGCACAATTGTTGCGAATTGGGCCAGGGTCCGGGTTGTAATGACCCGTTTATCGAGGCGTGCGTCTGCAAGATGCTTCCGGAATGCTGCTCTGTCAGCTGGAACGACACCTGTGTCGACGCTGTCGAAACCTATAACTGCGGCAGTTGCGAAGGCGGCAGCGACGACTGCAACGCCAACGACATCCCCGATGACTGCGAGTTTGGCCCGCTCGGAGCGCCGACCGGTCAGTGGGCTTCGTCTTTGATCGAGTTCAGCAGCGAGTTTGAGAGCGGCGATTTTCGCGCGCTACAGGCTGTGGGACCGCCCGACACACCGCACTATTCTGGCCCCTTCGCCTGGACGCCGCAGAACCAAGACGGCACGCTTGAGTTCATCGCCCTCCGCTACTCCACTCCGATCTACGCCACCGGCGTGACCATCAGCGAGACTTTGGGCAATGGCATGGTCTATAAGGTGGACGTGTTGGACACGAATGATGTTCTGCACACCGTGTGGGAGGGAGTCGATCCGAGCCTGCCGGGCACCATGGTGGACTTCGAGGTTACCTGGCCGATTACGAGCTATCTCGTGACGGGCGTCAAGGTCCATATCGCTACGGACCATAGCCCCCTCCAGTATGAATCCCTCGACGCGATTGCGCTGCACAGCAGAGCGGGAAGCGATTGCAACGACAACGGCGTGAACGACTGGTGCGAATTCGGCCTCGATGACTGCAACGCCAACGGCATCCCCGACGGGTGCGATGTGCTGCAACCCGTTCACGATTGCTGTGAGTCGGGTGGTGGCGCGGGCTGTAGTGATCCGATCATCGAGGCCTGCGTTTGTAATGTGCTTCCTGGTTGCTGCTCCAAGTACTGGGACGACACCTGTGCTCTTGCGGTGGAAACCTACAGCTGCGGTAGTTGCGAGCCTGGCAGCGCTGACTGCAACGCCAACGGCATCCTCGACGACTGCGAACTGGGCGACTTCAACGATGATGGCACAGTGAGCTTGCTGGACTACAAGACGTTGCATAAGTGCTATACGGCCCCCGACGTGTTGCTGGGGCCGGGCTGTGCGGCGGGCGATTTCGATTGCGACAACGATATCGACCTGCGCGACTTTGCCGTTTTTCAGGTTAAGTTGTCCGTACGGTAACCGCGCGTCCGGCACTTGCCGTATGGGTTGGATATCGCATCGGGTCATGCCATGGCTTTCGAATCAGCCAACGTGAAGGCGGGTCTGGCTTCGCGCTCGCCTGTGCCCGGCTCCCCGATGGGGCAACGACAGTCGCGCTGCTTCGAGCAATCGATCGCTCATGTTCCGTTCTTCCGCTGCGAACGGTGCTGCGCGTGCTCCGGTTGTCGCAATCGCGGTACGATTCGTGGAAGCGCGAGGGTGAGTGCGGTCTTGACGACATGCCTTCCTGTCCGCGATCCTCGCCGCAACAGTTGACGAGGCCCGAGGTCGACACGGTCCAGGAGATGGTCACTTCCGAAGAGTACCGCCACGTGCCAACCGGAACGCCGGCCTTGCCGGCTTAGCGGCTCGGCGAGGTCTTCGCATCCCCGCTGAGCTCGACGCCGCCAAGAACATCGCACGCCAGTACCGAATGAACGTGAACCGCGCAACATTGTGCCCCAGGTGCCGGCCGTTCGAGTCGATCGCCAGTTGACGACCCACGCTGCGCACGGAGCACGGCTCTCGCGGCCAATCGGCCTCGTTTCAGGGAGATCCGCGCGGGTGTGTGGCCTGATTGTCAAAAAAGGCCGCGCGTGCATAGCTGCGCCGTGTCCAAGATCGGCCGGCCCGAGCTCCGACCTCGACCGCGCACGTGCCGCCCTCGACTTGGACCGCACGCAGCCCGAGTGGCGAGAACTCGCGCACGAAAGTGCAGAAAGTCCCGGCGGATAGCAGCGCAACTCGCCGTAATCGGCTTCCGGTCTGCGTCGGGATCGAAGGATCGCACCAAGGTCTTCTCCGATGTGATCCGATTGAGTTGCGCCTAGTTTCGTACGCAGTTGCCGGGACGGAGCCGTCGCACGACATCCGTGACTGGGCTGATCATCTGCGAAGATCTGAGCGGCGGTCGCCGGCTGACGATCGTGGGTTGGTCGGACGGATACCTTCCGCGAGTCTGTGCCTCAGGGAGCATTAGAGGCCGCACTCGAATCGGAGTTTGGGGATAGGCTTTGATGCAACAGCTTGGCGGGAAAGGTGTTACGTGTTAGCTCGCGAAGTGGGGATCGCTGGACCAACAGCGCGGCACAGCAATGCGGCGTGGTGCCGCGCTGCCAGACGATAGTGAAGTGCGAGAAAACCCGCGCAGTCACTAGGAGCCTCCTTGACAGTTCGATCCACGGTCTATATAGGTATAGCTACTTTACTGAAGGGTTCGAGTCCATTTCCATTGACAAGCGAACGCGCGCCGCACGCGGAAGCCGACTCAGCGCGTTCGATCGGCAACTCGCCCATCTCCGGCGGCAGTGTTACCGAAAAGGCCGGCTTTCGCAGATGCAGTGCATGTAAGTTCGGGCCGCGCGTCGCGCGGAAGGCCCTGCCCGTCGTCAAGCACGG
Organism: Phycisphaerae bacterium; assembly: GCA_029260055.1. Classification (GTDB taxonomy): domain Bacteria; phylum Planctomycetota; class Phycisphaerae; order UBA1845; family UBA1845; genus JADFOB01. The sequence continues at coordinate 24,245 of JAJDDX010000354.1, forward strand.
GCTGTGGGCTTCGCGTGAATCGCTCGCGCCACGCAGTACATGCTCTTTCGACGTGTTCGTTTGACAAGGCGCATCCTCGCTGTCGCGCAGAGTCGGTGGAGGGTCGTTCTTGAACGCGACGTAGAACGTCAGGCCAGATGTACGCAATGTCCTCTGGCCTTACAGCCCACATCTGGAGGAGATTCGACTATGTCCGTTTACCATGTCTTGTTCGCGTTGATCCCCCTTGCGGCTGCAGGTGATACGTTCCCGACGGCTGGGAATGCGGAAGTACTCAGTTCGGACACATCCCCACTCATGGTACAGCCCGATGTCGTCGGTTCGGACGGTGCCGACGGTCTCTCGGCTGTGGCGACCAAGTGGCGCGTCGACGCCGTCGTCGACGTGTTCGATGATCGCGCGCGCGGCTATGACGCGCCGCTCGGCGGCGTGGCCGACGTGGGTGATCCGTGTGTGTGCGATCTCGACTGCAGCGACGGCAACGCCTGCACCGATGACATATGTGATCCGGGCACCTTCCTTTGTATCCAGCCCATGGCTCCGTCCGGCACCCTGTGCGGCGGCGCCGACTACTGCGATCAGGAC
>JAJDDX010000355.1 GCA_029260055.1 Phycisphaerae bacterium
GTCACAGGCAGAGCACAGAGCAGCGATACAAGACCGGTGAAACGTTCCATGGTGTGCCGAATTATAGCGCAAGCCGGGCTGGTCGCAACGCGCGCCCGGGCCTTTTTTCCGCGGCCGTTTTGGCTGTGATTTCCCCGGCCACTCACGTCACGGCTACGTCACACAGGCCCCAAAGCGCCGGCGACGGAGGCCCGTAAGCTTCTTTTCTGAACATAGTTACGGAGCGTTCGTATCGACATGTGGAAATACTCAGTCCGGAAAATAAAATCATGGAATTGCGGTTGGGTGACCCTATAATTGGGGAAACTCCGAGGCACGCGGCACAGGATATCGAGGGAATCGTGGAACGAGGACAGACCAAACAACGCGTAGAGGATCTTCAGTTCTGCCTGTACCAGAGGGCGCTTCATCCGGAGCTCTTCCGGATCGACAGGGTCAAACGGGTCGCACAGGCTCGTTATCAGGCCGAAATCTGGGTCACCGGGCTTGCACACGTCGTCACGGTGCAGTGCGGGGACCAGATCCTGACCGAAGTGATCACCGAAGACAACGAGTTGCTCCCGAAGGTCGGGCTTGCCACCTCCTTCAGGTTCCGGGGCGAGCGGGATCACGCCCAGTCGTTTGACGCCGACGTGAAGTACATCCTCTCGACGCAGGTCGAGCGGATGACGCCTCAGTTGTTCCCGGCCACTCACCGCGATTATGTGCACTACGCTCAGGACCGCGGTCTCTTCGTGCCCTTTGACGAGTGGACGCACGACGGCTTGGCGCCTTTCAGTTTCGTCGATTTCGACGCACGGGACCACGAATTCCACGTGCACGCGTACCACGCGTTCCCGGAGGAGCTCACGCTTCTCAAGACACAGTCGATCTTCGAGGTCGGCGCGCGGCGCGCGACGAGTGCCTGGTAGCCCCGCCGGGGTCCCTACCGCGACACTGTGACGCTCGATATCGGTCACCCCTGCGCCCATCGGCGAGTCGACTCAGGCCGGCCACCGCAACACCCGATAAAACCTATGCATGCTTGACCGGAAGCCCGTAACCCAGGTGTGCTGAAGGGTGTGCATCGACGCGTGAACGAGTCAGCATCGAAGTTATCGCGCAGGCAATTCCTCGGCGTCAGCGCCGTGGCTGCCGGCACCGCATTGTCGCGGGTCGAGGAGGTGTCCGCGGCCGAGCCGAAGCTCGCGCTGCCGCCGGGTAGCGAGCCTGTACGCGTAGCGCACGTCCGTTCCCGAGCTGTCGTGACGAATTCGAAGATTCATCCCGCCATTCTTCGCGAGATGATCGAGCACGCGTTGGCGCTCGGCACCAAGACCGCGGACCCGCAGTCTGCGTGGCGAAAGATCCTCAAGCCCGACGATGTCGTCGGCCTCAAATTCAACCGATCCGGGCAAGCCACGATCGGCACCGTCGCGGAAGTAGGCACCGCGCTGATCGAGACGCTCATGGACGCGGGCGTCAAGCCGGAGCGAATCGTCTGCATCGAAGCGCCGGACGAACTGGCTGAGCGGTTCGGCACGACGCCGGCGCGTGGCGGGTACGACCGGACCGAGGTGGACTTCGGCAGCGGGAAAGACCAGTTGGCGGCAGTGCTGGACCAGGTGACTGCAATCGTCAACGTGCCCTTCCTGAAAACGCACAACATCGCCGGCCTGACGTGTTCCCTGAAGAACCTCTCGCACGCGCTTGTGAAGCATCCGGCCCGGTACCACGGACACGGATGCTCGCCGTACATCGGAGATATCGTCGCGTTGCCCCAGATTCGCGACCGCCTCCGCCTTTCGCTGGTCAACGCGCTCCGTGTCGTGTTTGACGCCGGCCCCGAGGGGAGCGTCGAGACGATCAGTGAAGAAGGGCTCATCCTGGCATCGACCGACCCGGTTGCCGTCGACACTGTAGGACTTTCGGTGTTGAACGAAATCCGGCACTCGTTCGGACTCGGCGCTGTGGCTCAATCGGCCGAGCGCATCCCCTACCTCGCGGCGGCCCACCGTCGGCATCTCGGCATCGCCGTACCGCACGGAATCGACATCACGTATCGGAAGGTCCCGTGACCTTTGGGCGGCCGGAATTGCCCGTCAATTTGCCTAGTTTCGCGCTTGGTATCGTTGACTAGGCGGCGTCGTCCGAGTATAGTTTATTAGGTAGAAAGAGCGTAAGCGTAGCGGAACGCTGGGGTGGTTTCTCGGCTCGCATCGGCGAGTGGCGCATTCATTCGATCGCTAAAGACTCGATCATCGAAGTAGCGGTTACCGGTTATCATATTATATTCGATTCCCCCCGCCACCGTCCTTCCGATCCGCCAAACCTCCGTTCTGCTGTGGTTGCCATCGATGGCAACTGCTGGTAAGTTGTAAGGTCCGGGGCATCGGTGTTGCCGTGTCCGCGGGTCGCTGCCTGCCGGTTTTCGTACGGCGGTTCAGTGATTAAGCGGGTCGCCAGTACTGATAGGCCGGTTTTTGCAGCCGCCCTCTCCGAGTTGTGCTGACATACGGGTCAGTACGGAGGCTGCCTCGGAACGGTTCGTTTGTGTTTCGTTATTGTTGGTAGTGCGCGGCTCGTATACGGCGCCCGGAATAAGACACGTTCTCATTCCGTACGCATACCGGGCAATGACACGTGCTGTCGCACGCCTGGGAATCGGTGGTTTTGGTCAGGAGAAAATGGCGTGATACTGAAAAGAAGAATTCGAGGCTTCACACTGATTGAGTTGCTGGTGGTGATCGCGATCATCGCTTTGCTGATCTCGATCCTGCTTCCGAGCTTGTCCCGCGCTCGTGAGTTGAGCAAGCGGCTGGTTTGCCAGTCGAACATCAAGGGTATTGGCACGTCGGCGAAGATCTACGCCAACGACAACAACGAAAAGTGGATGATTCCGCCGTTCGATAGGGACACGGACTACGGCAGCGGCCAGCGCATCAAGTACTCGAGCCCTTCGGGTGTGGATGTCGGCTTCAAGCGTGAAGACCCGACGTTCTCGCGTGACGATGCGAGCACGCAGTTGTCGGTCACACGGGCGTTTTGGATGCTCGTCCGCACGGGTGATGTGACGCCGAAGCAGTACATCTGCCCGAGTTCCGGTGACTCTGAGGACCCGACCGAGAATATCGACTTCTACTACGATTTCCTCGGCCCGACGAATGATCCGACCGAGCACATTAGCTACGGCTACCAGGTGCCGTTCGGCCCGCGCGACACGCAACCGCGCGAAGGCGTTGACAACCGCCAGGTACTCGCGGCTGACAAGGGTCCCTTCTACGCGGTGACGGGGCAGGTCGACTGGACGCCCGCGTCCCTCAACCGTGAGGTCGATCTGGACGCTTCACCGAAGGACTGGATGGGGTACAACTCGGGCAACCACGGTGGTGCGCGGAACGGCGAAGGCCAGAACGCGCTCTTTGCGGACGGTCACGCGACCTTCGCGCGGATGCCCGCCGTCGGTATCGACCATGACAACATCTACACGCTCATGGCTCCGACGCCGTGGGATGGTCTCGGGTTCAACCGAATCCACGGTATCGCTCCGGGCGAGTACGCCTCGGAGCCGCCGTTCCCGGGCGACGACACGCTCGGCCCCAGCGCCTATTCGTCAACGGATTCGCTCATCTATCCGTAGGGGATAGTGCGAAGCCTGACGGCATAGCATGACAACGCGGCGGCGGGTCTCGTCTTTCGAGATCCGCCGCCTTTTTTTGTGGCGACAGGGCAGACAGGAACCGGGCCCACGGGCCGGCTGTGCTGCTCGTAATCAGGGGCGGGCCGTGGCACAGGGTCGATCGAGCGTGGGACGCGGCGCGATCGGCGTGCTGAGCGACGGCGGACGCTACCTGATGGTTCGGCGGGCTGAGGCTGTCGCCAAGGGTGGCTTCTGGTGCTTCCCGGGAGGCCATGTGGAGCCCGGCGAGACTCCACGGGACGCCGTGTGCCGCGAACTTGCGGAGGAACTCGGCATCGAAGTCGTGGCTTATCAGCGACTCGGAGCGGTACGCGTACCGGAGCCTCAGTACATTCTGGCGGTGTGGCGTGTGCGGCTGCCTGGCGGGGAGCTCCGACCGAACGGTGACGAGATCGCCGACACCGGCTGGTTCACCGCGGACGAAGCGCGACGGCTGAAGCCGATCCTGCCGTCGAATGAACACGTCTTCGAGCTGCTTCGATCGAGCGGCAATCAGGCGTAGCATCGAGGACTGTGGGGCCGCCCGGGAAAGGCGTTGGCTCGCGGGTCACGGCTGAGGCGGCGGCTGGCCGTGCTGCGCCCGGACCACGCTGTGGATTCCACCGCGCACGCTCCAGGTCGACTCGACCAGCATCCACTTCGGGTCGCAGCTACTCACTAGGTCATCGAGGATCACGTTCGTCACGTCCTCGTAGAAGATGCCCTCGTTTCGAAACCCCTGAAGGTAGAGCTTCAGGCTCTTGAGTTCCAGGCATGTCGCCTTCGCCACGTAGCTTATGAGGATCGTCCCGAAGTCCGGCTGACCGGACTTGGGGCACATGCTGGTGAACTCGTGTACGTGATGCTCGATCACGTAATCACGCCGCGGATGCGGGTTCTTGAACGTCTCGATTTCGGCCCGGTCAGCCATCACAGCTCGCGTAGAAAGTATCGTTCTCGGTGCATCGGGCGCCGCGCCGGCACGAAGCCCGGCTCTGTTGACGGTACCTGCGACTCAATCGAATGGCAACAGTCGCAAAGCCATCGGCTTGTGCACACCGGCGGGCGCCGAGGCCGATCACGGTTCACACCGGGAAAAGCATGAGCTGTTGCCCCGGGGAGGCTTGCCGAACGGCCGCAGCTTCCGTGGCAGCGGGCGCCAGGGGCGGCGATGGCTTCTTGCGGCGCGTGGCGGGCCGTTGCCCGACGCGTCGATCCCGCGCCGCGTCGACAAAGGCCTCGAGGTCCTGGAAATCCCACACGTCCCGTGGGACGGGGCGTCCCTTTTCGTCGCACACCGTCGCGCCGCAGCGATCCACGAGATACCTCGCGGCGAAGCGATCGCACATGGACTCCTTTTGCCGTGTGTTGCGCCGTGCGAGCTTGACCAGCAGGTGGAAGAGTTCGTGCAGGAAGACGAAGGTCACGACTTGCCGGTCGTCGCGAAGATGTAGCGAATAGAGCGGCTTGTACCAACGGCGTCCGATGGTCCTGGCCCGGGCCAGGTGTGTGCC
>JAJDDX010000356.1 GCA_029260055.1 Phycisphaerae bacterium
ACGCCGCGCGATGCCATGCGACGGCAAGGCCCGAGCGGGCGCAGCGGCACTGGCAGCGACGTTGTTATCGAACGTGATGGGGACTCGCGCGCCAGGCGGGCGAGCGGCGTTATGCGGACTCGCGACGGCGGCGAGGCTTGCGGGGAAGAAGAGGTTCCTTGCCCTCGACGACGGCCTCGGTCACGACTTTCTTGCCCGACCTGGCGTTGTCGGGCAGGTGGTACATCGCGTCGAGCATGATCTCTTCCACGACACCGCGAAGACCGCGTGCGCCCGTTTCACGAGCGAGGGCCTTCTCGGCGATCAGCCGCATCGCACCGTCGGAGAACTCGAGCTGGCAGTTCTCGTATTCAAAGAGCTTCTGATACTGTTTGATCAGCGCGTTGCGCGGCTCGGTGAGAATCGAGATAAGTGTTTCGATGTTGAGCGGATCGAGCGTCGTGATCACGGGCAATCGGCCCACCAATTCCGGGATCATCCCGTATTCGACGAGGTCCTCCGGCGTGACCTGTGCCAGAATCTCGCCTTCCTCCGCCGTGGTATCGCGCGGATCACCTTCGTTCGTGAAACCGATCGCACTTTGGCCGAGGCGACGACGAATGATGTCGATCAAACCGACGAACGTACCGCCGCAGATGAACAGCACGTTGGACGTGTCCATCTGAATGTACTGCTGTTCGGGGTGCTTGCGTCCACCCTGGGGCGGAATGTTAGACACGGTACCCTCGAGCATCTTGAGCAGCGCCTGCTGCACGCCCTCGCCCGACACGTCGCGCGTGATGCTGACGTTGTGGGAGGTCCTGCCGATCTTGTCGATTTCGTCGATATAGATGATGCCGCGCTGGGCGACCTCGAGGTCATACTCGGCATTCTGGAGCAGGCGCAGCAGGATGTTCTCGACATCCTCGCCCACATAGCCCGCTTCGGTCAGCGTGGTGGCGTCGCCGATCGCGAACGGCACGTTCAACATGCGCGCCAACGTCTTGGCCAGCAGCGTCTTGCCACAACCTGTGGGCCCGAGAATCAGCACGTTGGATTTGTCGATTTCGACATCATCCGCGCCGGCCATATCCAGGTGCTGCAGCCGCTTGTAGTGGTTGTGAACGGCCACGGTCAGCGTGCGCTTCGCCCGCTCTTGATCGATGATGTACTGATCGAGGAATTCGTGGACCTCGCGCGGACTGGGAATCTCGCCGACGACGGCGCGTGAAGCGGCCGCCTTGCGCGTTTCCTGCTTGATGATGTTGTGACACAGCTCGACACAGGACTTGCAGATGTACACGTCCTTCGGACCTTCGACCATCGGTCCGGCGTCTCGCTGTCCCTTGCCGCAGAAGCTGCAAAGACTGACACGCCGCTGTCGCGACCCGCCACCGCCTCCGCCACTACGACCGCCACTACCCTTCGTGGCCATTGCTCACTCCTGCCTTACTCTTCCACCAGTCACCGCCGCTCGAGCGCAGCCCGCGTGGCACTACCGCGACGCGATCATCATCGTCAGATTCACATAAGGTACTGTAGTACATTATCGGGCTCTTCGGCAGTGCCTTCGGGTCTATCGGTCCTGCACCATCCTGTCGCGCAAGGCCTCGTACTGCGCGACCGTCAGTTCGCCGGCATCCCTCAGCTTGCGCAGCTCATCGAGCGTAAATTCGGGCGTCTGAACCTCGCTCCGCCGGAGGAACCGTTTCCTCACGTATAACGCCACCAGCGCTATGAGCAGTGTAGCAAGGACCAACGCCCCCAGCCAAACCAGGCCCTCGAGGGCGGCCTCCTGCTTACCGAACCTGCCAGCCGGCGGCACCGCCAAGGCTTGAACCAGTGCTGGAATCCCGATCTGCATAGCCAAACCACATGCTAGCTGGTCTCGCCGGAACCTTCAACAGGAGGCTCGAACCGCCGCGGAAAACACCATTCTATTCTAAGCGCGCCACCGCGAGGCTTCCATGCGCCTCCGGTTCAAATCGAGCGCACGGCTCCTGACGCCGCGCCCGTTTCCGCACGACCCCGCCGGTCGCCGCCACCGGACGGGCCGGCCGAATCGAGGGAACGGCTCAATTCAATCGGATGGCCGAGCGACGCTGGCCGCCTTCAATCCGCATCGGTAGCTCGGTGACGAACGTGGCACCGCGGCCTGTGCCGGGGGCCAGATCGATCGTGCCGCCAAGGGTGTGTACGAGTTCCCGCGTGATCGCGAGCCCCAACCCCGTGCCCTGATGCTCGCGCGTTTCGGAAGCGTCGAGCTGCCGGAACTTTTCGAAGATCGTCTCTCGCTCCTCCTCCGGAATCCCGGGGCCCGTGTCCTTGACGAGAAGCCGGACCGTGTCGTGCCCGCCGGACTCCACTGCCAGAATGATACTCCCGCCGGTGGGTGTGAACTTGACCGCGTTACTGAGCAAGTTGTAGAGGATCTGCTTGATCTTCCCGGAATCACTGTGCAGTGTCTCGAGTTCGTCATCCATGACGATCGATAGGTCCTGGTTGCGCTTCTCGGCCAGCGGGCGAACGAAGTCGACCAGATCGTCACACAAATCCGACAGCGAGAAGTCTGACAGGTGCAACTCCATCTTCCCCGCTTCGATCTTCGCGAGATCCAGCAGGTCGTTGATGATGTCCAAAAGGCTCCTGCCGCTGATCCTGATGTTCTCCGAGTAACGAGCCAGGCGCTTTCGATCCGGGCTCTTGGACTCCCAGGCATCACGCAGCAACTCTGCAAACCCGATGATCGACACCAGCGGCGTGCGCAGCTCATGTGTCACGTTCGCGAGAAATTCGCTCTTGACGCGGTTCGATTCGTACAGCGCTACGTTCGTCTCCGCGAGTTCACCGAGCTTGATGTCCAACGAACGGTTGATCTTGCGTTGCTCCTCCTGCGCAGCCTGAAGGTGGACGAGCATCTCGTTGAACGTTCTCGACAGCTTCTGAAACTCGTCTCCCGTCGTGATGGACGAACGGGCCTCGATGTCCCCCGTCGCGACGCGCTCGGCCGCCCGCCGCAACGTATTCACCGGCGTCAGCACGAGCCGCTGCGTCACCACATAGAATACGAGAATCGCCAGGACGGCTCCGCTCGCACCCGCCAGGACCGTCACCACCGAATTCCACACGCCCGGATCGCCGAGCATCGGAAGCTTGACGTCGATCACACCGCGAAGCGCGTCAGGATGGGCGTCGGCGTCCGTGCCGCGAACGGCCATCGCAAACCGGAATATCCGTTCGTTGTCCTGCAGATGCCAGTAGTAGCGCTGTTGAGGGTTCCTTCCCAACCGCTCGAGTG
>JAJDDX010000357.1 GCA_029260055.1 Phycisphaerae bacterium
AGCGACCTGGGTTTCGTGCTCAAGCTCAGCGGTGCTTTGGAGGAGGCGGAAAGCTGCTATCGCCGGTCACTCGACTTGCAGCGTCTGGCGTTCGGAGATGGTTCTCTGACCACCACGTACACCATGAACAACCTCGCCGCCCTCTTGAGACAACGCGGGGACCTCCAAGAAGCGCTCGCCCTGTGCGAACAAGTGCTGGCAGTCAGACAAGCCGAACTGCCACAGTTCCACGGCGACATTGCCGTCAGCCTGCATAGCCTCGCGAACGTCCACAAGAGCTTGGGGGATAAGGCGCGGGCGGCTTCGCTGCTCCGTGAAGCGCTGGACATTCAGCGGCGGATTTTCGAGCCCAGCCATCCGTCGCTTTGCGCCACGATGCAGAGCCTTGCCGTGGCACTTTCGGGCCTTGGTCAACTGAGCGAAGCCGAGGCGCTCTTTCGGGAACTGATCGAGTTCCATGCCATGACATACGAGGGCGATCATCCAACGGTCGCGCGAGCGCAGGCCAGCCTCGCCACCATCCTCGGAATGCAAGGGAACTACGATGAGGCGAAACGGCTGCACCGTGAGGCACTCGACATGCGTCGCAGGCTGTTCGGCGACAGCCATCCCGACCTCGCGGTCAGTCTGCATAACCTCGCGGGTTTGCTTAGTGATGTGGAGGAGTTGGAGCCCGCCGAGGCACTCTACCGGGAGGCGCTCGCCATCAGACGCGATGTGCTCGGCGAAGGGCACTGGCTCGTGGGCCTGACGCTCCACGGACTCAGCGTCGTAAGGCGCGGCATGAACGACCTTCCCGAAGCCGAGCGGTTCGCGCGCGAAGCGCTGGCGTTGTGGACGACGTCGCTTGGCGACGACAGCGGCTACGTCACGATGGCCATGAGCTCACTCGGTGTTACGCTTGTAGGTGCCGGGCAACTGGAAGAGGCCGACCGCCTACTTACGCAGGCACTCGAGCGCTATGAAGCACGGTACGGTCCCGAGCACCGCTACACGGCAATCACGAAGAGCCGGCTCGGCGAGTGTTACACCCTTGCCGGCCGCCGGACCGAGGCCGAACCGCTACTCATCGGCGCCTACGAGACCCTCGCTGGTTCGCAACGTGCCAACGCGACGCACAGGCGCAACGCGCTCCGACGTATCGTCACCATGTACGACGACTGGGGAAAACGCGAAAGAGCCGAACCGTACCGGCGATTGCTCGATTCCGTGGCGGCCGACGCAAGTGGTGAAGACAAGGAGTGAGCGTGCGCGCCGGCAACTGGGGCGCCGCGCATCCGTCCGTCGCGCGAGACGGCGCATTCCGTCCATCCCGAGGTGCGTCACCGGATCCGAACATGCACGCCCGTCGACTCGAACGCGCGAGTTTCACTTCGGGCGGGGTCTTCGCCATGGATGAATGCCGTAGGCGGTGCCACCTAGGTGGGAACCCCTACGGTAAACTACCTACAACCAAACCCCCGTGTGAGCGAAGATAGTTGTTTAGCAGCCTACCGGTTGCCTCGGACAGGCCGAAAAAACCGACAAGCTTCTTGCACTGTGTACAGTCATCTGATAGCGTTGATCACTCACGTACATGGGAAGTCAGTGCGACGGCGATGGTCGCGCCCTTTTTTGAAACGATGCAACTGAAAGTGTGGCTGTGGGCTACTTCCGTCTGCGCGCCGTGCCGTTGCTATATGGTGCCGCCAAGTTCCGGTGGAATTGCCGGGCCGTGCTGGGTCAGGTCGGGTGTTTGTTGCGCCCGACACTGTCTGTCGAGGCGAAGTCCGATGCGGACTGCGCCGACTTGTCCTGATGTGTGCCTAGAGTAGATGCCCCACAGCGTTCGCCTGGTCCCACGGGCGAGAGACTCGGCGACGGCATTCGTCGGCTTCTTTCGACCGGAGCCACTGCGCGGCCCGTCCAATTGATCCACATGGCAGAGTTCAGACGTGAATGGCGCGGAGTAGGTCGGCGGAGCGAAGCCGGCGACCCCGCTCAACAGTTCTTCCTGCGGCCGCAGAGCATTCGCATGGCCGATCGAAGCATCGATTCGGTGCCGCGCTGACGCGATCGTGCCGCGCCGACCCGAACGCGTGGCAGGTCGCACTGCCATAGTGACGGAAGTCACGGTCCATTGCGTGAGAGGCGCCTTCGACGCTACTAGTTGAGGTGGGGAGAGTTCGCAGTGGCTGACTACACGAGTATCGCGGCCGCCGCTGAAAGCCTGGAGCGACTTCTCAAGCTGCGCTTCCAGGAGGAGGAGCCCGTGCCCGGCAAGTCCACGAGACCTGTCTTGGTTCGCACGGAGGATCTCAAGGCGCGGTTGTGGGTCGTGCCCGCTCTAGTGATCTATCTCTACAGAGTGGACTTCAACAAGACGATGCGAGCGGCCTGGTCGGCGGTGGGCAGCCAGGACGGTCGGTCGCACTTGCCGCTCGATCTTCATTTTCTGCTCACGCCATATGCGGACGACCCCAGCCACGAACTGAACATTCTCGGCAGGACGATGCAGTGTCTCGAGGGCACTCCGATTCTGGGCGGACCTTTGCTTGCCCCGCAGAGTCAGTGGACGCCTCATGAGGTCGTCCAGGTCAGCATGGAGGAAATCTCCACCGAGGACGTGATGAGAACTTTCGACTCGTTGCCCGTGGATTACAAACTCAGCGTGCCGTACGTCGCGCGAATCGTCCGCATCGACGGGCGAGTGGATTTGGAGGAGCCGCCGGTCACAACCGTAGTGGCGGGCGCAAAGCCGGAGGCGGAGCTTTGACTACCTTCGTGGCCCAAGAGTACGCCGAGTTCATTCACGCGCTGGCGGTGGGGATCGAGCCGCTGGATGCGTTGCGCGGTGGGCGCGTCGCGCACCCGGTCCGCGTGGATGTGGAGGGACCGCCGCCATGGGTCCCGCGGGATTCCACATTGCCGTATCGCCGCGTCATGGGGTGGCGTGAGCCGCGCTCGGTCGTGAGTCGTCATGACTCATGCAGGCACGCGCTGCTGTACCATCCATCGCTCCAAGATCACGTCGACCTCCGTATCTACGACAATTTCCGGCGTTACGTGCCCCGGCGGTTGCGTGTGCCATTGGTGACACGGGAACAGGCGGACGCCGCGCCGTACACGCATCGGGTGCGGCGGCCGGTGCTCTTCCCCGGCGTGGCACACGACGTGAGCGAACGAACGACCGGGCTTCGGGGAAGGGTGATGCGGGATCACCGACCTATGCGGTGGGCACGCGTCGAGGCCCACCTGCCCGACTCCGCGGTACTCGTCGGACGAACGCACGCTGATGATCGTGGGGAATTCCTGCTCATGCTCTACCCGACCGCGGCGGGTCTCGCGGAACTCGTCGATCCGCTCCCCGTGCGCGTGTCGGTGGCGGGCCCGGTCGTTGCACCCAGAGCGGCGGGGACCGATCTCCCGGAGCAGGACGCACTTTGGGATCTCTCGTTGGAGGAACTCCCGCCGCCCGGCGAGCCTGACCCGGTCTGCGCGGGAGATATCCCTCCGGCTGGCTTTGCTTCAGCATTGTCGGCCAGCCGGATCGTTCCGTTTCCTTTGGGAAGGACTCTCTCCGGAGTGGAGGACTTCGACTTCGTTGCATAGGAACGCCTTTGGAGGACACACGTCATGCCCGAGTATCTGGCGCCCGGAGTATACGTTGAGGAGGTTAGTTTTCGTTCCAAGTCGATCGAGGGAGTGCCGACCAGCACGACGGGCTTCGTGGGGATGACTCGTTACGGCCCCGTCTGGTATCAGGACGGGCCGACCGATTGCGAACCTCGTTTGATCACCAGTTTCACGGAGTTCGAGTGGGTCTACGGTGGTCTTGAAACGCTTCATGTCGGCGACGCCGATCCCGGTGAGGAGCGTTTGAGCTACCTGGCCCACGCGGCCCGATCGTTCTTCGACAACGGCGGGAAGCGGCTCTATGTGTCCCGTGTATTCGCGCAGCGCGGCGGCGACAACGGCATCGCATCCCGCGTAATTCCGGTGAGCGACCTCACCACGACCTGGAAGGCCCGCTGGCCGGGCAAGATGGGAAACGTGCGCGTGGAAACCGAAGTCGTGCGGAGCAGGAACCTGGCCCGGGTTGAAGGCGGCGCGGTGATTGTTCCGCAGGCCAGGGCCGGTATGGTCGTCGAGGTCATTCCGAATCTCGACGGCGCGGCGAACTTGCCCGACGGCAATGACCCGCTGGACCTGGAGCAGCTCAGAGTGGTACAGGTCGATGAGGAGGGGGCCAAGAGTTTCTTGGACAAGACTGGAACCTCCCCGCAGCTCGAGGAGACGGACGTCGTTCAACTGGTTGAGTTGAAGGTCAGCGTCAGAGTCGGTAACGAGCGTAAGGACGAGTACAACGAGCTTTCCACTTCGCCATTGCGGAAGCGTGACATTCGCAGAATCCTGGCGTTAACTGATCCGGAAGACGAAAACGCCGTCGTGTGGCTAGAATGGGACCCGACGGCACCGACCGCTGCCAAGTCCGAATTCCTGCCCGCCTTGCTGATGGAGGCACTGCAGAAGAACCCCGACAAGAGGCTTGAAGGCGGCACTGATGGAGCCCTGGTCACGCCCGATGATCTCAAAGGTAAGTCGGCGCATCCGGACTACGCGGACAGGAAGGGCACCGGCCTCGGAGCGTTCGAGGATATCGACGACATCGCGATCGTGGCCGCTCCCGACGGCGGCACGTTTGACGCCAAGGATAGCTGCCGCATGGTTGCGTCCCACGTCATTCAACACGCCGAGGATATGAGGTACCGGATCGGCGTCATCGACGCGCCCAGAGGCAGTTCGTTGAACCAGGTCCGTGAGTTCCGAGGTCAACTCGATTCGAAGTACGCCGCACTCTATCACCCGTGGATCGAGATCCTCGATCCGACCGAGCGGGCCGCTCAGGGCGCCCCGCCAAAGCGCCTGCTGTTGCCGCCGTCGGGTGCGGTAGCCGGAATCTATGCCCGAACCGACATCACCCGGGGCGTCCACAAGGCGCCCGCGAACGAAGTCGTACAGGGGCTCACGCGCTTCGAAGCCAACATTAACAAAGGGCGTCAGGACGTCCTCAATCCCGAGGGGATCAATGCCCTGCGCTTCTTCGAGGGACGGGGCCACCGCGTCTGGGGCGCGAGGACCATCAGTTCAGATCCGGAGTGGAAGTACGTCAACGTCCGACGACTGTTCATTTACATGGAGCATTCGATCGACAAGGGCATGCAGTGGGCCGTGTTCGAGCCGAACGGGCGCAGACTCTGGGACAACGTCCGGCGTACGGTGGAGGATTTTCTGCTGGTGCTCTGGAGGGACGGCGCGCTGCTGGGCGACAAGCCCGAGCAGGCGTTCTTCGTGCGTTGCGACCGGACGACCATGACGCAGAACGATCTCGACAATGGTCGAATGATCTGCCTGATCGGCGTGGCTCCGGTCAAGCCGGCCGAGTTCGTCATTTTCCGCATTGGCCAGTGGACCGCCGATGCAAAGATGGCTTGATGCCCTGAAAACAATCGCATTAGCGGGAGGAAACCATGCCTACATTTCGCGACAACCCCTACAGCGCGTTCAGCTTCCTGGTTTCGCTGGGTGGCGAGCAAGGGGACGGGTCAGAGGGAACGGTCATTGGCGGCTTCTCCGACGTGAGCGGACTGGGCGCGGACATCAACTACGCCGAGTACCGCAACGGGAACGAGAAGGTCAACACCGTTCGCAAGATCCCCAATACGTACAAGCTCGACGACGTCACGTTCAAACGCGGGCTGGTCGGATCGGACGATCTCTTCAAGTGGGTCAAGACGGTTCGGGAGGGCGCGGCGGACGCGCGCAACATCACGGTCACGCTGCTCGATGAGGCGCGCCAGACAGTAGCCACGTGGAAGCTGCTCAACGCGCAACCCAAGAAGTGGACCGGGCCGACACTCGCGGCCAAAGGCGGCGGAGAGGTGGCTATGGAGGAACTGAGCCTCGTCCACGAGGGGATCGAGTACGAGTAATGCCAGGGACCGTGGCTGCCACACCGCTGATACTCGGAGCGCCGGGGATCTACGAGCATCCGGACACGGCCCGCTCGGCGCTGGCCGGTGTCCAGATGGATGTTTGCGCGTTCGTCGGCGTAAGTCCCCGCGGACCTGTCCGTGAACCGCTCGTCGATGAAACGTGGCGCTATGACCGCCCCTGCGTGACGCCGGGCGGCTTGCGTCGCCGATCCGTGGCGGTGCCCGTGGAGAGCTTCGACCAATACAGGCGTCTCTTCGGCGACTTCTCCGGGCCGGGCCGCCTCCCATACACGGTGGCCTCGTTTTTTGAACAAGGCGGAAGGCGCGCCTACATCGTCCGCATTGTCCACGATTACCATGAAAGCTACGACGAAGATCCGATCCTGAATCGGTCAGGTGTGGCGCGAGGCGTTGTGTGGCGGAAGCCGGCGCCCCCGTCCAACTCCCCGGTCCTCACGCTCACGGGCGCCACAGAAAGTGAGTTGACCGTGGGCGGTGAGCCGGATCTGGCCGTCGGTTCGCTTCTGTCACTACCTCTTCCCGGTGGGGCAATCGCGTGGCGGGTCGTTACCGGCGTCGAACTCGGACAGGTACCCGATGTCGGATCGCCCGGCACCGTGGTCACGTTGGACTTGCCGTTGTCCGAGCCGCCCGAGTCCGCGGAACTTGTCGAGGGTATTCTGCTTGAGGCGAGGAACGAGGGAAGCTGGGGGAACGGTCTACAAGCCGCGCTGGGATGCAGCACTTCGCCGCTCGCTATCGAGCCGGAACTTCCCGTCACGGTCGACGGGATCTCACTGGGGCCGGAAGAGACGCTGCCCACCGGTTCGCTTCTGCGCTTCACCCGGCCCGACGGTACGCCCGCGTACCGATTCGCGGCCGACGTACGCAGGCAAGAGCATCCGGACCGTAGCGGCTCTTTTCTGCGCGTCACGTTCGATCGCAATCTGGAGCAAGTGCCTGAAGCTGCGGAACTCGTCGAAGGTACGCTGGTCATCGACGACGGCGCCGGCGGCACGGAGCGGCACGAGCGGCTTGGATTCTCTCCGGTCCACCCGCGATGGGCGGGCACCGTGCTCTGCTACGAATCCGTACTCGTCTATCCCCACTGGTGTTGGGGGGAACGGGACATTGAGCTTGACGAGTCGAAACCCCAGCCGGACGAGCCTTCGCTGAACTCGGCCGGTGAACCACAGTTCACCGGTGGCGAGGACCGCTACGCCGACATCCGATGTGACGACTTCTTCGATAGCCATTGGACCCAGGGCGATCCGGATCCAGGTGACGGCGTCCACGCCCTGACGCATCTGCCGGATCTGTCCACCGTCGTTGCGCCCGATCTCTACAGCCCCGAACCACTCGTACCCACCGAGCCGGTTGTCGAGCAGGCGGTCACCGCCGGGCCGACCTTCGAACGATGCTTGGGACACGGACCTGCCGCCGAGGAGCCGGTACCCAGCCCGCCGGAACTCGGACGCCTGCATCTGGATCCGGAACACCCGACGGATTTGGAGACGATTATCTTGTTGCAGAACAGGCTCGTGGGTTTGGCCGAGATGTTGCGGTCGTTTGTCGTGTTGCTGGATGTGCCGCCGGGCCTGAGCCACCGCGGAATCCTTCAATGGCGTTCCGCCTTCCGCTCGTCTTACAGCGCCGCCTACTACCCGTGGCTTCGGGTCAGCCGGGGGGATGATCGCCGCGACGCGTTGATTCGCCTGAACCCGTCCGGTCCCGCCTCGGGGATCATCGCGCATCAGGAGCTGCTTCACGGTGTCCCACACGGGCCGGCCAACCTCCTCGCAGCCGGCGTGGTCGACGTCGACGACGCCGTCTCCCCTGCACTGCACGATGAACTGCATCCGTTGGGCATCAACGTCTTCTTGCGTGAACGGGATGGTATACGTCTGTCCGCCGGGCGAACGCTTTCACGTGATCCGAAGTACCGGCAACTGACCGTTCGGCGGCTGATCCTCATGCTGCGTCGAGTCCTCGAGCAGCAAACCAATTGGATGGTCTTCGAGGCCAACACGGCTGCTCTACGGGCGGACATGCGCGCGATGCTTCGCACCTACCTTCGCCATCTGCATCGGACAGGTGCGTTCTCCGGCGCCAACGAGGAGGAGGCGTTCTTCGTTCGGTGCGACGATGAACTGAACAACCAGCGCGTCATCGATGCCGGCAAGCTGATCGCCGAGATCGGCGTGGCACCATCGGAGCCTCTCGAGTTCATCGTGCTGCGTGTCAGCAGAGGCGGCGATGGGACACTACTGGTGGAGGCGTAGGAATCCATGCCCGACGAACTCGTCCGTGCGTTTCGGTTTCTGATCAAGCTGCGCAAGAGCGACCAAGTGGAGGCAGGCGCCCCGGCCCTGACAGCGCCGCTGGCCGCGCAGGGCGATGAGGCACTCGGCGACGGCGCCTTTCAGGAATGCTCGGGGCTGGAGCTCGATATGGCCGTCGAGGAGTACGTCGAAGGGGGGCGAAACGACGGCATCATTCAGCGGTTGGGGCGCGCCAAGTATTCCAATATCGTCCTGAAACGCGGGATGTTCCTCGGCGAAGGGAAACAGTTGAACAGAGATCTGTGGCGCTGGATCCAAGCTGTCGTCGCCGGCGAGCGCCCGGTGGCGCGCTACAACGGCATCATCGAAGTATGGGACGAGGGTGAGCGGGCCGTGGCTACTTGGACTTTCGACCGAGGATTGCCCGCGCGGGTGCGCGGCCCGGAACTCAACGCCAAGACCGGTGAGATCGCAATCGAAGAACTGCACATTGCGCACGAAGGGTTGCGTTTGGAGGTGGGTTAGACCGTGACAGCAACACCGCTCGAGAAAGCCAAGCTCCAGGAAGTAAGCAACGACGCGAAGTCCACGCCGATCGGGAAAGCGGTCAACGTACAGTTCAACCCCACGACACTGAGGGTCAAGCTCTCCAATTCGATCGAAGGCGGCAAGTCTCGAGGGCGACAGAAACGACAGTACATCGGCTCGAGTTCGTCTGTGTTGACACTCGAACTCGTCTTCGACACCGCTGACGAGGGTACTACGGCAAAGCCGAGATCGGTTCGAGAGAAGACGAACTTCCTCGAGAGCTTCGTCTTGCCGACGAAGGCGGGGGCGAAGGAGACGCCGCCGAGGCTTCAGTTCAGTTGGGGCGATCTGATCTTCCAAGGGATCGTCGAGAGCCTGGGCATCGACTACGAGTATTTCGCCTCTAACGGCACGCCGCTTCGTGCCAAGGCCAGCCTGAGCATCAAGGAACAGAAGGCGGAGTATCAGTTTCTCGAAGCCGGGGCGGGCGCGAAGACCGCGGAGAACACTAAGAAGCCGGGTGATCCTCCGGCGAGCGCGGTCGGCAGCAAGGATAGCGCGGGCTCGGACCAGTCGGCACCCGCCCTCGGCGGGGAGACGCCGGCGGAGTTCGCCTCCCGGATGGGGCTGGATCCGGGCGCCTGGCGCGGGCTCGACGTCGATCTTGGCGCAAGCCTCGCACTCGATGCCGGGGTCGAGGTCGGTTTCAGCGCGGGATTGAGCGCCGGCGCGGGAGTCGGCATCAACCTCGGCGTCGAGGCCGGCGCGGACCTGTCGCTGGAGGCTGCCTTTGGACTCGAGGTCGCAACCGGCGTGAGCGCCGGTTCCGGCGCACTGGGCGGGAACGTGGGCGCGGAAGTGGCGGCGGGATTCGCGCTTTCGGCGGCCGGCGGTGTCAGCGCGGCGCACGAGTCGGTCAAGATCGTCGAATCCGAATCGGCCTCCCAGGCTGCTCGGGAAGCCTTTGCCGCACCGGTTGCGGCGGCGAGCGGCACCGCCACACGCCAACAACCTGCCCGACCCGATCAGCCGCGCACGCCCTTGATCACAACCGGCCCGCGTTCGCCGGCGCAGCAGCAGACGACCGAACCCGCGCCACCGCCGCCCAGGGCGGACGCACGGGCGGCCACATACGGCTTTGGCATACCCTTGCGGGGGCGGATTACCGTGGCCGCCATGGCGCGCGAGGGCTTGGTTCATGGAAACGCCGCGCTCAATCCCGAAAGCGTGCAGGACGATTGGGCATTTCGCACGGACCCGACCACGCCTCCATGGCTCGCATTGCCGCCGCTGGATTCCGCTCGGAGCCAAGCCGACGCTCTGCAGCAAGAGTACCGCCGAAAAAGATGTTGTGGGTGTTTGAAGCCCTGCAAGCCGCGTGGAGCCAAACCATGACGACCCATATCGACCAAGCCACGACCGAAGTGATTCCGGAATCCGAGCCGCAGGTACGCCAAGAGAGCGACGGGCCGCGACCGGACGAGGAGGGCCGGGTGGCCCGTCTGATTCAGCGCACGCGATGGGTCGAGCAGCGGACCAGGGCCGAGGGGTTTGATGAGGGTTTCCATGACTGAGCCCCTTTTCATCTCGTCAAGCCCTGTCTTTGAGGTAGACGGACAACTGCGCGGTGAGCTTGCGCGCGATATCGTACGCCTCGATATCGAAGAGGCGACGGATGGCTTGAAGACGCTTCGCGCGCGCTTCGTCGCATACGGCCCGATGGCGGGCATGGACGAGGCGGAACTCCTGCATGTCGATGGAAGCGCACTCGACTTCGGAAAGACGCTCGACGTGGCGATAGGGCCCGCGGAGAACCAGCGCACGATCTTTCATGGATTCGTCAGCGCGCTCGAGGCGGATTTCCAGGAGGAGCGTGAGCCACACGTCGTGGTGTTCGGTGAAGACAAACTGATGAGTCTCCGCATGACCCGGGGGATGCGGACCTTCGAGAACATGAGCGACGGCGATATCGCTGAAGAAATCGCCACCAAGCACGGCCTCGCCACGGATATCGACATCGACGGGCCTACGTACGATGTCGTTCAGCAATGGAACATGAGCGACTTGGCGTTCCTGCGCGAGCGTGCCCGTCTCATCCAGGCGGAGGTTTGGATTCAAGACGACACGCTTTGCGTCAAGAGTCGCCAGAAACGCAGCGCCACGGATGTCACGCTGGTGCGGGGTAACCAGGTCCTGTCACTTCAAGTCCGTGCCGACCTCGCCCACCAACGGACCTGCGTCCATGTGAGTGGAGTCGACGTCGACGACCGGGCCGTCATTGACGAGGTCGCGGACGGTCAGACCATCCGATCGGAGGTCGCCGGTGGTCGTACCGGTCCGGAGATTCTGCAACGCGCCTTCGGGCAGCGGGTCACGCACCGCGTGTGCGAGGTGCCCCGAAACGCGCAAGAGGCAGGCGACTGGGGTCGGGCGGAGATGCTGCGCCGAAGTCGGGCTTTCGTGAGCGCATCCGGTGTGACATCCGGGACCCCCGACATGGTCGTGGGCACCCGACTGACCCTCGAGCGCGTCGGCGCCCCCTTCGAAGGGGATGGCTATTATGTGACACGGGTGTGTCATACATACGATCTCTCGGAAGGGCACCGGACACACTTCGACGCCGAACGCCCGTTTATCCGGGAGGCAACTTGATGGGAGAAGGCGGCCCGGGAAGTGCAAAGCAGACCTACTTCGGCGTCTATCCGGCGATCGTGACCGACATCGTGGATACCCGGAAGCTCGGCCGCATCCAGGTGAAGTTCCCCTGGCTCGGGAGCGACGGAGAACGGGACGTTCGTGCCTGGGCGACCCTGCTGTCGCCCTATGCCGACGACGGGCAGGGGCTGGAGGTTCTGCCAGAGGTGGATTCGCAGGTAGTCGTGGCCTTCGAGGCAGGCAACCTGTCGCGCCCCTACATCGTGGGGGCCTGCTGGAACGGACGCGAGAAGCTGCCGCAGGAACCGGAGAAGGCCAACAACAAGCGGCTGTTCCGGAGCCGCTCAGACAGCCTCCTCGAATTCGATGACACATCCGGCGCGGCCAAGGTCACGGTGTCGATGGCGAGCGGCCACAAGCTCGTGCTCGACGATAGCAGCCAGGAGGTGACGCTGACGCATGCTAACGGGTCGACGCTCACCTTCAACGCGGGCGGGCAGATCGAGATCAAAGCGAATGCGACCGTCGAGTTGACGGCCGCGGCGCTCAATGTACATGCCGCGACTGCCACCTTCGACGGGTTGATCAACTGCACGACGTTGATCGCCAGTTCCGGAGTCGTGTCACCGTCCTATACGCCGGGAGCCGGGAATGTGTGGTGATCCATGACGATTGAACACGACTGGCATCTGGTCGGTCCGTGGTATCGACGGGGATCCTCCGCGTGGAGGTCATCCGAGGATCCCGGCACGGGCGCCGCATCGCGCCCGATCTTCCAGAAGTACGCGTCCTCCGGTTTTGTCAACGAGTTCGTCAAGAAACCGTGGCGCTCGCTGAAGTACACCGATGTCGATCTCGTCTACAACGTGACAGCGAACGGTGGGGACATGTTCAGCCTCTCGACCCTCGGGCGTGAGAAGACGAGTCTGCGAAAGCTATTCCTCGATACGCACAATCGCTTCTATCTGGTGGTCTGCGAACTCCACTGTGATGCGCCGGGCTTTCCGAGCACGGCGCGAGAGAAAACCTGCGAGGCCGGCTTCGTCGTCAGACGAAGAAGCGCCGCCATTCCCGATGAGGTCCGCGACGAGGTCCACGAGAAGATCCTCACCATGGCTCGGGCGAAGGCGAAGCTGGGGCGACTTGCCAAGAGCACTTCGGCGAGGCGGCGGCGGTCCGCACCGTCTCAGGTGAGATCCACGCTCGATCAGGCGGCTGCGACGGGGCAGCAACGACAGGCCATCAAGCACGCCACCGCGTACGAAAAAGCCAGATTGGAGTTGGAGCAGTTGGTGGTTCGTTACAAGCTTCGAACCGAGGTGTCGGGATGGGTGCCGGATGACAAGCCGGGTGTCGGAACCTGGACGAAGGTAGATGAGATGCCGGCTGAAATGGAGGAGGAGGCATTGCCGCTTTACCCCCTGATTCCGGACCCCACGGATGCGGGCCACGCGGCGGCGGGACGCAGCCTCTGGTTCGGGATTCTCCCGGTGAGCAGTGCCGACGTCGATACCCACGGCTTCTCCCGCTACGACGACCGTCAGCTCTACGAGGTTCGCTGCTTCGTTCGACGGCACGTAGAGGCTTGCCCCAAAAAGGCGACGCGGGGGGACTGCATGGGCGAACTGGTCTGGAGCAAGCCCACCGAGAACTATCAGCTTGCCTCGCATTTCGATTTGGACGGAACCAGCAACCGTCAGGTCACGGTCCAGCTTCCGGATCTTCAAGCGCTCGAAGCTCAGGCATCCAGCATGAAGTTCGGCAAGGGCGCCAGCGTCCGTTTTGTCTCTCCTGCCAAGTCCGCGATGAGGTTCACTGTCGACGGGGGCACGCCGACAAAGGACCCAGCAGACACGGGCTCCGCGCAGATTTGCTTCTTCTCCATTCCGCTGATCACGATCGTGGCCTTGTTCGTGTTGCGGCTGTTTCTGCCGATCGTCGTGTTCGTCTTCGGCCTCTGGTTCCTGCTCCGACTGAAGTTCTGCATCCTGCCGACGTTCTCGCTCGAAGCAGGATTGGCCTTCGACCTCCAAACGAAGTTCGATGGCATGTTGGATGTGGATGCAGATCTGCAAGTGAAGGTCGACGGGGCGCTATCCAACCTGCGCACTGAAATCACTGACGGGATTATGAATGAGGACGATGGCCTGGAGGGGAACGCTCGGGCCAAGCTGGCCTTCGATCTCGCCAGCGACTTCTCCGAAAGTGTCCCGGATGATATGGAGGCGAATCTTAGGGATCCCACTGTGCATATCGACGCCGAGTTGGCCCAGGACCTTCCGCTAGTGACCGACGGGCTTGAGTACTATAAGGATCCACTGGCATGAGCGCGCTGAACTATCTGGGTAGAGGATGGAGCTTCCCGGTCCGGCCCAACCCGCTGACCCGCCGCATCGAGACCGAGGATGGGCCGGAGAAGGTCCGCCAGTCGATTCAGATCATCCTGGAAACCGAGCCGGGCGAGCGGATCATGCGACCCTCGTTCGGCTGCGGTCTGCGCCGTTACCTGATGAAACCCAACACCGCAGCCACCCGCGCCCTGATCCAGCGGGACGTCCAGTCCTCACTGGCTGCGTGGGAGCCTCGGGTCCGTTTGCAGGAGGTTCGCGTCGATCCGGGTGACGATCCGTCTCTGATTCTGATAGGGATCACCTACGTGCATGTTCGCGACGGAAGCGCGGGCAACTTCGTTTATCCCTTCTATCTGGAGTGAACTCGGCATGCCTCTTCCAGCACCGATCCTCGATGACCGATCGTACGAACAACTCCGCGACGAGTTGATTCGGCGCATACCGGTGTACACGCCGGAGTGGACCGACCACAACGTCTCCGATCCCGGCATCACGTTGATCGAGCTGTTCTCCTTTCTCGGCGAGAACCTGCTTTACCGTTTCAATCAGATACCGGAGACGACCAAGCTCGAGTTCCTGCGGCTCTTGCAGATTCCCGTGCGCCCGGCCGCGCCCGCTCAGGCCATGGTCAGCATGGCTACCAAGGAACTCGATGGGGTTCTCGTTCCGCTCAAGAGTGAAGCCAAGGCCGGTAGCGTTGTGTTTGGGACTCAGACGGAGGTCAGGGTCCTGCCTATCTCCGTCATGGGCATCTGCAAGGCGAGAACCGAGCCCCCCAGCCAAGACGCGGAACTCGACCTCTACGGCTTCTACGAGCGGACCATTGACGCCATTGGTGGTGTCAAGTCCGGCGAGACGCCGGCGGCCTATCAGAACGAGATGGTTCCGTTGGAGGGCGACGGCCAGCCTGTGGACTTCGACAATGCAGTGGATGGGATGCTCTGGGTGGCCGTACTTGCGGAAGTGGACGAGAGCCCCTCCGCGCTGATCACGAGATTCGCAGAGCACGAGGGTGCGCCTCTCTTGCTCAACATTGGATTCGTCCCGGACCTGGAGGCGCCGGATGCAGCCGCGATCCTGCCGTGTACGGGCGAGCAGGGTGATACGCCGCCGCCCCGGGTCGACTGGGAGATCTCGACCGGCCGGTTCGATCAGGACCGATCGCCGGTGTACAAGACGATTCGCCCTCGGCGGGACACGTCCAGGGGATTGACTCAGGAAGGCGTGCTGCGGCTCGAGCTTCCACGCTCCGTGGCCGACATGGGCGTCTTCGCGCTGGACGTGCCCGAGGACGACCCCGATCGCGCCGGGACTCGGGGTTTGCCTCCCGTGCTCGACGAGGAGACCGAGAAGAGGATCCTGTTCTGGCTGCGCGCGTTTTCATCGAAGGGCGATCGTTTCGGCAAGGTCGTCCATCTTGCCGCCAACGCCGCCGAAGTGCTGCAACAGCAAGAAGCGCGCATCGAGTTTCTAGGGACGGGTACAGCGCAGCCCGGCCAGACCTACAACCTCGTCCACAAACCGGTCATTGCCGGGAGTCTGCTCCTGGAAGTGGAAGGTCCTGACGGCTGGGAGGCATGGGAGGAGGTCGACGGATTTCACGTCAGCGGCGAAAGCGATCATCACTACACCCTCGATTCGGAAGCGGGGCGTGTTCGCTTCGGCAGTGGATTGCAGGGCCTCGCGCCACAGATCGGTCGGCGGATTCGAGCCACCAAGTACGTCTATGGTGGCGGAGTTCCGGGAAACGTTGCGCCCAAGGCCATCTCCAAGCTCTCCGGAGCGAGCGGAGTGGAAGTCGTCAATTATCTTTGGGGCCACGGTGGAGCCGACGCGGAAACGATCGCCGAGGCACTCGACCGCATTCCGAGTGAGCTGACGCACAGGGACCGAACGGTCACGAGTGAGGACTTTCGCAGGTTGGCCTTGATGACGCCCGGGGCTGATCTGGGTCGCGCCGAGTGCCTGGCCAGGTTCCATCCCCACACGCGCAACCGCAGCGCCGCCGGCGTGGTCACCGTCGTGGTCTGGCCGAAGAAAGATGCGATGCACCCGGAAACGCCGCTGCCGGATCGACAGGTGTTGCGCGCCGTATGCCGTTTTCTTGACGCGCGGCGCCTGGTGACCACCGAGCTGTACGTGATCCCACCGACGTACCGAAAGGTCGCGGTGACCGTGAGTTTGAAGGTCGCGCCCGGCTACGGGATCGACGCGGTTCGCCTTTGGGTGGAACTTGTCATTCGACAATACTTGGCCCCGTTGCCACCGTTCGGCCCATCCGGTGAAGGTTGGCCGCTCGGTCGAAGGGTCCATGGCCCGGAGCTGGAAGCCGCGGCACTGCAGGTCGAGGGCGTCGAGTACCTCGAGGCACTCGAAGTCGGTAGCTGGGACGAGACGACAGAGGCGTGGGTTCCCGGCACAGTTGAATTGGACATCGACGAGGTGCCCCACCTTACGGCAATCACCGTGGTCGAACCGGAGCTGGACTCCACGGGAGCGCCGGTGGCGGAGCAACCAATCACGCTGCCGCTGGGAGAAATGGTACGTCCGCCCGTCACAGGCGAAGTACCCGTCCCCATCCCCATTGTCCGGGAGGAGTGCTAGGGATGTCCTTGGCTCGACCCTTTCTACTCGTCCACACCAAGGACCAATGGTCCCGGGCGACGCATACGGACACGCGGCTCCAGCCACTTGGGCCTCAAACCTGTGCGGTCCAGCTTGCATCGGTGACGGAGCCCTCTGCCGAAGAATCCACGGAGGACGGAGTAAGCGATGATGCACCAATCCAGGCCCTGCCCGTAGCCGGCGGGCTGGCGTTTGATCCGTGGTGCCGACTCTTTCGTACTGTGCCTGACCACGGCCGCGTGGAACGGCTGTTGTGGGCGGGCATGGATCCGACGGATCCGGTGCCTCGTCGTCCCGCCCCGGTCGATCTGTTCGCTTCCGAAGAGGAGCGGGATCACGGAGATTTCGCTGCCGTCGAGCCGCACCACGCTCCTCTCCAGCAGCCGCGCGGTTTGGCTATTGATGATCAAGGTCGACTGTATGTGGCGGAGACCGGTGCCGCACGCGTACTGGTGTACGACCTTCTTGAACAACGCCTCCTCGGGCGGGTCCGGATCGGACCGGGATGGCGGCGCCCGCTGGATTTGGCGACCGATGGGCGTCACGTGTACGTGGTGTTGGATGGTCCGCCCGCCGTGGCGGTGTTCGAGGGCCTAAGCACCCCTCGCTTGTTGTCGCTTCCGGATCTTTCGGGGTCTCCATCACGAATCGCCATCTGTCCGCGTGGGCAGCTCTATCTTCTGGTCAATGCCGGAGAGAGGAGCGCCCGGGTCGTGCCCGTTGCCAAAAGAGGCGAGGGCATTGAAGTGCCCCGCGCCACGGATCTGGAGTTCGTTCGCCAGCCTGATCACAACCTGGTCGTCCTCGTTGTGTCCCGTTTGCCCGATTCGGACTTCCGGCGATATGTGATCGACACCGAGCCGTGGGACGACATCGCGCCGCTTTCCGCCCGTGGTTATGATGGGCTCGGCATTGTGCGGACACCGGATGATCGTGTGGGCTATTGGACTTCGCGCGGTTTTCGTCACGCGATGCCGGCGAAGGTGCGGTACGCCGGGAAGGGGCGCGTCGCGACCTATCGGCTGGACAGTGGACGGTTCAAGTCCGTGTGGGGTCGGATTTTCTTGGATGCGTGCATTCCGCCGGGTACCGGGATCAAAGCCCATTGCGTCGCGGTCGATGAGCTCCCGAAAGGGGCAACGGTCGTGCACGACCCTCCGCAGAACACCGAGTCCGGCGATCCCGACCGACAGGACCTGACACCGCCGATGCTTCCCGCTTTGCTCGAGCCGAAGGAGGGGGCCGCGTGGCAATCGCTCCACCTGCGCGAGACCGGCCGGGAGTTGCCCTTTGCACGCCAGGCGCCGGGTGATCCCTTTCAGACCTACGAAGCCCCCGTGATCGCGGATCCCGGGCGTTATCTGTGGGTGACCTTGGAACTGACGGGGAACGCACGGACGACGCCGAGGTGCAAAAGCCTCAGGATCGAGTGTGCCTCGCACGACCTGCTGCGACGTCTTCCGCGGATCTACGCAAAGGATGCGGAGCGGGGCGACTTCCTACGCCGTTACCTGGCCATGTTCGACGGATTCCTGGCGGATCCGGACACGCGTGCCTTCGCCCGCCGCGCGCTGTTCGATCCGAGGAGCGCTCCGCGGGAGATGTTGCCGTGGTTGGCGGGATTCGTCGGCTTGACGCTGGATGAACGGTGGCCGCTCTCGTGCAAACGCGAACTGATTGAGCAGGCCGTCTATCTCTTCCGCATTCGGGGAACGATAGCCGGTTTAACGCGGTTCCTCGAAATATATCTCGACAAGCCCGTGACCATCATTGAGCACTACCGCCTGCGCGGCATGGGTGGCGCCATCGTCGGTGCCGAAGGCGAGTTGGAGTCGAGTAGTGTCGTCGGCGCCGGCTTCCGTGTCGGGGGAGCGATCTCGACTGAACCGGAGGCCCGTGCGCGGGAGGCAGCCGTCCCCGAGGACGCCTTCAGCGCTCATGCCCATCGCTTCAGTGTCGTGATACCCGCTTCCTTGACTCGCGAGCAAGAGGAGGTGGTGCGACACATCCTCGAGGTCCATCGACCCGCGCACACTTTGTACGACCTTTGCACTGTTGACGCCGGGATGCGCGTCGGCATCGGGCTATACGTGGAGTTGAATTCGATCGTCGGGCACTCCGGCGGATTCGGCCCGCTTGTGGCGGAGGGCTCCCGTCTGGGACGCGGCGCGGTCTTGGGGTGCCCGCGGGCCGGCACGCGCGTGGGCGGAAGTCGTGTCGGTCGTGACAGCAGGATTGGTTGACTGATGGAGAACGTGCATATCGGACGATTCGAGGCACGCTACCACTTGCGGCCGTCGCAAATGGAGGCGCGCCACCGCCTGCAGGGGATTCTGGATCAGGTTCTCGACGACGGACTTGAACGTGCCCTACAGCGCGCCGGCGTGCCGTTGAGCGAGGAGATCTGCATCCGTGGAATCCACGTGCCCGTGCGCCTGCGTCTCTCATCGCCCGATCAGGCGCTCGTTGGCGATTGGAGCTTGGCACTTGCCGAGGCTATCAAACGGGCCATCGACGGTGGGGGTGCCCTGCAATTGGTCCGGTACCACTCGCGGATTCACGGTCTCATTGATTTCGCGACGGGCGTTGCGCGCGGAGACACGACTCGAGCGTGGGCCTGGCGACAGATGGGGTTTGGACGCGTGGCCGATGACGCATCCGCCGCAGTAGCGGCGCTCGTGCTACGGAAAGCACTTCTGGCGGACGCCGCGTCGATCACACTCGTCATTCGCTCCGTGGCCGAGATGGGATGCCTGGCTCGTTTGGCGGAGCGGTTTACCCCACAGGACTGGACGGAGTTTGCGGCAAGTGCGCTGCGTGTCGCCGGCGCATCCGACAGCGACGTGTGCCCGCCGAGTTCGCCGCCACCGGGCGGCACGAACGTAACGCCGCCTTTCCGGGAGATGATCGAGCGTCTCGTTGCGCGATCGGCGTTATCCCGAGCGGTGGTGGTCGCGCCTGCTCGTCTACTGCAGCCCGAACGGATGCTGCTTGCCGTTGCCGCACTAGTCCTGCTGGAGGCGGAGCCGGGCGTCTGTCTACGCGGCTCCGCGGACGTTCGATGGCTGATCCTGCTTACGGCCCGGCGACTGAGGGAAGTGGCCGGAAGCTCTGGCGGCCCGACGATCGAACCGGCAAGGCCCACCGTGGTCTCACCGGAGAATCCCTCGGAAAGCCCCGTGGCACGAGAGGCCTGGCTGCGGGAAGCAACATCGAGTGACACCGCGCGACGCGGAGAAGAGAGCCTCGCGGGTGCGGTCTCTGCCACGAAAGAGCGTGACGTCTCGGCCGCAGCGACCCGGGCCGGCGGTGGGTCCGCGGCGACCCGCGCAGATGCCTCGGATGCGCACACGGACGAACCGGGGCCGAAAGGGAACGGCATGGACTCGGCCACTCCGATCGTCGAGCGCCCGGAGCCACTGCCGGAAGCCGAGGCGGCTCGGCTCGAATCGGTGGACCGCCGGGAGGCGTTTACGAAAACCGGGGGGTTGCTCTTCCTGATACGTTGCATCGACGATCTCGGCCTGCCCTCTGAAATTGCGACGGACCACGTTCTCGGCCGACGCTCTTTTCGTTGGGTGCTGCACCGGCTGGCGCTGACATTGGCGGAGATGGAGGACGACGACCCGGCGGCGCTTGCATTCGCGGGCCTAGAGCCTAGCGCCAGACCGCCGTCACTGGACGATCTTCCGCCTACTCCCGACGAACGCGACGCATTCCGCACGTGCGTGGATCGGATTGCCGCCTGTCTCGCCGAACGGTTGGAGTGGGAAGGTGCGGTGGACGCCGTGCTTCTCGATTACGTGTGTCGTAAGCGCGCTCGGATCATCGTGGACCCTGGATGGATCGAAGTGCATCTTTCACTGGATGAGGTGGCCACCGATATCCGCCGCGCCGCCCTTGACCTGGATCTCGGATATGTGCCCTGGCTCGGAACAGTGTTGAAGTTCGTCTATGAGTAACTCGGTCATTCGACAACTCGACGGGGCTGATGCCGGCTGCTCGCCGGCCGAGCGATTGACGCGGGAAGTCGGCGCGATGGCGGGGCGGCTGGCCGAGTTTCTCGACCGCGCTTTCCCCGAGGACACAGGCCCCATCGCCGCGAGGCGAGCCTTCTTACACGCGACTTGTGCGGCGAGCGCCGGCGGCGGATCTCTTTCCTTCTCGACAGCCGAGGGGCCGAAAGAGCGGACAATCCGGCCGCCACACGCGCTTGACCGACTCGTGGATGGGCTCGTCCTTTCATCCGCGGAGGTGGATCTGCTTCTCCTGGCCGGCCTCGCGGAACAGCATGAGGGGTTCGATGACATCCTGCGGTCGTTGCATCCGCAGAATCAGCCGCGGCCCACCGTCGGGCTCGCCATGCAGCTTCTTGCAGGGAGCGATGACGATCGCGGGATCTTGCGAAGGCTAATGGAATCCGGACCGGCCGTGAGGGCGGGCGTCATCCGATTGGAGGGCGATACGTCGTTCTTCGCGCGTCATCTGGTGCTCGCGGACACGTTGTGGCCCGTGCTCCACGGCAGCGCGGTATGGCCGGAGTGTATTAGGCGGGTCGCGCACCCGGTGGCCATGCAGGGCCTGGAATCGTGGTTCGACGAGCCGACACCGCATTACGCCATCACTGCGCTCGAACACCAGCGGGCGTGTACGATCCTCGTCACGGCCGATGACGACGAAGCCGCATTCGAACGGGGCGCCGCGCTGGTGAAGGCCTCCGGTGTGGGTGGGGCGCGGATTGTGCTGCCGGTGGATCCGGCAATGGAACTCGAAAAGTTGATCTGCGTTCACGCGATGGCTCGAGGCGTCGTGCCGATCGTACGTCTCCCCAAGGCCGACGGCCCAGGCGCTCCTCGAACGCCCTCCTTCGATGGCTATCCCGGGCCGGTCGTCATCTGCGCCAAACACGCAGCCATCGAGTTGGTGGGTCTGCGACCTGCCATTGCCGTGTACTGCGATCGTCTCCGCCCGTCGGCCTACAGGGACATGTGGCAGGGGATACTGCCGAATCTTGCCGAGGACGCGCCGGTCTTGGCCGCGCGCTACCCTGTCGAACCCTCATTCGGACAGAAGGTCGCGATCGACCTGCAACACTTGGAGACGTTGGAGGGGCGTGCGGCCGAAACCAAAGACATCGCAGTGAGCGTGCGGGCTCGATCCGGAGCGGCGCTCACCGGAGGAGTCAAACTGATCCGACCCACCGCCACGTGGCATCACCTGGTGGTCCCTGCGAATCGCGCCACCCAACTGCACGACGCGGTGGATCGGCTGATGCTTCAGGCGAAAGTGCTGGACGAATGGAAGTTTCTCGAGGGGCGCCGCGGCGCCCGCGGAGTCCGAATGCTCTTGTCGGGTCCATCGGGGACCGGCAAGACTCTGGCGGCCGAGGTGCTCGCCGACGCACTCGAGGTCGACCTCCTCATCGTGGATCTCGCCCGCGTGGTTTCCAAGTGGATGGGGGAGACCGAGAAGAATCTCGCGGAGGTCTTCGAGGCGGCCGAGCGCGCACAAGCCGTGCTTCTGTTTGATGAAGCCGACGCCCTGTTCGGCAAACGTACCGAGGTCTCCGACGCCCACGACCGGTACGCCAATCTGGAGACGGCGTACCTGTTGACGCGGCTCGAGCGGTTCGAGGGGCTTGCGGTGTTGTCCACGAACCTGCGCCAGAACATCGATCCGGCGTTCATGCGAAGACTGGAGTTCGTCGTGGACTTCGACGAGCCGACAAGGGACGAGCGTTTGGCACTTTGGCGGGGTCACATTCCAGAGCAAGCGCCGCTGGCCGACGATGTAGATTTGCCGGAACTCGCGGCACGCTATCCGATTGTGGGCGGGCTGATTCGCAACGCGTCCGTCGCGGCGGCCTTTATGGCGGCGGCCGCCGGTTCCCCGATCACCAGAGCACACCTCGTGCGCGCCGTCCATTTGGAGTACCAAAAGACCGGGCGGGCGTTCCCCGGGGCGTCGACCGGACCATCTTGATGCAGAAAGGAGAGCCATGGCTACAAATCTAAGCGACCTTGCCGAAGAGCGTCGGGACGACCTCGTGAAAGAAAAGGACGCGGCTCGGACGGATCTCAACGAGGCCCAGGCCCCCGTCTCAGACAAGCGCAAGAAGCACGATGAACTGATCAGGGAGTTGGCGTCGATCGACCACAGCATCGGCGACACGCGCCGGAAGGCGGCGGTCGCGCATATGCCGTCCGACGTGGAAGGCCTAGCCGCGACGTTGCGCGAACTCATGATACAACGGCGTCTCAAACGCAGGGAACTGCTCGATACCGGGGAAAAACTCCACGAGCTTGAAGGCGTGAGGGATCGCGCCCAGGTGCACCGTGACTGCGTCTTGGCACGCCTCGAGGTGGCGCAACGGGAATTCGACATCGCGAAGCAACGGCAGGGACGCCTGAAAGCCTGGGAGGAGGCGCTGAAGAAGGCGCCGTTCCCCAACATGAAAACAGAGGCCAACAAGGCATTGACGGGCCCCGTCTTTAAGGCTGCCCGAGCCCGAGTGAAAGGCGACATTCCGGAGAAGCTGCAGAAGCGAGCCACTCAACGCGGCACCCGGGAACTGGCGAAGGTGGCGGCGTGCCGCGTGGCCGCACTGGGAGCTGAGGACTTGCGGGAGAGCCACCTCGAGAAGATCAACGGTCCGGCCGGCAAGGTGGGCAAGCTCCGGACTCAACTCTCTCGGGTGGAACAGGCGCTTGGCGACTACGTCAAACACAGCAAGGCGAAGTTTGACTTGGCGATGGGCATGTTGGCCGGCGTCGCGAGCGCAATGCCCGAACTGACGGACGACGAGCGCGGGCGCATCGCGGATGCCGGCCTCGTCGCGGCCGGCGAGGCTGCGGTCACCGCGGAGAAAGTACGCGACAAGTGGCGAGCCGACGCTGAGTCGTTCAAGAGTGAGATCGAGACGGCGGTGATGGAACTGCGCGCTGCCGATCCGGACGCCGTGGTCGATGCCGACGAAGGCGTGGCTGCCTTGAGGAAGAAACTGGCCGACCTGGACGTTCCCAACGCCGATGGCGAGAGCTTGCCCAAGGCGGAGGAGGCGTACAACGCGGTGAAGGCAGACCTGGAGACCTGGGAGGCATCGATTCCGGAGCACATCTGGGCCAACCTCGTCGCCTTCAACCAGGCCGAGGAGCTTCTGACTCAGCTCAAGCTCGCGGACCGCGCCATGCTCGAAGCGGCTGTGCCCGCTGCCGAAAAAGAACTGGTAGCCGCCATGACGGTGGAGCACAAGGTCGCGCGCATCGACGCGCTCCTTAAGACGGCCGTTGAGAAAAGGAGCGGACGCCTGGACTTCTTCGAGAAGAACGAACGTTGCCGCGTGCTGAGCGCGGTACGCGGAGATGACTAGAAGAAAGGAGCGCTTGCATGTCGAGCACCTCTGACCTGACGCCCGAACTCGACGTGGAGTCGCACGGCGGTCACCTGCCCGTTGACCCCTTCCGTGCCCTTCGCGTTCATTTCGGCATGCTGTTGGGTGTTGACGATTTCGAGACACTCGACGCCTACCATCGTGGAAAGATGTGGCTCCACAGTGCCTGGCTCCATGGTCAAGGCGCCGTCTGGGGTTTGAACGTGACCCGCGATGTGGAGCACGGCGAAATCCGAGTGCATCCGGGCCTTGCCTTGGATGGGGCGGGGCACGAGCTGCTCCTCGAACACGACGTCTGCCTCAACGTCGGCCGGTGGTACGAGGAGCACGCCGGCGACGTAGGGTCGACGGGAGTAGAGGGCGCGACGGTATTCAACGCCCACGTCGTGATGCAATTCAAGCCCTGCCTCGCGCGACAAGTGCCCGCGCTCGTCGAACCCTGTGACGGATCGACCGGAACCACGGCCTACTCGAGAGTACACGAGACGGTCGAGCTTCTTCTCAGACCTGGAAAGGCGCCGGTGCCTGATGGCCCGCCACCCTACTGGCGGTTGCGCATGCTATTCGGACTCGATAGCAGTGGATCCGGCGCTGACGCCGACGAGGTCGAGGAGTGCGGAAAGCAGATACGCGCTCTGGCGCAGGATCCGCAGCCGGAAGCCCTGCTCGCCGCGTTTCGCCGCCTTGCCGCGCTGGACACGATCGATCTGAAGCCTGCCGCCGTTGATGAAGGCCGGAACGTCTCCATCTTCCCGGCTGCCGATCCCGCACCCGTGGTTCTCGCCAATATCGACGACATTACTTTGAAACAGGTCGACGGGGTCTGGAACTTGGAACGATGCACGGTCGATACGTCGGTGCGCCCCACGCACGTCGCCACTTCCACGATTCAGGAGTTGCTGTGCGGGGCCTGCCGGGTCGACGCCGGCGGTCCGCGAGTGGATGCCGTTGCGCTCGCGACTGACAACCCGACAATCACCTGCCACGTGACCGCCGAGTTGCTCCCGCAGAGCGTCCAACCGGCGGCATTCTCCGTCACATCTCTTGCCGACACCACGGACGCCGACTGGATCAGCCACGAGGTGGCGGAGACCGCATTCGACAAAGACACCATGGAGGTCACCGTCACACTCGGCGGTGCCCTTCCGGGCACGGGGCTGATCCGCCTCGTGGTTCGGGGAACGGGCGATCATCCCGTTCTCGGAGAGAACAATGTCCCGCTTGCCGGTTCGCTGACGGACCCGCCGGGTAGTGCGGAAAACGGGAGCGACTTCGTGTACATGGAAAAGAGGGATTAGCCATGCCACTAGCGCGCATCAAGACAGCCGGCACGTTTGTCGTGATCGAGGGTAAGGACGGATACACCGCGATTCCCTCGCATACGCCACTGGTTCGGCTCAACTACTTCGATGGCAAGTTCCTCCGCGCGGAGGATCTCCAACTCGAGCAGCGATACCAGCGCCAACTCGTCCGTCTGGCCAACCAAGCAGGGGGGGCCGGCGTCGTCCATGGTTGCAGCGCGACGCTCGACCGCGGCGATGTCTTGCAGGTGAGCCCGGGGTTGGCCATCGATCCGCACGGCAGGGCTCTGCTGATTCCTGAGGCCCTGTCCATCGAAATCTTCGAACTGCTCGCGGCGTCGAGCCGTCGCGCCGCGTCGCGCAAGCCGGTGACCGGCAGGTCTAAGGTCAAGACGAAGAGATTCGGCGACTGCGAGACCCGCGCGGAGAGCGAGCCGACGGAGGTGGTACACGGCAGTGAGCTCTACCTGATCACCCTCGGGCACGCGGAGGCGTACTGCGGAGAAGAGGACGTATACGGCAAGCTCTGCGAGGAGGCATGCATCACCAGCACCGATCGACCCTACATCGTCGAGGGCGTGGTGTTGCGGGCGGAACCGGTGGATTCGCTGACGCTGAAAACGAACCTACTGGAAGCCACCGGGGTGGTCATGACCTCGGATCATCTGCGATCGCTTGTGGCGTCGGCCTTCTTCGCGGATGCCCGAGGACGCGCTCCTTCGCTTGTTTCATCCGAGGGGCTCACCACCGGCCCGTGGTGCACGGGTGCCGCGTCGTCCGGTGGCCAACACGTTCCCATTGCCCTTCTTGCCCACGACGGGTCTTCCACGACTTTCATCGATCCGTGGATAGCGCGGCGTGAACGAATGGAGTCTCCCCCAAGACACTACTGGGCCGGGCGCATGGCCATGCGCCCCTGGAACGTCTTTCTGGCGCAGGTCCTCCAGTTTCAGTGTCAGCTCCGAGACGTGTTCAAGAAGAACACGTCCACCGGGGTCGCGGTTGACCCGTGTGAAGACGTGCGCACCGCTGCCCGTGACGCGTCGAAGACGATCGGGGA
The DNA here is from genome assembly GCA_029260055.1 of Phycisphaerae bacterium. Lineage (GTDB taxonomy): Bacteria > Planctomycetota > Phycisphaerae > UBA1845 > UBA1845 > JADFOB01. Next base: position 26,168 of record JAJDDX010000357.1, read on the forward strand.
CTTGATGGGCTACTTTGCGAGCGTGTCCGACAAATTCGTCGAACGCGCGACGATGCTCGTCGAGGACGGTGCGGAGCCCGAGAGCGTCGAGGCCGGCCTGGGTGGATTGCTCGCGTTGCAGAAGAGGCTCCAGGTGGTTGGCATGCCCATCTTCGGCGGAGTCTCCAAGCGGATTCTGGTTGACGGCGGGATCGTGGAGCTTCCATCGGCAGGCTATCTGCCGGTGGTCGAGAACACGTCCGTGACGGTCAACAAGCAGGTGCGACAGTTGCTCGGTGAGGCGGTCGACCTGCGCTTCTGCGTCGTCCGCCCGGACTACGTGCCTCACGCGCTCGAGGAAGCGCAGCATATGGAGCGTATCTCGCTCCTGGAGGGGCTCAGCGACACGAACGCCAAGCCCGAGGTGGACGTACTGGTTCCCGACGGGCGAATCATCACGCATGAACACAAGCCTGAGGGCATGGGGTTCGCCGGAACCCTGACGTTCGGTGCGATTAGCGAGCGGGTCGGTGTGACCATCCACGACACGACGTTCGATCATCTCACGGTTCCAGATCATGTGGAATCGCCCGAGGCGCCGCCGTCATCGGGCGCGGCGCGCGCGAACACGGGCACGAAAGTCGAGGGCGCCGGGCGAGCCGAACTGCTGCCATCCGGCGGGGCGGCCTTCTACTTCGCCGGCATGCAACAGGCCGCCTCGACGACACCCCTGATTGCCGACCGCGTCTTGGTGGGTGACCGGCTCGACGCAGCCCGGGAGGCGAACACGGGTTCGCCCATGGTCGAGGAGCTATCGGTGGGCGTCGGCACGAGCACGCCGCCGCATGGAGCCGCTTGTTGGCTCACTATGAACTGCACGAAGAATCCGTTTGCCATGAAGAGGTACGCGCGAACGCAGGCGGGATTCCGGCTCGCTTTCTTCATGCCCACACCCGTGAAAACAGTAATTGATCTGGATCTCAGCGGTGACTTTCGGGTCGAAGCAACCGGACGGGGAAAGAACAGCCGGGTCGTCAAGGGTCGTTTCCGGAGCGTTCATTCACTTCGGCTAAGCCCGTCGAGCGGCGAGTCCAGCCAGACCCGCCATGTCATGTTTGACGTGACCCTGAAGCTCGGGCGAGGCGGCAGCATGCCCTCCATCGAACTCGAATTGAAGGGACGCCGGGGCTACCCTTCCTACCAACTCAATTGTCGGTTCTGGAACGAACCCGCCGGAACCAAGGGGGACTTGACGGCGAGACCCATGGAAGCCGGTGGTCTCGGCGTCGCGTTCGATTTCCAGGAAGACGCGGACGTGCTAGGTGCGGAACACAAACTCCATGGGCTCGCGGTGCGAGCCCTGCACATCCTGGGTGGGGGACTCGAGGAGGCGGAATTCGAGACTAGCGGCGAGACGTTCGCCGACGATGCCGAACAGGACCTCTTCCCGCCGCCGCCGCCGTTGAAGAAGGAACTGGAGGTGCTGCCCGGCGCGGACTGGGTACTCTTCCATCGTCGCCGCGACAAACAGTGTACGATCGCCAAAGACCTGCCGGCTCCACCGCCGCACGAGGAGTACCTGGTCTACCATGTCACTCAGGGCGGACGACGCAAACTGCTCGGGCGCCTCGGGCATGCCAAGGTGGGGGTTGTCGCGTTCCGTGCCGACTCGCCACGGCTCGTGTCCGATCACGATGACCTCCGGGAAGAATGGGGAAAAGCCGTCGGCGAGAGCACCGACGCTACGTTGGTGGGGGCCGCTATTGCCCGCGTCGGTGGCGCTACGTCCCACGAGACGGACATCGACCGCCTCAGGTTGAAGCGAGTCATCAGCGCGGTACACGCGATTACGCCGCAGGTCGAAGGCCTTGTGCCGGTCGTCTCCGATCAGGATCCCGGCGGCCTGGCAACACCGGGCACGGACGGCGTCATACTGCTGACAACGAAGACACCTGATGTGGAAGGGACGTGCGTAACGGTGTGCTGGGTGAAGGGCCAGGCCGACCTGAAAGTGATCCAAACCAAGACGAACGAGCCGGGCTGGTTTGAAGAAGTGAATGCCTTGGGTGTCGTCAAAGAAGTCGGGAACGTGCGCTTTGTAGGCGACACGCCTGAACTGCACGAGGAGGACCTCGAGAGCGTCATTGCGACCTGGAGTGATGAGGAATACCGTGTTCCCGTAGGGTGCTGGGCCGTTTGGTCTGTTGACCAGGATGCGGCCGCCCGGGAGGCGCAGGCCACCGCGATCTGGAACAGGGTGTTGGGGAAGTGGGACATAGACGCTGGGATGACCATGAACGCCATCACGATCTATCCGGACCATCCCTGCGACGTCATCATGTTCGTTGTGGCCAAGCCCGCGCCGGTGGTTGAGGCCAGCACTACGGACCATCCTGTCTACGAGTTTCTGGAGTCCGAATCGCTGCAGGAGGCTCTGAGGCAGGTGAAGAAAACCGGCGGTGCGATGTCGCTGCCGCCAGCTCATACGCATTTGGGAGATGTAACCTTCGAGGAAGAAAATGCCACGCCAGGTGAGGGAATGAGCGGTGTTGTTGCGAAGCGGGGCGACAGATCAACTGAGAAAATGGAAGCATGGGTGGTTGCACGTGCTGATCCGGCGGGTGACGTACCGGAGATCTGTAAGAAACAGGCCGAGGTGATTCTGGAAAAACTGGGAATTCACGCTCCCGTGAAAAAGGCGATCGCCGGCTCCGCGCTGCCGGCTGGCAAACCTGCGATGACGTTCTTCGGACCACTCCGCGACGTCCCGCCGCCGGCCATCGAGAAACGGCTCGCCCGTGTCGTCGTGTTTGAGCAAGGGCACGGTGTGCGAAACATCGCTCGCGGCGAAGATGAAGTGTTCCGCGTTGAGTTCAATCCGGACGGTTCGCTCGAACGGACGTCGCTGCGCGACGTTGGGGCGATGCTTGCCGAGATGGGCACGCTCATGGGAGTTCTACTGGGCCCGAAGGGGGCTCCGGCCGCGCAGAACCGCTTGGACGTGGTCTTCGAAGCACTCGTAGCCGCGAAGCTGCTGAAGGAAGGTGACGCTCATACGCTGGTGAAGCTGAGCGCCGCTGAGCAAAGTCTCCTCAAGGCGGACGGCCCCGATTTCAGGAATCTAATCCTTATCGAAAAGGGGTAATGAGGCTAATCGGCCGACGCGGCGTACGTAGAGGCGACGCATGGAAGGAAGGATCACGGCCGGTGAGGTCAGCCCGATCGTACCAATAATGAACATGCTAGCTCCATCGATCCATGAACCCTTGAAGAACAGGCGCAAGGCCTCGGTCAGGTCCGCGCGAACCGAGGTGGAGCAGCCGGGCCCCACCAAAACGACGAACCCGCTGTGGCATCGGCTCGTGACCCGTGCGCGGACGTCGGGAGGCCCCGCGCCGACCGGCAACGCACTCCCGGTCCAAGCGAAACTCACCATCGGCGCGCCGAACGATCAATATGAACAAGAAGCCGACCGCGCCGCCGATCAGGTCATGCGCATGCCGGAGCGACTGCGAGTCGGAGCCGGCGATGCCGCTTCTGGCAGCGCGGAGGGCCCAGCAGTCGAAGGTCTTGTGCAGCGCGATCATGGCAATCTGCCCGGTAACGTCGTTCAGCGCCAAACGGAGCCGGCGGATTCTCAGGTGTTCATCTGTTCGAAAGATCTCGACACGGCAGCACCGCTTAAACACGCTTTCTTCCGCGTGGGCGGCGCGGGAAAGGGAAACACGACCTACAGCCTTCAACCGATCGATCAAGGGAGCGATTGCTGGCAGGGGGTCCCGGGTGTTGATTACGCGTCGGATGTCGACGCGGAAGCGGACTGCCAGCCGACAACCATTGCGCTATCGTGTCTGCGGGAGCAGAACAGCGCCTATCCGCAAGGTCGCTATTGCACGTTGGGACCCAATAGCAACACCTATGTCGGCTACGTGGCCAAGCAGTGTGGTATGACTGATGTTGACCCCCCCGGCCGGGCGCCGGGACTCCACAGTACGCCGCCGGCAGCCGACACGTTCGCCGCCGACAAATGGCATACGCTCTTCCTTGGCTGTACCTCGAAGCCATGTGAACGCGGTCCCGACGGTCAGGCACGGCCAATACGTCGCGAGACAAGATACCTCGGCGGCGGGGCCGTGCTCGGATCGGATTCCATCATTCGGCAGGGCCCCGGCCCCAAGCTCTGATGAGGCGGAATACGCGGCGCGACGGAAGAAGGATGGTGTGTGGATCATGTGTTCGACGAGCAGGCAAGGTGACGCTTAATGCACTGCACGGAACATCGCGATGACTCGAAGACTCACGCGAGTCCCCGCGCCGTTGCCAAGAAGGCCGATCCGCCGACGGTGGGCTCAGCCGGCGTGACGAGCCCGGCGTGGCATCGACTGGCGACGCGGGTCGACACGTTGGCGGGTGGCGTGCAACAAGCCAGCGCCGACCCGGTGCAAGCGAAGCTCACCGTGGGCGCGCCGAACGATCAGTATGAACAAGAAGCCGACCGCGTCGCCGATCAGATCATGCGCATGCCCGCGCGAGACGTGCGCCGAAAGCCGACATGACCATTGGCGAAGGGTCTCCCGTGCGGAGACAAGGGCCCCGAGGAGGAGATGATACAGGCGAAGCCGCTGGCCGATCGGATCACGCCGCTCCTGCAACGGCAGGTCGATGAACCGCCGGTAGAAGAAGAGGAAGAAGAGGAGGACCCGTTCGTCCAGACGAAGCGGGAGGCCGGCCGGACTCCGGCGATCGCCCCGAAGCAGGAAGCGAGCATGGGTACCCTGCGCGGAGGCGGACAACCGTTGGCACAGGGCGCCCGTGAGTTCTTCGAGCCGCGCTTCGGCACTGATTTCAGCCACGTTCGTATACACGCTCACTCCGAGGCGGCCGCGACGGCAAAGAGCATTCAGGCACGGGCGTTCACACGCGGGAGCGACCTCGTCTTCGGGGCGGGTCAGTACACGCCCGACTCGACGGATGGCAGACGGCTACTCGCCCACGAGTTGACGCACACCATTCAGCAGGCCAGGAGCGGCGTACCGATCATCCACCGTGAGGCGAATGCCGGTGCGGAGACAGCCACTCCGAGGCAGGGACACCCGGCATCAAGATCGGCCCGGCCCGTGTTCTATTGGTCCGTCGATCGCGCCAGGTCGGTCACGTGCATCATCCCGCAGTCGGCCACCAACCTGCAGATCGTTTCCGCGTACGTCTTCGGTGATGCCGGGACGACGGAACGGCTCGCCTCGGCCAACGGGCTCGATCCGGCCGCGGAGGTGTCGGCGGGCCGACGCATCCGAGTCACCGGGATCACCGGGTTGCAGCCGACTCCCGCCGCCAACCGGCATTTCCGCGACGCGGTCAAAGTGCCCGCAGGTGTCGAGAATCCGGCTGCCTGGATGGAGCGGAAACGATCACTTGACAGCCAGTTCGAAATCGACCTCGCTTTTGTCGTTCGTAAGCTGGACGAAAGCCACTACAGCGACTCCGACGAGGGTGCGGTCATAGATGTCCTCCGGCGGTTGGGGCGGGAACCCCTGACGGTAAGACCCGATCTCTACCCGAACGGCGGGGAATACCTGGACACGCTGTTCACCAAACTGACACAGAAGACCAAGGACGTGGGGATCGTGGCCACGCAGATCAGCAGCTACTACAGCCTGATTTTCAACCATTTCGACCGCGTCAGCGAGGTCGCCGCGATCCGCGATGCTTATTCGAGGAACTTCAGCGGCGAAAGCGGAAACCAGGAGATGAGCTTCGGCTCCTTCTTCTGGGACGAGGTAAAGGAAGGGCGGGTACGCGACCAGATCTTTGCCTACGCCAAAGGCGTCGGCGAGGGGGTGTGGTCCGGGGCGAAGGGCACCGGCCAGTTCGCCTACACATTGGTGACCGATCCGGCAAAGGCATGGGAGGACTTCAAGAACATCCCCGGTGCCCTCAAGCTACTTTGGGAAAAGCGTGACGAATTCATCACTGAGTTCATGAACGCTTCTCCGGAGGAACAGGCCGGGATGATCGGCAGGTTCATCGGAGAAGTCGAATTCGCGATCGGAAGCGCCGCCGTGGGTGCCGGCGCGGCCAAGGGCGTCGCCAAGCTGGCTGAAACGTCGGGGAAGGTGGGGAAGGTCGCTCGCGTCGCGCAAGCAGTGAGCCAGCTTCCGGCGAAGGCACTCGGCGCCGCCGCAAGAGGAGTGAAGTGGGTCGTGCTCACCGGCGGACGTGTAGCCGTGGAAGGTGCGATCTTTGCCGCCAGGGGGTTGTTCCGAGTAGTCGGAAGAGTTCTGCGGGGGACGTGGAGCGTCGTCGAAAGGACCGTCAGAGGGGTGCGGACCAAGCTCTACTACTTCTACGACGAAGCCGCCGGCGTCATGCGAAGCGTCGAAGAGCGCTTCGCCCGCCTATTCTGTCGCTGCACTAGCCCGTGCGATCTCACGCCGGAGGGGAGGGCCGCGGCCACGGCTGAGACCGTTGACGATTTCCTCGCCCGTGGCGGGCCTGGCGGAAGCGGCCACCGTAGCGCCACGGCCGAAGGCGTTGGTGAGTCGTTTTCGTACGAGCTGCATCCTGAGTTGGAGCCGTTTACTGTAGAACCTGGTCGCGTGCGACCACGTATCGAACGGCCGGCGTCCCGCTCTGACGTGACTCCGGAGCCTGTGGAAAGATGGCCGGACTTGGAGGAAGGCGTTCGGGCCGACCAGGAACTGCTAAGTCACCGAGGTGTCGACCCCCATGTCGAACCGGAAGACTTGACCCTCATCGACCGGCCCAAGGGCTCTCCTCCGCTTGAAAACACTATAAGCGGAGAAGTGGCAGAGGCGATCCACCCTGGTGAGGTTGTTGGCCGACATCCCATGCGATCGACCGAGGTGTTCCCAGGAGCAACGCTGAGGGAGATTCGTGAACAGGCTGTTCGCCAGGGGCGGCTGAGAGGCTTCGTCGAGGCGTTTCCTGATGAGGGCGCCCGGCAGGTGTACTTGCCTACTTCCCGGGGACGGGGGCGTTACATCGACCACATGTATGTTGAGGGCAATTGGGTCGTCTTGCGGGAGAGCAAGACGACCACACGAATGTTCAGGCTCAACCAGAAACTCCGGACACAGCTTGACAAAGACATCGAGCTTCTAGGGAATTTTGGCGACGCACGAGTGGAATGGCGTATCAGCGGCGATGTAGCTCCCGATGCGCTTCGGGAATTGGACTTGCTGGTCGGGGAACATCCCGGTCGGTTTCTTTACAGGCTTGATCCGCCGGGACGCTAGTTTCTCGGGCGACCCCTGAGACCTGATCCATTCGCGGGGCTATCGAGACACGCCCTTCTCTGGAGGCAGCTTGTCTTAGCAGGCGGACGCTGGCCGCTCGACCTTGGTGTGGTTGTTCGTCTGTCGGACCAGCTGACGCTTATCGGAGGTCGAGCGATGGTGAGAGCGACTTTCGTCTCGGACAGACTCGTGGAATAGGACACCGGCGGACTCGCGCTCCGTTCGTGCTGCGGAGACTACTTCTGCTCGCCTGAACTTGTCTCGCGTGGGCACGCTGAACACGGGCGTTGATCCCGTCCAGTACTCTAACTCAGGAGAGACACCGTGAATGGAGACGATCTGGTCCTTGGTATCGTGGAGAATCGCACATTCAAACCGCTCGTCCCGCCGGGTGGCGAGACGAGGCTGACGCGCATTCAAATGCAGGCGGCGCAGCCTCCCGAGAGCGACGAGATTCCCCTTGACGAGTACGAAGGTAAGGCCATCATGGTGCAAGGCCGCGGCACCAGTGGGTGGATCTACTCCGCCGCTGTGACCGACGAAGCCGGTCCCATTCTCACAGCCGTGGTGCGGAAGGTGTTCGGCCAAGAATAGAAACCGTCCGATGTGCAGGGGAGCCCTCGGTCTCCCGGCCCGCGACCACGAGGAATGCAGCCCGCTGCCCACCGAGCCGTAACGCCTGCAAGCGGGATCATGCGAGTCGAAATGCTGAGCTCGGTAACAACCATAGTGTACGAACCATAAGGAGAGTTGCATGTTGGCGAACGTGTCGAGACGGAAACACATGTGGCCGCGCGTAGCACACTGCTCCAGCGGGTGCATACGATAGCCACAAGGCAAGGCCCGGAAACCGCGAGCCATGACCCAGCAGGTGCTGCTACTCTCGCTGGTGACAGCCTCGATCTCCTTCTCCGTGACGGAGATGAAGCTGTTCAAACCCCTGCGCGAGCGCTTCCGCGCTGAGTCGTTCCTGGGCCGCATGTTGTCTTGTGGTTACTGCTTCGGACACTGGGTGGCGTTCGCGCTGGTGGCGATCTATCAGCCGCGGCTCTTTTACGCCTGGTGGCCGTTGGATTACTTCATCACCGCCTTGGCCGTCGCCTGGCTGGGCGGCGTGCAATGGACTCTGATGTGCCTGCTGATGAAACGCGCCGGCAAATAACGAACGAGCGTGCGACGAGCGGGTCGATCCATGACGTCTTGATCCGCAAGATGCACCGGGTAGACGCGAGGGATAACTCTCGCTCAGAGGCGGAACATGCACCCCTTTCGACCCGGCCTGTCCGACAGAGGTTGCCGAGCGCGCATTCAACGACTCGCTCGCGGCGCGGTCGAGCCTATCGACACTACGCCCTGTCCAACGAGACGAGTCGAAAGGCCGTCGATCTCTTGCGCCAGCGCCTGTGAAACTGCGCGCGTGTCACTACAGTGCCCGGCGGGTGCCGGCCGGCCGCAAGACCACCGTAGCCGCCAGCAGTACCAGCAAGGTCAGGATCACCATGCCCCAATGAGAAACCGCGGGGATCGCTTGCGTGCCGCCACGGATGCCATGCGTAGACGCGCCCGACCCGTCCGGGACGACCAGGCGGCCGGCTATCGGCGACGACGAGGACTGATGCACCCCGAGTGCGTCGATGTTGTCGAAGGGATCTCCCAACCCGAGGTCCGCCGCGGCCGCGTACACCGCCACCGCCTGCCCCTGCTCCGCGACGAAGATATCCGCAGCTGCGCCACTCGTGCTGACGCCTGCGATCGACGACAACGACGGTGAGCCCGGCGCAAGCGAGAAGAGGACGCGGTCCTGCGAGTCGAACGCCCCCTTGGGGATGGAATCGAACACGATCAGCGCATCGATGTCGTCGCCCGGCGTCAGGCCGAGATCCTCGTAGGAGGCGTACAGCCCGACGATCAGCCCGTCCCCAGGTGCCTCGCACGCGTCATCAGTACTATTCCCGTCGCCATCCCCGAGGCAGCCCCCGTCCCAGGTGAACAGGCCCCCTTTGCCGGCACAGTGGAACTCATCCGTATCGAGGCAAGTGCCGTCCGGAAGGCAGCACGCACCCGACGCCAGTTCGCACTCAGCGCAGATTGTATCCGGCCCGAGCCAGTGAGCGCCGGGCCCGAAGCAGGACATGAAACCCGTGATCTGGCACGTCCCGTCCACGTGGCAGCAGGCACCCGGTGGCAAGGCGCACGACTCGCAGGGTGAGTTCGGCCCGGCCCAATCGCCGCCCATGTTTACACAGGGCACAAGTTCCAGGATCTGGCAGCCACCGTCGCCGAAGCAGCATGCGCCCGGGATCGGTGGCATGTTGCAGGCGTCACACGTCGTGTTCGGCCCGAGCCAGAAACCACCGGCGGTCCAACAGTCGAAGTCGGGCACGATGTCGCAGCTCCCGCTCGGCTGGCAACATGCGCCGGACGGCGGGCCGCCGCACAGATCGCACGTTGTATCGGGACCAAGCCACCAGCCGCCGGCCGCATCGCAGGCATTGATGTCCCTCGTTTCACATTGGCTACCGGGCAAACAGCACGCTCCGTCGCCGAAGACGCCGCAGGCCTCACACGGCGCGCCGGGGCCGACCCATACGCCTCCATAAACGAAACAGTCATCGTTGCTCAAGGTCTGGCAGGTCCCGTCCGGAAGGCAACACGTGCCGGTCGTCGGCGGCGCGCCGCACTGATCGCAGGTCATCTGCGGACCGAGCCAGAAGCCGCCCGCCCCGAAGCAAGCCATGTCTCCCGTGATCGCGCAGGTGCCGTCGGGGTAGCAGCAGGCGCCGTCGCCCACCGGTGGTCCGCCCCCGCACATCTCGCACGTGGTGTCCGGCCCCAGCCAGAAGCCGGGGTTGTTCGGATCGCCCATGCAGGCGTCGAGCGTCGTGATCGCACAGGTCCCGCCCGGATAGCAGCACGCTCCGTCGAACGTGGGGTTGCGCACCGCCACGAACACATTCGCGCCGCTCTGCCCCACCGCGCCGGACAAGTCTTCCAGCGAAGGAGAGCCCTCTGTAAGTGAGAAGTACGCGCCGACGATCACGCCGTCGCCCGGACGACGCTCCAGCCGGGCCATGGCATCCACCGCGTCCTGCACCGGTTCCGTCGGGAGCGTCGTGTCCGCATGAGCCGCGGGGTATGCGGAGAAGTTCGTGCCGCCCTCGTCGAAGTTGTTTCGCGAAAGCACGTTGTTCGCCCGGACATCCTGCACGCTCACAAGGCCAGACTGCGTGAACAAGTCGGTCGAAAGGTACTGGTCGCCGGCCGGATGTTTCCGCGTCGACTGATCCTGGACGTTGTAAGGCACGCCGGCGGCGACCATGCCCTCATCAGGGGCGGCCGCCCCCACGCTCTGCCGGTCGACGGAAAACACGAGACCGAACTCGTCTGTCGGCAACATCGGGCCGTTCCCCGACGAAAGTGCGTCCAGATCGTCCAACAGTGACGGCAAGCCCAGCGTGGCGCCCGGAAGAGCGGGTATCGGGTTTGGATACGAGACGAAAAGAATGTCCGCTGCCGCAACGGTGCCGTCCCCGACGGAGGGTGACGAGAGATCGAACGAGTAGTCCGGCGCCGGAAGCGGCTCCAGCGGCGGCGCCGCCCGCAAGTCCCCGGCGACACCGACTGCCAGCGCAGCCACCGTGCCGAATAGCGCAACCAGCGCCCCCAAGTCAGTCTTGCCCGTGGTTGCCATAGGTCTCTTTCCCATCTTTCTCTTTTCTACCGGCCGATGCCTCGTTCCTATTCCGTACCCTCACGCCGATCTTCGGGTGCTGAAATCCACGCAGGCCATAGTGGATCCGCCTGCATGCGGGTCCACAGCAGCTTCCCGTGGTATGCGTAGCGCAGCTCACTGTCGAAGGATCGATACGCCTGCCTGAAGTAGTCGCGTGCTTTTGGACGATCACCGGCAGCGAGAGCCATCGCGGCCCCGTGAAAATACGCTTCCCCCCAGAGCTTCCAAGGCGTCGCGGACTCCTTGGCCAGGGCCTCGAGCTCTGCCATAGTAATACTTCCGCCTTCGCGACAGAAGTCAAAGAGCTTTCTGATCCACGCTTCGCTCTGCGGAGGTGCCAATCCGGTGGCGTAATCCAGTGTGGCTGGGTCGACGTCGAGCAAGGCTTGAGCCTCGTCCTCCCGCCCCAAGAGCCTCATGCCGGTTGCCGCCCAGATCAAGTCCTGGGCGTGGTCCGTTTCACTCTCCACCAGTGAGCGCACACGCTGCAAAGCGGCGTCGTGGTCGCCCATCTCGGCGAGCACGATGGCGGGGTACAACGAAGAATACCCTCTATGAGTCGGATCGAATCCGCTGCAAGCCTCCAGGTCCGCAAGGGCGCCGTCGTAGTCACCCGTCCAGAAACGAAGCCTCCACCGGTAGTGAACGCCCTCCCACCTGGCTTGATCGTAGTGAGCGGTGTCGATGGCCCGCGTGCGTACACCTATCGCCTCTTCCAGCCGGCCCATACTTTCGAGGCACTCCGCCTCAGCCGTCACCGGGCGATCATCTTCCGGGTCGATCTGCTGTCCGTGACGCGCCCAATCCAAGGCTGCGGCGTAGTGCTCGTCCACCAGGGAATCACCGCGGGTGCCGCTGCTGCCACGGTAGACCTCAGCCGCAAACCGATGCGCGATGGACAGGAGGTAGTGCGGATACGCGCCGAACAACTCGTGCGCGACGAGTTGCTCCAGGCTCTCCACTGCTTCCGAGAATGAATCCAAGCTGCGCGTGGAGTAAAGCTGCTGATTACGCGCCCGTGCCAAGTGCAGCACCGCTTGTGGATAGAATCCGTGCTCCCGCGCCCGGACACTGATCGCCTGCCGATACGATTCGATCGCAGCGGCCGGGTCTGCAAAGTGAATCGCAAGTCCCCGGAAGAACCAGGCGTCTGCCCGAACGGGCGGCCCGCGCTGCTCCGCCTGTGCGTAGGTTCGCATCGCCTCGGTGGTGTCGCCATCGCTCCATTGCGCGCACGCAAGCAGGTACGCAGCGCGAAGGTCATCCGGTGCCGTATCAAGCAACTGCCCGAGGTGTGTCGCCGCTCCCTTCTCGTCCAGGCGACCGTGCGCCGCGAGGGCCTGCGCGAGATGAGCCTCCGAAGCCGGCAGCCCCAGCTTCATCGCAAGCTTGATCTTGGCCTCAACGTGGTCAGGCGTACGGTAGTCGTGGTAGGCAAGCTGCTCGTACGCCTCTTTCATCAACTGCCGCGCGTCCTGCATGCGCGCCGAGCGTGCTTGTAGGGTCGATGCCGCAATCGCACACAGCGCGACGACCGACGTGACGGTCGCCAGCGACACAGCCCGGTGCCGACCGATCCAGCGCGATGCTCGGCGTATCCCGCTGGGTCGACGCATCCGAATGCGGCGCCCTTCCCCTACCCGCCGAAGGTCTTCAGCCATGGCCGTGGCGGTCGGGTATCGGCGTTCCGACTCCTTCGCCATCGCGCACAGGCAAATCGTCTCGAGGTCGACGGGTATCTGAGGGACGAGCTTCCGCGGCGCGGTCGGCTCCTCGCTGCAGACATCGAGCATGATCTGCTCGCGCGACTCGCCCCTAAACGGCTTCCTTTGAGTCAGCAACTCGTAGAGCGTAACGCCCAGCGAATAGACGTCCGTGCGCTGATCGATGCGGTCGGTCTGCCCCCGCACCTGTTCCGGAGCCACGTACGCCGGTGTACCCATCACCTCGCCCGGACTGGTGATCTGAGGCGCGTTATCGAGCCGCGCGAGACCGAAGTCCGTCAACTGGAGTCGGCCATCATTGCCCAGCAGAAGGTTGTGTGGTTTGACGTCCCGATGGATTACCCCGCGCTGGTGCGCAAACGCCAGCGCCTCGGCGACCTCGGCAAGTCGCAACGCAAGCAGTCGATAGTCCTTCGCCGTCCTGCCATGGACGTAAGTGACCTTGGATGACTTGCTTCGCAGGGGTTGCCGGACGGTTCGAGCCGGTGGTGTGTCCGACGGCACGCCGGTCGGCGCGTCATCCGGCTCAGCCGGCAGGTGAAGCCAATCGGACGGAGCACGCATGGCCACGTCGAGGCTCCCTCCCTCGACAAGTTCCATGGCGTAGTAGTACTGGCCGTCATGTTCGCCCTCGGCATAGACGCTCACGAGGTTGGTGTGGTGAAGGCGCGCCGCGGCCGCGGCTTCCGTTCGGAAACGTTGGACGGCGGTCCGCCCGAACCGAGCGAAGCCCGGCAGCACCTTCAGGGCCACCTCTCGCCCGAGCGAACACTGCACTGCGCGGTAGACGACGCCCATTCCCCCGCGACCTAGCTCCTCGATGACCTCGAAGTCGTCGAGCCGAGTACCTCGCGTGAAGGGTGGGTCCGCCATGGCTCCGCAGACCGCCGAGTTGCTGCCGCCGCCGTCGCCCAGCCAACAGACGCTCGACTTGGCGAGCGGCTCCACGTAATACTCAAAAGCGGATTGGAGGTCCGTCACCAGGGCTTCATCTTCCGGTGCAAGGACGCAGGCCGCATCATCGCTGTGGCCAGCCGGTTGCCCAACCGTGGCGAACGCGCCTCGTCTCGCACCGAACAGCGCCCCGCATTTCGGGCAGCGTCTTTCGCCGGCGCGCAGCGACCCCCCGGGGGACCAGCCGCACTGAAGGCAAGAGCTATGTCCGGGCTCGCTCACGTCACAAAGACTCCACACAAACTAGATAGACGCCCAAAACTCGATCTTGGCGCCAAATGCGGCAAACTTGGGTGCCGGACCTCGGAATCGCCCAAACGTCCTATACATCCTCTTCCGGACGCGCCTCACCGAGACTCGATTTCAACCGTTCGAGCACCTTCTTTCGGGCCCGGTAGACGCTCCAGATGCTGATATCGAGCATTTCCGCGGTGTACGTCACGGGTTTACCCGCCAGAACGGACATCTCGAATGCCTTCAGGGTCGTAGGGTCAAACTCGTCGGCCAAGTCCTGCATCGTTCGCCGAAGCCGCTGAAGCTGCCACTCCCGCGCCCATTCCGCGTCGCGGTCCATCTCTCGTTCGGTCGCACAGGAATCGAATGAGCGTGGATCCAACCCGGGAGGTTGACGGGATTCCTTACTCGCCCGTCGCGTCAGGGCATGAATCACCGCCGCCCGAAGGTACGAACGGAATTTACCCCTGCGGCCGTCGTACTCAAACCCGCCGATCGCCTGGAAAAGCTGCGTTTCCACCTCCTGCACGACGTCTTCCGCATCTGTGTGCGACGCCCCGCGCGATCGCGCGTATCGGTAGAGCAAATGTCCGTAGCGTGCGTGAAACCGTGACCAGCTCAGCTCATCTTTCCGGTCACGAAGCCGCAGGAGGAAGCTCGGGTGCGTTCGACTGGCGTGCGTCATTGATGCCCATCATCCCAAGACGACCCTTCGATTTCAAGCCGGGCGTTCCAGTCCGGCTTGCGGTCCCGTCGGCCCGGCGGGGACGCGATTATCGGCCCGGCGAGGACTTCAGCTCCGAAAAAAACCGGGCTCGCGCCAAAATCCGGACGCCTCCGTCTATCAACTGTTGCCTACAGGCTCGTGGGCCTCGTGTGTGCGAGGCTGGCTGAGTGACCCGCGGGCGTCGGGTGACGCCGGGGCCGGGGTTGGGTTAAAGTAGTACATGTTCCGCCGTGGGGCCGGGTTGGTGGCGTGTGCAGGCGGTTACATCAAACGGGAGGTACGAAGGCATGAGAGGCACGAAACTGGGTTATGGGCTCTTCACACTGATGTGCTGTACGAGTCTGGCTTTGGGGGCCCCAAAAGCACAGCGGAGGACGGTGAGCGAGCGTGCGGTGAAACCGGCGCTCGGCGAGCCGCGCATGAACGTCCCCGGCGCATGTTGCCACCAGGACGGCACATGCAGCATCACTCCGATGCAAGAGTGTGTTGACGGCATCTGGCTTGGGCCGGACAGCACGTGCGACATGTGCGGTGGCGGCCCCGGGGGAGAGGGGGCGTGCTGCCATCCGGACGGCACCTGCGCGATCACTACGCACGATGCCTGCATGGGCGACCCGGCCAACCCGGGTTTCTGGCTCGGCCCGAACACCACTTGCGACATGTGCGGCGGCGGCCCCATGGGCGACGGCGCCTGCTGCTACGCCGATGGTACCTGCGCGATCACGGGGGACATCGCCTGCTTCGAGACGGGCGGCTTCTGGCTCGGGCCGGACAGTACCTGCGACATGTGCGGCGGCGGACCGATGGGCG
>JAJDDX010000358.1 GCA_029260055.1 Phycisphaerae bacterium
TGGTCGATGCGACGCAGGGTGTCCAGGCGCAGACGGTAGCCAACGCCTACCTCGCGCTTGAGGCGGACCTCGAGATCATCCTGGTAATCAACAAGATCGACCTGCCGGCCGCCCATCCCGAGGACATCGCCCTGGAGACGGAGCAGGTCCTGGGTCTGGACGCATCCGATGCGGTCTTTACCAGTGCCAAGACGGGAGCGGGCATCGACGATCTTCTCCAGGCCGTCATCGAACGGATTCCGCCGCCGAAGGGGGACCCGACAGGCCCGCTTCGGGCGCTCGTCTATGACGCCAAGCCGGACCCCCATCGCGGTGTGATCTCGCACTTGCGAGTGCTCGATGGCTCGATCAGCAAGGGCGACCCCATCGAGTTCATGGCGATCGGAAGGAAGTACAACGTCACGGAAGTCGGCAAGTTCACGCCCAAGACCACGTCCGTCGAATCGTTGAGCGCCGGCGAGGTAGGCTATCTTCTCGCAAGCATCAAGACGATCGCTGACGTAAACATCGGCGACACGGTGACGCACACCGCGAGGCCCACCGCCAAGGCGCTGCCCGGCTACGCAGCTCCGCAGCAGATGGTCTACTGCGACTTCTTCCCCGGCCTGGGCACCGGCACCGACCAACTGCGCGAGGCCATGGAAAAACTGTGGCTCAACGACAGCTCGTTTACCTATGCCACGGTCGGCTCTGATGCGCTGGGCATCGGCTTCCGTTGCGGGTTCCTCGGCCTGCTTCACATGAAGATCATCCAGGAGCGGCTCGAGCGTGAGGGCGACGTCTCGGTCGTACAGACCGCGCCGACGGTGACTTACGAGGTGGCGCTGAAGAGCGGCGAGGTGTACCGCATCGAATCGCCGAGTGAAGTGCCCGACATGTCGACCGTCGAGGAGGTCCGCGAGCCGATCGTCGACGTGCAGATGATCATCCCCGCCGAGAGCGTCGGCACCGTGATGCAGCTCTCGATGGAACGTCGGGGCACGCACAAGAAGACGGAGTATCTCTCGCCCACGCGCGTCATGATGACCTACGAGCTGCCGCTGGCGGAGATCATCTACGATTTCTACGACAAGCTCAAAACGGTAACGCGAGGGTACGGGACGTGCGATTACGAGATCACCGGCTACGAACCGGGCGATCTCGTCAAAATGGACATTCTGGTCAACGGCGTGCCGGTCGACGCACTTTCCGTGATCGTGCACCGCGAGAAGGCTCAATGGCGCGGCCGCAAGCTGCTCGCTCGGCTCAAGAAGGAAATCGCGCGGCACATGTTCGAGATTCCGCTCCAGGCGGCCATCGGGGGCAAGATCATCGCCCGCGAGACGATCCGGGCCTTCCGGAAGGACGTGACCGCCAAGTGCTACGGCGGCGACGTGACCCGGAAGCGGAAGCTGTTGGAGAAGCAAAAAGAGGGTAAGAAGCGCATGAAGACCGTCGGAAACGTCGAGATTCCGCAGGAGGCCTTCATGTCGATCCTCGAGCCGGAGGACTAACGGGCTCGGGGCGGAGGACGAATGGGGCCTATGCACGGCTCGGCGGCCGCACGGACTTGGCGTATCGGCGGCGAATGCGCCCGGGAGGACTCGAACCTCCAACCTACTGGTTCGAAGCCAGTTACTCTATCCAATTGAGCTACGAGCGCCGCAGCGACCGCCCGCGGGTATTGCCCTGAAGCGGGTTGCAGGATTATAGTCGGAGGATCGACGCGGTCCAGTATCGGCTCTGGCGAGGGGGCTAGCCCCACGCGGCGAAAATGGCTATCTTACGTCCCTCTTGCTCCCATCGCACGACGGTGGTTTGCGGATGGCGCTGTGCAGGCCAGCGGTCGGCCGAGAAGCCGTCTCAACTTGTGCGAGCGGGCGATTATCGTTACGGATCGTGGATCCCGGGAAAAGTTGGCTGTGACATCGACTAAGAACATCACCAAAGACGACGCGGAAGCTGTTGCCGACGCGGGCGAACCGACCAACGGTGCGGAAGTGCCCGTTGATGCGGCCGCGGATACCAACGGCGGAGAAGCTGCAGCACCGAAGACCGAGGCTCCGGTGGAGTCGGGTGCCAGGAAGCCGCTCGGTGCCAAGGAGATCATTCCGTTCGGCTGGAAGCTCGTCGGGGCATCCGGGGGGCTCGTACTGACGCTCTTCAAGGCGATCGAGAGGGACGACGTCGAGGCTCAACTCGAACGGGTCGAGCACGACGGGTATTATACGGGCCTGAAGATCCTCCCCGCCGACGAGAAGATTAAACAAAGCAAGGCCGCCCAGACGGCCATCGCCGCAGCCGCGAAAGCCGCCAAGCCGGCCGAGCCCAAGAAGCAGGCGAAGGTCAAGCGCACCGCCGTCAAGAAGGTGGTACTCGGCAAATCGACCAAGACCGCAAAAGCCGCCAAGGCCAAGAAGGAAGCGGAGGCTTCGAAGAAAGCCGCGGCAAAGACCAAGGCAAAAGCAAAAGCAAAAGCGAAGCCGAAGGCGAAGGCGAAGGCGAAGGCCAAAGCCCCGGCCTCGCGGCCCGCCACGAAGAAGAAGGCCGTGAAGACCACGAAGAGCACCACCAAGAAGGCCACCTCCGCCAAGAAGGCGACCAAGAAATCGGCCAAGAAGAAAGCCAAGAAGAAGTAGCCGGCGGACCGCACCGCTGTTGTAGCGGACGTGAGGCCACCCTCTGGTCCGAGCTTGCCTGCCTATGACAACCGGCATGACAGCCACACCAGAGCGAGGTTGGATGCGTCGAGCGGCAGTCCGAACCACCGTTCCGCTCGCCGTGGCCGCAGCATGCGTCGTCGCGCTCATGGCTTACCGAACAACCATGCCGTCAGGCGGCCCGCCCGCGGATGCAGCGCACAGAAGCCCCGTCCCCGCGCACTCGCCGCCCCCCACCGCCCCGGCGCGCTTCGTCGACGTGACCGATGAGGCCGGTATCGAATTCATGCATACTTGCTGCGTGGAGGGCGACTACTACCTCCCAGAAGAGGAGGGGTCCGGCGGAGCCTTCTTCGATTACGACAACGACGGTGATGTGGACATCTACCTGGTCCAAAGCGGCCTCATCGGCACCGACAACGCGGATTACCGAAATCGGCTGTACCGCAACGACGGCACCGGGCGTTTCGTGGATGTCAGCAGCGCCAGCGGCGCGGATGTCCCGGGCTACGGGATGGGATGCGCGGCCGCCGACTACGACAACGACGGCGACGCGGACCTCTTCGTCACGCGCCTGGGCCCGAACGTGCTGCTGGAAAACAACGGCGACGGAACGTTCAGCGACGCGACGACTCGTGCCGGCGTGGGCGATGAGGGCTTCGGCACTGATTCCGCCTTCTTCGATTACGATCGCGACGGCCTGCTGGACCTGTACGTCGTCAACTACGTCGACTGGTCGGCCACGAGGGAGCACCGGTGTTACGATCCCGGCGGCATTCCGGACTACTGCAGTCCATCGACGTACGACTCGCCGGCCGGCGATCATCTGTACCGAAACCTGGGCGACGGGCGCTTCGAGAATGTGACGGAGTCGGCCGGGATCGCCTCGGCCCGCGGCAACGGCCTCGGGGTCATCACCGTGGACTTCAACGGCGACGGCTGGGTCGACATCTACGTCGCGAACGACGCGACGCCGGCATTCCTCTGGGTCAACCAACAGGACGGCACCTTCGTAGACGAAGCACTGTTCGCCGGGGCTGCGTTCAATAGTGACGGTGTGGCCATCGCCGGCATGGGCGTCGTAGCTGAGGACCTCGATTCCGACGGCGACTTCGACCTGCTCGTCACGAACATCCATGACCAGGCGCACCTCTGCCTTCGCAACGAGGGAGGCTCTTTCGAGGATGTGAGCCACCAGTGGGGCTTTGACGGCTGGGGCGTGCCCTACACCGGCTTCGGCGTGGCTATGCTCGACCAGGATCATGACGGCACTTTGGAGGTCTTCATCGCTAACGGCGCGGTGAACCGTCTGCTCGAACCACTGGCCAAGGACAACCCCTACGGTGAGCCGAACCAGTTCGTCCGTCGTGATAAGGACGGCAAGTACCGTGACCAGAGTGCCTCCGCCGGTTCGGCGCTGCGTGTAGCAGAGATGAGTCGCGGGGCCATCCTGGGCGACTACGACAACGACGGTGACCTCGACGTGCTGGTCACGAACAACCGCGGGCCCGCCCAACTCCTGAGGAACGAGAACGCGTCAGACAACGCGTGGACCACGGTCGCACTGACGGCGGGCACCGGCGGCGCCTCGGCCATCAACGCCAGGATCGAGATCGAAGCCGCCGGCCGCACGTGGCGGCGTGAAGTACGCCCGCACGTAGGCTACCTTGGCAGCAACGACCCGCGAGTCCATATCGGGCTCGCGGAGGCCAAGGTCATCGAGCGACTGACGGTGACCTGGCTTGGCGGCACACGAGAGACGTGGACCGCTCTTCCGGTCAACGCTCATTTACGACTGGGACAGGGCAAAGCGCCTGACTTCAGGGCACACCCGGGCGCCGTGCCAGACGGAACTACACCGTGACACGCCGGACACGTGGCAAGAAGAAAGACCGATCGGCCGCCCCTGAATCACACGAGGGGCCGCGCCACACGAAGCGGCGTCGGGGGCCGTCTGTTACGGACGTGATTCTCGGCGTCATCGTGGCCGCCGGCGCGGTCTACCTGCTGTGGCCGACATCGCGACCATCATGGCCCGACGAGGCGATGTCGGTCGTGCCGCGCGACTTGTCCGTCTCTTTGGCGCCGCCGCAGCCCGCGTACGAAGGCACCGCGGATGGTATGCGTGTGGGCCATCTCGATTTGGACCGATTGGGTGCCTGGTGCTCGGCGCGGGGTCTCCCTCCGCCGCCGGCTTTGCCCACCTGCGAGCCCGCCGTCGCCGAAGCCTTGACCCGAGCGCTCACTGCCGTGTCGGCTGCGCGCACAGCCGCCACGCTCGGCACGATGGGACAGGTGAGCGAGAGCCTCGACTGCCATCAGAGCGCGGAATGGTACTTCCAACAGGCGCAAGATGCCGATCCGCGAGATTTCCGGTGGCCCTATTACCTCGGCTGCGTCTATCAGCTTACGGGCCGGTCGGATGACGCGTTGCGGCAGTTCCATCGGGTCCTGGAACTGAACGCCGAATACGGCATGACACACGCACGCCTCGGGCACCTGCACCTCGAAAGCGGCGATGACGAGAGCGCCGAGAACAGCTTTGCCCTGTACGCCGAAGCCGTTCCTCGCGACAGCCTCGGCGATATCGGACTCGGGCGTGTGGCCTTGCGTCGCAAGGACTTCGCCGGCGCCCTGACTCACCTGCAGCGTGCGATTCGAAAGACGCCGAGCGACTTCCAGGCACATTACTATCTCGCTCGCGCCTACGCGGGCCTGGGCGAGCGGGACCGCGCCAAGCAGCATTTCGATCGGTCCGAGAAGCTGCCGCGCGGCAAATGGTTCAAGATGCGCGATCCGCTGGACCAGGCTATGCACCGGGTTACGGGTTCGACCAACTCGCTCATCACCGAGTTCGAGCAACTCCAGCACTCGCGAGATTGGACGCGGCTGACCGGCCTGGCGGAACGGATTATCGAAGGCCGCCCGAGCGATACGACCATGCTCGGGAATCTCGCATCGCTCTACCGAAAGCAGAAACGGTTCGACGATGCTCACGCCTCACTCGATCGCGCCCTCGCGCAGTCGCCAGAGTCAAACCGCCTTCGCACGATCCGAGCCGAGGTCTTGTTGGCGCAGTCGCGCCTCGACGAGGCGATCGAGATCGCCCGCACCGTTGTGAAGGTTGAGTCGAACAGCGCTGCGGCCTTTACCGTACTCGGGCGGGCGAGGTACCTTCAGAACCGGTTCGCCGAGGCGGAGCCCGCCTTGCGAAGAGCCGTCGAACTCGCCCCGAACGACATCGGCAACGCCTATGTCCTCGCCGAGACCCTGCTGCGCCTTGGCCGCCGCGAGGAGGCCGTCACGTGGTACCGCAAGATCCTCGACGCCGACCCCGGCTTCGAACCGGCAAGTCGGCGGATGGCCGAACTCACCCAACCGTGAGCAGCGATCATAAGAAACGATGAGCCAGGCCCACGGACTGCAATCCGTGGGCTTGTGCCCGCGCCGGCCGTACCGAGGCACTCGGCGCCGCCCATGAAGGGCGACGCTACACCGGCTCGAGATTGTTCTAGATTGCTCTAGATCAAGCGCGTCCGGGTGGGCGTGCTACTGCCTTTCGAAGGCCCCCATGTCGATGAGGCCGTTGACCACGCGAGGATTGCCGTCCATGTCGACCGAGAGGTCCGGGAGTGCCAATTCTTTGGCACCGACATCGACACACGGCGAGAGCGGCCGCAACCTCGGATCATCGTCCAGGGTGCCGGGGATGTCGTCCTCGCCGTCGATGTCGACAAGTAGCGGGTGCGCGTCGATGTTGCCATCACCCCAGTACGTCTCACCGAGTCCCGCTACGTCGATCGCGGGCACATCGGAGTACTTGAACGTCACCGTTGAGGATGGATCGTGGAACACCGCATGCCCGACGACACCCGAGGTGTTGCCCCACATGATGGTGTTGACGAATTCGGGATCGCTGCCGCGCACACAGTGCAACCCGCCGCCGAGTCCTGCCGCCGTATTGCCGACGATCGTGGAATTGACGATCAGCGGCGAGGATTGGTCACAGTAGACCGCTCCGCCGGTGCCCCGCGCGCCGGCCACGTTGCCGGATAGCACACATCCGTACAGCTTGGGGAAGGACCGGACGCAAGCCAAGCCGGCTCCATGCGTGCTCGTGGCGTTACCCATGATCCGACAGTGCTTGATCGTCGGCGAACTATTCCCGCAGTAGATGCCGCCGCCGAGCGCGTCTCCGTTGATGATGGTCACGCCCTCCAGCACGGAGAAACCGTCCTCGCCGCCGCGGAAGCTGAACCCACGCCCGGAGCCTTGGCAATCGATCACGCAATCCTCCGGGTCACGCGTTTGCGATCGGACCGTGATCCTCTTTCCGCGAAAACTGACGTTGGTGTTCCCGCGACCGGTGTAGGTACCCGGCGCCAATTCGATCAGATCCCAGTCGCGAGCCATGTCAACCGCGGACTGGATCGTTCGATACGGCGATGAACCGTCCGGCCGCACGATCAACACGTCAGCCGCGGTGACCGCCGTTTCATGGGGCACGTAGTTATGCGCACTGATGACGAGATCGTACGAACCTGCGTAGAGTAACTCGATGTCGGAAAGCACACAGATCCCACGTTCGTCGGTAAACCCGATCCAGCTCTGGCTGGTGTACGGCATCGAGATCGCCACCCGTGCGCCCACAACGGGGTCGTGCCCGTCGAACACCCTCAACCGTACATCCACGGGTCGCACGCGCGGCACCTCCAGCGGGTACTCCACCCTGAAGCGTTTCGGCTTGCGCGTGCGCAGCATCAAACCGGGATCACCGAGCAGGACGAAGGTCCTCACTTCGTCTAGAGCCGATTCGAGGTAGAGTTGTTTGTAGCAGATGCCGAAGTTCATGGCTTCACCCAAGCGCATGGACGGTGGGTAGTGGTCATCGACATGGGCGGGATCGAACTCGGGCCACAGCCCGGCCAGCATGCCGTAGAGAAGCTCGATACCGTTTTGGGCATGATAGACCATGGTGGATCCGTAGTAGGCGATCCCACCGCCGGAGGGATGTTTCAGCAACGTCTCGGCGATGCAATCCGCAGGCTGGCCGCCGGTTTCGTTCGTGAAGTCCGCCGTCTGGCATCCGAGACTCAGTACCACCGGAGTCATGGCTCCGTTTTCGAGCGCCTCTGCGTCGGCATGGTCGAAAAGAAGGCTCGTCCAAGCCCCCGGTCCACCATGCGAATCGTAGAGGACCAAGCCGACACCCGCGTTGATCGCGGTCGAGAGCGCCGTGCTCGCGTCGTCCATCGTCCTGAATTGATCCACGATCCACTGGGGTACCGGATCGGGATAGGTCGAACCCCAGTGATGGTCTCGTACGGTCATGAGATGGGCATTGGAGCCGAAGGTCGGTGTCCAGTGAAAAGCCTGGCCGGGATCCCACGTGTCGAAGGGTGCGCGCAAGGCCGTGTAACCGGTCCACCCCTGCGCGTTGACGAGGAACTGATAGACGGTCATGACCGTTTCGTTGAAATGGGCGAAGTCGACCTGATCGAGTGGCGGCGGGTCCTCGAAATGCGCCGCGCTGAGAAGCGATCGGTACCAATCGCCCGGATCGGGTGTTCGATCATACCGCAGGATCTTGTCGACGAGGGTCGCACACTCAGCCGGCGTGTGAACCGGGAGGCGACCGATCGCCAGGTCGGGTAGCCACGGGTCATCCACCAGTGCATACGGCAAGTCCCCGGACTCCCCGAGGGGCAGCGGATGCGCCGGTAGATCTTGATGGTCGCCGACGAACAAGACGTACGACGGCGCCGGATCCCACGACCAGAAGGCGGTCCGGATGAACTGCATAATATGGCCTGCGGTGATTTGTCCCGGGCGGTTGTAGATGTCCGTCGCGCGAACCACGCGGGTGTCAAAGCCCTTCTTGCGCTTCCACTCGGCCAGTGGCAGGACCTCTTCATACAACGCGTCAGCCACGATGATGACGTACACAGCCGGATCAGTCGTCGTCGTCCGGTCCGGCGGAGCATCGCCGGCATGCGCGATCGGTTCGTAGTTACGGATCAACCGTCGGGCGCTTTGCTCCGAATCGACGTTGGCGAGCCTCGCCCTGTGATGCGCGCCTGACGGGTCAGTGTCGCCGGTCAACACCAAACGGAAGGTCACCGTTCCGAATGCCTGTAGCTCGGTCGTGGCGGGGTTGTATCTCGCAGGGTATACCCTCACCAGTGCGACGCGCCTTCCGCGGATGAACCCGGTCCGAACAATGGACACCGGCGCTTCCGGCACGAAACCGTCTTCGGCGTAAGCTCGTCGATCCACCGCGAAGGGAGCGGGCGCCGCGTCCACGAGGTGGTCCGGCTGCCCCGGGAAGAGGTGAAAGCCGGTTCCGAGGCTGGCGGGCTGATCGCCGGCAAGTTCGAACGACACATCCACCCCGTAGGGTATTTCAAGGTAGAAAGCCGTAAACGGCATCTCGGGCGACCCAACTCGCGGCGCCGCGGCACCGCCGCCGGGGATCGTCAGCCGGTCGTACACCGCCCCATCCGGGGCGGACAGCCGCGTCAGCTCAATGCCGGGCGTGGTGACCGCAATCTCTTGCCCCGCATTCAGGTCGCCTGTCACGGACACGGTGCGTGACGAACCGGCTTCCGCCAACGGCAGCCAGGATGTGCTAGCCGCGGGCTTGGTCGCACGGACGTGCTCACGCAACGTCTGAGCCACCGCATCCCGCCCTCCTCCGGAGAAGCCGAGGCAGATCGAAACGACAAAGGACGTTAGTCGCGTCATCGACATGAGTCGCCTCCTCCCGGGGATGGACGGCTGCTGCCGCTGTCCGCCGTCGGGATTAGCCCGGTTGCTCCGGCGCCGCGCGCCCGACGAACTCGATTCGACACGTGCATGGTGGTCTCCGCGCCATTGTCACATCGACAAAGGGGCCCGTGCGACGATATGTAACGGGACCCGTGTCTAGACCTTCAGCGTAACGCGTGGCTGCACGCTATTATAGGCCCCGACAACAGGTAGAGCGCGACGGATTCCGGGGTTTCTCGATGAAAAGTCACTTCGTCCGGGGTTCGGAGCGAAAAGAACGAGGCACATCCCGCCGCGAATGACTACCCCTTGGGTATGACGGCAGGTGCCTCCACACGTGTGGTGGAAGCGGCGGTCGAGGCAAGTCGACAGGCAAGCCTTAGCGCTTCTTTCATACTGCCGGGATGGGCCTCGCCCAGACCGGCAATGTCGAAGGCGGTGCCGTG
>JAJDDX010000359.1 GCA_029260055.1 Phycisphaerae bacterium
GGGTGAATGCCTCTACGACCCCGTCAATGGCAGCGGCCCGGTCAAGAGCCAAGGGCAGAAGCTATCCGAACGAAGGAGATTCCCGGAGGTCTCACCGGACCGAACCAATGAGGTGCAACATGCTACATGATCCTTCCGCCACGGCGACCGTAGTGCGATGACGACCTGTTCGATACTGAGGTTTTCGACCCGCTCGCGGAAGAACGCTCCGTAGATCCACTCGCGATCACGGATCAAGAAACGCGTTGACTCGTCGAACGGAAACGCTTCTGCAATCTGCGGCGCCGTCCACGCCACAGGTGGAAGCGCTGTGGCGTTGAAGTGAACCACAATGCGTCGATCGTGGCGAAGCACGACGAATGCGAAGGGAATGCGAAACGTGGCCGTCGGAACAGTAAAGAAGTCGATCGCTACGATACCGCGAAGATGGTTGTCGAGGAGTGTCCGCCATGTTTCTGACGGCGGCCTGCGATGACGAATCATGTATTGATGTACTGTCGTCTCGGAGACAACGTAGCCGTGCAACGTGAACTCGGAGCGGATTGGTGGTCTGCCCCAGGTCGGGTCCTCGCGGCACATGCGTCGTGTCAGATTCCGGATTCCAGGGGCAATCCCGGGCCGTCCAGGCGTCCCTCGCGGCCTCCAACGCCTATAGAGCTCGAGGCTTTGGGCATACCGTCGAACAACGGTGTGGGGCCGGACGATCACGAGCGGGGAGCGGCAATTTGCCCAAAGCCGGGACAGCCATACCCAGAAGATTCGGTCGCGCGTTCTCAAACCAGATCGTGTCTTCTGTTCGACGACGACTGCCAGCTGTTGCCGCAATGCGGGATTCTCAGTTGCGAGATCGGCGCGGTCGAGGAGCAGCCCGCGAACCACAACGACCATAATCCGAAGCCACGGCATGCCGCTCTCCCGCCTTTCCAGCCGTCAACATCACACGATGAAAGCGTGGCTGAGGCCTGAAGGGAGGCAAAGCGTGAATCCCATATTGACAACAGGTACGGAATGGGCGGCAGGCACAAGTGAACTGACGTGCTCAGCAATGCAGAGGACTTGGTTCTTTTCGATTTCTCTTCCCTCGTTGCAGGGAACTAAGTAGTATGTTCGGATTCGGCACATAGTTTGACTGCCAGTAATGGCACTTCAAAGGAGGGCGAGCGCAGTGAGGATACTCGAGTCATCGTCCATCGCGTCGTTACTTTTGCTTCTGTGGACCCAGTCGAGTGCCGCGATCGACGTGTGCGGCGCGGTACTGGATGAAACTTGGTCTATCGCCGACTCGCCGGTGATGGTCACCTGCGATCTGAGGATCGCTGAGTTGAAAATCGACCCCGGCGTCGAGGTACACGTCGCCGGAGACTACGACATCGTGGTCAATGGGATTCTGCGCGTTTTGGGCACACGGGAATCCCCGGTAGTTTTCAAGTCTGCAGCGGGGAACGCTCTTGGCTGGGCGGGGATCTACTTCGAGGATACGATCGATGGAAGCGCATTCCTTTGGACTCGAATCGAAGGATCCAACCACAGCGGCCTGCACCTCGTGAGATCGTATCCCACCTTGGACTACGTCACTTTCAGAGGAAACTCTGGCCCGAACGGCGGCGGTCTTCTCGCCGAGCTGTCCGACAGGAACTTGCGTCTCAACAACTGTCTCTTCGCAGACAACCACGCCGATACCGCCGGCGGAGCCATCCGCGCCGTTGGGCCCACGGGCCCCGACGACGCGGTCCTGGAGGTTTCGGAGTGTGTCTTCCGGCAAAACAGCGCAGGCACGACGGACGACACCAGACACAACACGCGGGGAGGCGCAATCGACGTTCAAGGGCACTCGCGTATTTCCCGCTCTACCTTCCTATGGAACGAGGCGCAAGCGTATACGATCTATGCCTACGGCGGCAGGTACACGCGGGGTGGAGCGGTTTACGCGGGCGGAGGACGGACCGAGATTATCGCGACGACGTTTCTCGCAAACGCGTGCAGGCAAGGTGCCCACTACCAAACTCCCGACGCCAGCCGAGAGTACGGCGGTGCCGTCTATCAGGCTTCCGGTGAATTACTGATCCGCAATTGCATTGTGGCGGAGAACGTCCTCGCGGGTGGCCGATGGCCCGATCGTAGAGGCGGCGGCGTTTGCGTCGGCGGAGGCGTTTGCTCGATCGTCAATACCTCGCTGGCCGAGAATTCCCATCATGCTGTCTACAGGATCGAGGGCGACATAACCATCTTGAACTCCATCCTATTCAACAACAACGACGGAGGCGAGCAGATATCAGATTCTTCGGACACGTTGATCGCGACCTTCTCCGATGTCCAGCAAGGCTTCGATGGCGAGGGCAACATCGGATTCGATCCGATTTTCGACGAGTACTTTCGCATCGTCTCCCCCTCGCCCGTAATCGATGCCGGGCACCCCGGCTCGGAATACTACGACGCCTCTTCTCTCGGGCTCGGTGAGTTGAGGAATGACATGGGCGCCACCGGTGGACCGCTGGCCGACTTTGCGCCGACCGCAGATGCGGGCCCGGATCAAGACGTCGACGAGCAGACCACCGTGACCCTTGATGGCACTCGCAGCATCAACTTTGATGGTGGTGCGTTCAGCTATTGGTGGCACCAAATCGCAGGCCCCCTCGTGACCCTATCCAGTGCGACCGCCGTGCAGCCCACCTTCTGGGCTGCGGACGTCACCGAGCTGACGAAGCTCACGTTTCAACTCGTGCTGCGCGGCCAAGACGGGGACAGCGCTCCCGTTACCGTCAACATCAACGTGCGCCGCGTGCCCGTCGTGCCAACTGCCGATGCGGGTCCGGATCAAAACGTCGATGAAGGGATGCCCGTGACACTCGACGGCACTGGCAGCAGTGATCTCGATGGCGATCCACTCAGCTACGCGTGGCGGCAAACCGCCGGTCCCGATGTGGCCCTTTCCGACTCGTCGGAAGCTCAGCCGACTTTTATGGCGCCTTCGGTTGCTGAGTTGACGGAGCTGACCTTCGAACTCACGGTCAACAATGGGCACAACGACAGCCTCTCCGATACCGTCAGCGTCGCCGTGCACGATCGCGGCTGTCTGCCTGAGGCGTCTGCCGATTGCGATGACGATGACCCGTGTACCGAGGACTTGTGCACCGGCCGACTATGTGTATCCGTGCCGATCGTCTGCGACGATGCTGACCTCTGTACAACTGACGCGTGCGACCCGACAAACGGCTCTTGCAAGAACGAGGTTGTAGCGTGCGCCGACAACCAGGTTTGCGTTCCGAGTACGGGGGAATGCGTCCCATGTATCGCTGACAGTGACTGCGATGACGAGAACCCGTGTACGGATGACACGTGCAACGAGGCTAGTGGTTGTGTGTTCACGCCGGACGACACAAATCCATGCGGTGACGCCGATACGTGCAATGGTCGAGACGTGTGCGAGGGAGGCAACTGCGTTTCGGGTCCTGCGTTGGATTGTGACGACGGGAAGCCCTGCACAGACGACACGTGCAACCCTGCGACGGGTTGCGTCTTCACGCCGAATGATGCGCTCCCGTGCGCCGACGACGATTTCTGCAACGGTCTCGAAGCTTGCGAGACCGGCGAGTGCGCCGCTGGATCGCCGCCATGCACGGCCGAAGAGGCTTGTGACGAGGAGGCGGAAGTCTGCTTCGTCCCGTGCCTCAGTCCGGATGATTGTCAGGAGAGCCAGTCCTGCGTCGATGAGCGCTGTGTTTGGTCACTGCTTGTGTGGGCCGCTCCGAGCGAAGGTGCACCCGTCCCATCCGCTGAAGAGTTCTATTTGCCCGGCACCATAATCGAGATCTTTGTCCCCGACTCGGTGATCGAATTCGACGTATTTGCGGGATGGAATGGTGATGTCCGGGATGACCAGCTACTAGCGAACCCGCTGATACTCGAGATGGATTCGAGTAAAACGGTAAGCGCAGTCTTTGAGGCTGGCCCATGTAGTCAAGACTCCGATTGCGACGATGGTGAGCACTGCAACGGTGCCGAAACATGCGTTGAAGGAACTTGCCAGCTTGGCAACGCGCCTTGCGCGGCCAGCGAAACCTGCAACGAGGATGACGACTGTTGCGAAGTTCGGACGCCGGGCATGTGTGGCAGTGGTGCATGGGTCTGCGTACTGATTGGGTCCTTGGGCTGGCTGGGTCTCCGACTTTGCGGTGTGGGACACCGGGGAGTGTGCCGGTCCAACGTGTCAAGCGGCGCGCCCGGTTGCTTGTAGCGCCGTTCGCTGCAAGCTGTTATGATGGCCTCCGGTGATCCATGGACGCAATATGGCTAGGCAAGCAGAACCGTTCCAAACACCGTTGCCGCGCTGCATTATGGTATGTGGGTCCGGGACAATCGGTCGGCCGAGCGCCGAACGGGAAATCCTATATCGAAGCTCTGGGCACTGAACCTGTTCCTGGTCGTGAAGACGGCGAGTGCCCGGGCATTGGATGAGATACTGGTACAGATTCTAGCGGTAGTGTCGCGGCCGGTTCCAACATGGAGCAATGACATGGCGTCGTATACTTACGGATCGTGCGTTTTGATGGCGGTTGGGGTGATGTTCTCGGCAAGTGTTTCGTTGGCACTTGGCTGTGCGGACATTGATACTGATGGGGATGTGGACCTGGCGGATTGCCAGCGATTTCAGCTCTGCTTGGGTGGAGCTGGGGGGGAGCCGCTTCCCCCTGAATGCAGCCTCGCAGATTTCGATGGGGATGGCGACATCGATGACGAGGACTGGTGGGAGTTCCATACGTTCCTCGGCGGCCCTGACGAGACGATGCCGGTGGAGCCCTGCTACCTCGCCCGGATGATGGACCGGTTTCATGGGGTGCTCGATGTCTATAGCGACGTCGATGCAGCAGGGAACCACTTCGTGGCACGGGGACGCATGCCTGCGGAGGCCACGGATGTCCTGCTTCCACCCATGGACGAAGCTCAAGCCGAGGAAGTTTTCCGAGGGACTACCGCGATCCGTTGCGAGTTTCGCCCTGGAGGTGCCGACTGGGGGGGGTGGTACTTCATGAATGGTGTCCTGCGGGGCGACCAGATTACCCCCGTACCTAACTGGGGTGACGAATCTGCCGCCGGGTACGACCTGCGCGGCGCGCGCACGCTCATCCTGCAGGCGAAAGGCGCAAGCGGCGGTGAACGAGTGGAGTTCTTCGCGTTGGGTGTTGGTCGAAGCCCGGGCACGGGAGCGCCCTTGCCCGACGTACCGTATCCGGGCTCCGCGCCGAAGGTATCCACGGGATTCGTGACGCTCTCGACGGAATGGCACGAGTTTCGTCTGGATGTGAGCGGAGCCGACCTGAGCTACGTCTTGGGAGGTTTCGGATGGGTGACGAGTACCGCAGAAAACGGAGGCGACGGAGCTATCTTCTACCTTGACGAGATCCGTTACGACAAAGCCAGGCTCAATGACCCGCGTTTCATCGTCAGCTTCGAGACAGAGCGGACGGACAACGACTTCGATGTCGTCATGCGAAATGTGGCATTTACATATGACAATGCTGTGGCATTGATCGCGTTCTTGGCAGCGGGAAACGTGACACACGCACGGCTGATCGCGGATGCGCTAGTCTATGCGCAGGACCATGATCGGTTTTATGACGATGGGCGCATACGGAATGCCTATCAGGGTGGTGACCTCATGCTGCCACCCGGTTGGACGCCGAACGGTCGCGTGGATTCGGTGCGAATGCCCGGATGGTACGACGCGACTGAACAGGAGTGGCTCGAGGACAAGTTCCAAGTGAGCACGCATACCGGCAACGTCGCATGGGCCATGCTTGGGTTGCTGGCGTACTACGAATCGGAAGGCGGCGCTGAATACCTGGACGCGGCCCGGCAGATGGGCGAGTGGGTGGAGAGCAACTGTCGTGATGCCCGAGGGAGCGGCGGCTACACAGGAGGCTTCGAAGGATGGGAACCCACTCCCGAGAAGCTCGAGTATAAGTCTACCGAGCATAACATCGATCTGTATGCGGCGTTTCTGCGGCTTGGTGCGGCCACTGCCGAAGAGGAATGGCGCGAGCGTGCCGAACACGCCAGGGGATTCCTGCTGAGTATGTGGGACGAAGAGGAGGGCAAGTTCTGGACGGGGACGGCGACTGATGGCGTGACCGTCAACGAGGAGGTCATTCCGGTGGATGCTCAGGCGTGGGCGGTTCTAGCGCTCGGGGATGAAGGTTCCGCCTATTGGCGCGCGCTCGACTACGCCGAATCGAATCTCGCGACGGCCGGCGGTTTTGATTTTAATGAGGATTTGGATGGGGTCTGGTATGAGGGTACGTCTCAGATGGCCAGTGCCTATTCTGAAGTGGGGCAGAGCTCACGTGCGCAATCACTCGTTGATTTCGTGAAGTCTGCTGAATACGACTCCGGTGCCGTCCCCGCGGCAAGCATAGACGGCCTCACGACGGGGTTTGACCTACCGAACGGCGACCCGTGGTTGTACTTCCGACGTGCCCATGTAGGTGCCACATCATGGTTGATACTCGCGGATCAGGGCGTGAATCCGTTCCGGCCGGATTGGCAATGAGGAAGAGGACCTACCTCTTACGAAGACCTCATCCCACGCCGAACCGGCAGCTTGAGCCGGTGGGTCCGCGGACTCGGGTCGTTGAAGACGTGCTCGGCACGATCGTTTCGGGCGCTGCGCGAGCGACCACGGAGGCGACGGCCGCCGCAGTACGCGTAGCACGGTTCGGAGCGGAAGAACGGAACATGAACGATCGATTGCTCGAAGCACCGCGACCTTCGTTCCCCTATCGGGGAGCCGGGCACAAGCGAGCGAGAAGCCAGACACTCTCGTCAACATGACAAAGAGCCGGAGCAGCACAACGAGGCGTTCGACGCGCTTGCGAAGATCGAGAACTTCCTTCTGAAGTTTGAGGAGGTCCATTTCGGAGACGTCAACGGTGACAACGTCGGCGCGAGTCGAGGTGAGCCAGCCGCGAGCCGTGGAGCGAGGAACACCTCGCCGAGCTGCGTGTCCGATGTCACCCGTCGATCGGACAAGATCGCGGAGGCGATGATCATATGTGCGCAAAACTCGAGTCGTGGAAGCCATGGCTCAATCATCACGGCCATCGTTTCCACGGCAACTCCCGACGGAACCGATACTGCGTAGGTTCAATGACGCCAACCCGGAATCCGGGGCAACGCTGGCCATAGTGGCGAGAACTCGCGCACGAAAGTGCAGAATGTCCCTGTGGATAGCACTGCAGTCTTCGGGCGACGTGATCCTCTATGGTTGGCTCGGACCGTGGGGTAGGACTCGAACCTGTGCCCCCCGGTTTCCGAGTCCGATGACCGGATCGCGCCGGCGCTCGACTGGAACGCGCCGCTTGAGCGCCTGCGGGCGTGTCGAAAAGCGCTCACGGGCTGCACGGACCCAACGCCGGCGCGAGATGCGAATCGTGCTCCAGCGGCTGCGATCGAGGGCCGCGCGCGCCACGCGCCACACGTGTCAACCTGTGACTTTTCGCTGGAAGACCCTTTATAGCCCCCAATGGGTGATTTCGGCCGATCTCGGGCAGGTTCATGCGCGGTCGGCGAAGCGTAAGTCGTTGCAGAGGCGTTGGTTACGGGAATGGGCGATACAGGACTTGAACCTGTGACCTCCTGCGTGTCGAGCAGGAACTCCATACCGAAAACCTGTCCCAAGGCCTCAAGAACGTGGTTCTTCGGGCCGAAAACACGGTTCATCCAAGGCGTTACACTGGCGCTACGGTGACGCTGCGGTTGCGCTCCGCCGGAGTTACAGGTTGGTTGACCCCAAGCAGACCCCGGAGGAACGGCGAGGCGGGGCCGGTCGGTAGTGCGATCCGGTCATGTGCGCGAGCCGGTGGCGGCCGTCGCAGCGCGCTCCGCGACCGCGCGATACTCGAAATCTGGCGCCGAGACCATAGGCTGGAGCAGAGAGGCACCAGATCGTAATTCCCTTGTTGCCAATACACACAGAGTACACGGGATGGACAAGCACATAGATGCGTGCCTCTCCTGCCAGCAGCGAATGCGGAACGAGCGAGAGGAAGTGAGGGGCACGTGGTATAATGGGCAGTGGGCCTGGTAGGCAGTGGTCCTGCCGTTCGGATGTTCAGTTTGGGATTAACACCGCAAGGGACGGTCAGCCATGCGTCACCGCTTCGACGCCTGGGGGCGTGCGGTTGGCCACGTGGTTGGGAATCTCTCCGCGAGAGTAGGTCGCACGGAGCGTCCTATAGGACAGCGACGAATCTAGGGAGTCGACCATGTCGAGGCGTTGGACGATTGTTCGATGGCGCGTGCGACGATATGTCGCTTCGGCCGGTGTCACCGCATTGGCCTGGGCCTGCATGGGGGGTCTAGCCGCCGCTGCTTACTGCAGCGACAAGATGGTGCCGCCTGCGGATGAACCGGCGATTCCGCAACTCGCGGGCGACGTGAAGGAGCGGGTGGAAGCGTTGGCGGAGAGGCTTCGGGCCTATCGTCGGGAGGGGGACTTCGAGAACGCTCACGCTGAAGCGCGGGCAATCTGGCAGATTCATTCGGCTATCCAGGGTCCCACTTGGTGGGAGACCGTCGAATGGGGACACCTGGCCGGTTCGCTCGAACAGATCACGCGGCTGCCGGCCGACGATCAGTGCCGACTTGCTGACTCATACGCTCGCGACGAACGAGTGAGCGAATTGCTGCAGCGCCGCGAGTTTCGTGAGGCCATCGGGGCGATGCAGCAGACCCTGGAGGATCGCCGGGCAATACTCGGCGCCGACCACTTGGAGATCGCCCATACACTGAATCGCTTGGGCACTGTGCATGTGGAGGCCTCCGGTTTTGCCGATGCCGAGGCTAGTTACCGTTCAGCCATCGACTTGTACCGAAATAGCTTCGGCGTCGAGCATCCTTGCATGGCGGCCAGCCTCCATGGTCTTGCGGCCGCAGTACTTAGCTGGAGGCGCGAAGACGACGGAGTCACAGCTGAGGTCCTGACTTACCTCGAGGAGGCGTTGAGCATCTATCGAGCGGCGCTCGGAAGCAGCCACAAGAACGTGGCGACCACTCTCAGGCTCGTAGCTTCGTGTCAGCGAGACCAGGAGCGATTCGAGTTGGCGGAGCGGAACCTCCGAGCGGCGCTGGCCATTCTCCGTTCCGAGGCGGTAGGCGATGACCAGTCCATCAGCCTGACGCTTGCCAACCTGGCGAACCTGATAGAGGCGAGGGGAAGGAAAGAGGAAGCCATGGCGATGGTCCGCGAGGAACTCGAACTGCGCCAACGGAAGATCGGCGGCGGCGAGCTGAGCATAGCGCGGCTGCAGCTTACACTGGCCCTGTTTCATGATCGCCGCGGCGAACATGACATGGCTCGACCGATGTACAAAGGTTCACTCGAGGCCCTCCAAAGAGCGCTGCCGCCGGATCACATCCGGATAGGCCTCAGCCGAATGTCCTACGGCTTCTTCCTTCATCGCGTGGGGAGGTTCGTTGAAGCGGAGGAACACCTGCGTGCCGCCGTTCCGATTCTTCATGCGAGATATGGCGATCATCACTGGCGGTGTGCCATGCTGTTGAGCCGGTTGGCGGTTTCGGTCGCGGACAAGGGTGATTATGTGGAAGCCGAACGGCTCTTCCTGGAAGCGAGGAACGTGTATCGACACGTAGCGGACGAGCACGACCGCTATCGATTGGCCAACCTCAGCCAACTCGCGCATTTGTACGCGGGAACCGGGAACTATGCCGCCGCGGAGGTGCTCCTGCGCCAAGTGTTCACCGTCACACGCAACGAGCTCGGCGAGTCGCACGACCGTTTCGCCAAAGCGTCCAAGGGCTTGGCGGAACTCCTGCTGCGAAAAGGTCGATTCAGGGAAGCCGAAGAGGCGCTGAAGCAAGCGATCGACACCTTCCGTCGCGCCTACGGCCCTGGAGATCATACTGACGTAGCAAGCGCGAGCATTGTCCTGGCCGAGGCGCTGACAGCGCGGGGAGATGTCGAAGGGGCGGAGAGAACCGCGCGCGAGGCCTTGCGGATCTTCGACGCAACCCACGATGAACGGCATAGTAGTCGGCTAGTATACATGGGCACGCTCGCCGGCATTCTGATCGCGGCAAAGAAGCCCGCGGAGGCCGAAGTCGTTGCGCGCCGCACACTCCGATTCGCGGTGGACACGTACGGGGGCGGGCATCCCGCTGTCGCTCGCGCGTCGTTGACCCTGGCCGAGGCCTTGGAAGCGGGGGCGCGATTCCGGGAAGCAGAGAGCACCTTCCGTGAGGCTTTGCGCTTGGCTCGCGAATCCATGGGCGACCGCCACACAGCCACTGCCAGGGCCCTCCATCGTTTGGCGAGGCTGCTTTCGCGGCACGGAAGGTATGACGCGGCGGAGCCACTGTACTACGAGGCGTTGACCATCGCGGAGCAGAAGCGGTCCCGTATTGTGGGCGACGAACGGGCACGCGCTGCGTATGCAGGAGCGCTGGATCTGAAAACACTATCCAACGAACTGGCCCATCTGATGATCAGGATAGCTGATAGTGACGCTGCGCTGACGATACTCGAACGGGGGCGTGGTCGTGCCCTGCTGGATTTACTGACTCGTGCTGACCAAGACCTTGCCGCACGGCTGCGAGACGTGGGCGATGCGCAACGCGCTTGCGAGTTGGAGAAGGCTCTCCAAGAGGAAGCGGAGGCGCTGTCGGCGATGCGCGTGGCGGAGGCACGCCTACGCGTCGCCCACGAATCGGCGCGAGGACGTCCATCGCCAGCCGATCCGGTCTATGAAGAAAGAGCCGGCGCGGCAGTCGCGGCCCGAAAGGCCCACGGTGATGCAGAAGCGGCCGTTTTCGTCCTCTTGAGAGAGGCTTGGCCTGATGCCAGACCGCTGGCGTCCGGAGAAGTTCGTGCGGCACTGCGCACAGGCGATCTGATGGCCATATTCAGTGAGACCGAGGATGCCGTCTCGCTGCTGTTGGTGCCACCCTTGGAGCAAGGAGAACCGGTGGGCACATTCGTCGCGAACGATCCCTCGGATGTCGAGAAGCTGCGAGAGTTAGTGACGATCGCCGTTCGAGGGTTGGCGAGCGGACGAGCCCCTGAGGGTATGGAAGATCCAAGCGCGTCGGCGCGCGTCGAGTTGTTCGAGCGGCTCTTTCCGGAGCCAATACGTGAACGCATTCTCGGATGCCGCCGTCTTATCATCGTCCCCGATGGCGTGATGCGCCAGATTCCGATGGAGTCCTTGCTGGTTGAATCCGGTGCCGCAGGAACATCTCGGCCCGCGCTTCTGTTGGACGCCCGCCCGGCGATCGTGTACGCGGATTCTGCGACCATTTACGCGAATCGATGCCAAGTCGGCCGATCTGGACGTCCTCTTGATCGCGCGCCAGCCGCTTCGGCACTTGTCGTTGGCGGCCCCGACTTTGGACGGTCCGGCGGTGGGCCCGACTACCCTCAGCTGGGATTGGCTGTGTCGTCCGTGGAGTCCGGCGGGAATGCGGATCGGGCGGACCTTCGGCGCGGGGACGTAGTGACAGCTTATGGCGGGAAGGTCGTTGCGAGACCGACGGAGTTGGTTGCTGCGATGGACGATGGCGCGCGGGAATCGGAACCCGGTGGACAGGAGACCGGCCCGGAAATTGTCGTCGAGTTCTGGCGGGGTGGAAGCGTCCGGCGGACACTTGTCGACCGAGGCGCATTGGGTTTGAAGTTTACTGCGGGATCGCCAGCCGCCGCGCTTGCTGTTCAACGAACGGCCTCGCGCAGCGTGGCCGAGGGGGCTGCCGAAGTCGATGCGTTGGATCAGGTCCGCTTGTATGGGGGGGACTTGCCGCCGCTCGACGGTGCGCGGCACGAGGCGAAGGCGCTCGCGGAGCTGTTTGCCGCCGCGGGCGGGTACGCCGACATGCTCGTGGGGCGTGAGGCAACGATCGCCAATGTGGAGGCGAGTGCTCCGCGCAAGCGTTACGTACACTTCGCGACCCATGGCATCGTGGGTTCCGAAGCCAATCCGTACCACGCCAGTCTGGCACTCACTCAGCCGGAGACACTGACGCCCCACGACATCGGGTTCCTTTCGCTCGATCATCTCGTTAGGGAGTGGCGAGGCAAGCTGACGGCGTGCGAACTTGTCGTGTTGTCGGCGTGCGAAACAACGAAAGGTGTGGAGACGGGAGACAGCATCATCGCGCTCCCGTGGGGCTTCATGTACGCGGGGGCTCCGTCCGTCGTGGCAAGTCTATGGAAGGTGGACGACACTGCCACCACGCTGTTGATGAAGCGGTTCTACGGGAATCTGCTGGGGCAGTACTCCGAGCAGCGCGGCACATTTCGCGCGGGGAATGCCATGCCCAAAGCCGAGGCGTTGCGCGAGGCGAAGTGCTGGCTTCGGACCGTTCCGCGAAGTGCGGCCGCACGGGAGAAGATGCGCGGTGGTTTGGCGACGAAAGCGGCGACCACGGTGTCGACCGACCCTGACGGCACGTTCGCGGACCCCTACTACTGGGCGGCTTTCGTTCTTCTGGGCGATCCGAATTGACGTGCGAGCTGTCTGTGCATGAGCTGGACCGGCAATGCAGGCGGCGGGTGCGTTATCCGAACGGCTCGACACGAACGGCGCAGCCGAACCGCGCAGCCAGATCCTCGGCCACACGCTGGAGTGCCGTTCGGACGGCGGCATCATCCGAGCCTGCCGGTGCGATCGGATCCGGGATCGCCGCCAGAAGTTCGTCAACGGTCGGCGATTGGACAGTTGTGGCGATCGCGAGCGCGTAGATCGCCCTTACCGGGCCGCGCGGGTCATCCTCGTTGAGGTGTGCCGGCGGGTTAAACACCCATCGCTCCTCGACCTGCTTCGCGTAGGCCTCGCCATCGTCGGCGATGGGGATGATCCAGCGCTCGAGACGCTCGTCGATCAGGACGAGGCGTACGATGGCCGGCCGGCTCACGCACAGAGTGCAGCGATAACGTGGCTCGGAGCCGGCGCGTTGTTCGGCTTTCGCCTGGAACTCGCTAATCTTCAGCGGCGCCGAGCGTAGGGACATGAATGCCACGGCGGCAGCCACCGGCAGTCCGATTGCCGCCCACCGAAGGAGGCGTGACCGGCGCGGAGGCGCCCCTTGCAGGGTCGGTTCCCGGCCTGATACGGCCGCCTCGAACTCATCGAGTTCGCACGCGGCCTTCACGAGTTGGAGAATCCGCTTGTCGTTCACGCTGCGCCTCGTGTCCTCACTAGGGCTATCCGCCGCCACAGCCGCTTCTTTCGTGTCTATTCCTCAAAATGTCCCTTGGCTCGCATGCACGCCCGAAGTTTCTCGATCGCCCGCTTGCTTCGTCGGTATACGGTGTCCAATGATCGCCCCAAACGGGACGCAATCGCCTCAAACGTATTGCCGTAGGCACGTCCGATCACAGCGTACCGCTCCTCGGCCGAAAGTGCGTGGGATACGCCCTCTACCCGAAGGCAGTCGCGCATCGCCTCGATCTGCTCGAGCGGTGAAAGGTCCATCGGCCCCGACTCCTGATCATGGCCGAAGACACGCGAAAACAGGTCGTCCCCCCCGTCCTCTTGGGTCACCAGTGTCGCCTGCTCCCTCGCGCGACTTACCTTCCTTCGGTACCTCAGGCCCACCCGATGTGTCACCGCGTAGGCGAACGTCGTAAAGGCGGCCCGATCGGGGTCAAAACGGCGCGTGACCAAGGCCTGCAGCGCCTCCGATACGGCCTCCTGGGAGAGTTCATCGAGCGTCGCGCCGTCTACG
Organism: Phycisphaerae bacterium; assembly: GCA_029260055.1. Classification (GTDB taxonomy): domain Bacteria; phylum Planctomycetota; class Phycisphaerae; order UBA1845; family UBA1845; genus JADFOB01. The sequence goes on from JAJDDX010000359.1 coordinate 13,738, forward strand.
CCGAGCCTCTTGAATAGTTGGTTGCGTGCGGGGCCGCGGATACGCCTGTCGAGCAAGCGAAACGCATCCTCGTCGCCGTCGGTCGCGGCCGACACGAGCGCCTCGACCGAACCTGCATCGTCTGCGACGCGCCCCCCCCTTACCGTCATCGAATCACTCTCGCTGCGACGCACTGGTCACCCGGAACACCAGGCAACACCCGCTCCGCCCGACCGCTAGAACCGACAGTCATTCTACGCCCCCGCACGAATTTGGGTCAAGGCGTAGCGCCAACCCGAGGCCGCTCCGTCGTTGCGCGTATTGCGTCCCCCGCTATGGATGTTTGAAAACCCATCACGACCTGCCACGCGCACAAAACCCGGGATTGTCCGAAAGACCGGCGCACTTTGGCGGATAACGAGTTGCAGGAGAGTGGTGTTCGACACACTGCCGGAGAAGCCAAAGTCTGACCATCGCAATGTCGACCTTCGCCCTCTTTCGGCGCGGCGCTAACGCGCGCTCACCCCCGCCGGGTGGGGCCGCTCCCGCCGCGCCGGGAAGCCGGGCCGCGACATGGACGCCGAGCAAACAACGTCGGCGTTCGCCGTTGTCGCCACGGTGTGAGACTCAATGCGATGCACCGGGCCGCTTCTGCCGAGTGATTTGCCGACGTCCGGCGAATCCTGGATTCCGAGTCGGGGCTCCGCCCACATGAAAACACGGTCCACGGCCCGCTTTGCGGACTGATCCAGTCCAGTGGGCTGCACTGGATTCTGCGCAGTCGGCACGTATCTGCGACGGTCGCGGGACGGCTCCTCTGCGTGGCTTTCCATAGGAGAATGATGCCATGTTACGTGAAAGAAGAAAGGACATCGTAGATTCGCGCGCGAAACCGCGCGAATCCGCCCGGGCAGCATGGATTGTCGTCATGGCGCTGGGGGCCCTCTCCCTGACGCCAGCCATGGCTGACGTGTATGTCGACGACGGCTGCAGCGGGACGCAGGACGGGACGGCCCAGTATCCGTTTTGTACTATCCAGGACGGTGTGGATGCAGTGCAAAACTCCGGTCAATCCGGCGACGTTCTCGTAAAGTCCGGCACCTACACGGGGGCCGGGAATACAGAGATCTCGATTCCGACCTTGGTCGGCACGGTCTATTGTGAGTCTCCGGAAACAGATCCGTGCACGATCGACTGCCAGGGAAGCGGCCGCGCCTTCGACGTCAGCCGTACGATTTCGGATATTCTGAGTGTCCAGGGCTTTGTTATTCAGAACGGCGATTCCACGAACGGCGGCGCCATGCGGTTTAGCGGCGGCGTTGTGTGGGTATCGGACATGGACATCTGGAACTGTTCCGCCCTCTTGACGGGTGGGGGCATCTATGTGGCCGGCCGCGGGATCTCGGTGTTCGACACGACTGTCCGTGGTTGCTCGGCCTCGTACAATGGCGGCGGCATCGCCATCATCGAAGGCGGTACCGTCGACGGCTGCACGATCGGCGGCCCTAATCCCGGTGACGGAAACGAGGCTGCACGTGGCGGCGGCATATATGTGCTGAACACGTCGATGGTCACAAGTTACATCCGAGACAGCCTGATCGAGGGGAATGTCGCAGACGCAGACTCGGGGGCATCCTACGGCGGCGGGATCGGCTTTGTGGGCCCTGTCGATCCGAGTTCGCCCACGGGCACGCTGGAAGTCTCGGGGTGTATCGTCCGCGGCAATTCGGCAAAATTCCAGGGGGGCGGGATCGGGCTAGACGGCGGCGACCTAGACATGACGTTGCGCAGCAGCGAGGTGTCGTGTAACGACAGCGAACGGAGTTTCGGTGGCGGAATCGGAAGCTCTAGCCAGAATGCGGGTGATCACAACTTGATGGTGGAGAGTTCCATTGTCACTGGGAATACCGCATACACGCGCGGCGGTGGAATAGCATTCGATTCGAGCGATTCAGTACTTCGCCTGCGTGTCCACAATAGTCTCGTCAGCGGAAACAGGGCGAACGGTGGTGGCGCGGCGGCGGGCGGTGGGGGTATCCATGCACGGACTATGGACGAATTCGAGATACTGAACACGACGATCGCGAACAACATCAGCCCGAAGATGGGAGGAGGTATTGACCTCGCCATGAAAACGGGAAGCACAGGGTCCATTACGAACAGTATTCTGTGGTTGAATGAGCTACTGGGTACACATGGCTTTGGGACGCAACTCGCGGCCGTGTATCCGTCCCCGGTCATCATTCGGTACTCGGACTTGGAGGGTGGATCGGACGGTTACTCGGGCGGCGGAGTAGACTTCGACGATCCGAGCAACATCACCGGAGATCCGCTCTACGTCGATGCTTCGAACAATGACGAATGCGCGACCGCGAATGACTACCACCTCCAGGCGGGTTCGCCGGTCATCGATCGCGGCGACAACACGCCGCTGATCTATGGGGCCGAATCCGGGACTTGGCTGGATCCGGATGCGACGGCGGTTGACCTCGGCGGAGCCTCGCGAATAACTGACGATCCCGACGCACCGGACAACGGCGATCCGGACGGTCTATGTGGGATTGTCGACATGGGTGCGTTCGAGCACGAGCACGCCAGCTTCGTGATTGCGGCGCAAGGCGACCGTAAGAGCCGTTACCTGTCGTTCCAGCCGCCGGCGTCGACGGCTGAGAAAACGGCGATTCGGGTCCGCGCAGTCAAGCTGCCGTGGTTCCCGGAGCCGGAAGAGGAGTTGTGGGTCGGGCCACCGCAGGAGTACCCGGACGAGTACGACGAACCACTAACGGGTCTGACATTCACGGCAGCGGCGCTTCAGTGTGAACCGTATGTCGGCTATTGGGACGGAGTCAACATCTTACACGTCTTTGGGGCGGAGATACTCCCCGGTTCGCTATACGAAGTCCAAACCATTCGGGACGGATGTCTGAACAGCGGAGGCGGCCACGGCAACTTTGACTGGAACTACTCGACCAACGTCTCGATGGCTACCGGAAAGTGGGGTGACACCGTGCCTCTGTTTGACGGCGATGATCCGAGCGTGCCGCAGCCGGACTTCAATGACATTGCGGGCGTCGTCAACAAGTTCCTCGGGACGCCGACGGCGCCGATCAAGGCGTTCGCCCAGTTGCAGCCGAACCGGCCTTTCCCGGATCGGAAGGTGGATTTCAGGGATGTCGCCGCCGCCGTTGACGGATTCCTCGGGGTCTCTTATGCCTCGAGGCACTACGGCCCCTGCTCCTGCCCATCCGCGGTAACGTGTGGAACCACCTCCTGCGACGCCGACTTTGAATGCAGGGTGTGCCAGAGCGGTGTCTGCTCCGATGGCGCGACACCGTGCAGCGACAGCGCGGACTGCAAGGGACTCTGCGTCGACAACTTCTGCACGGATGCGTGCGGTCGCTGCACGCCGGCGGCGCCGTAGTGGCACCACGAACTCTGGAATGGTAGCGGCCACTGCCGGCGGAACCGGTGGTTCGGGCCGATGAAGTGAGACACAGACCGGATCGAAAAGGAGATATACGCGATGAAACGCCTTTATTCACTCATGCTCGCTGGTGCCGTCATCTGTGGATCCAGCGCCGCGGCGACGGCCGCAACACGATACGTAAAAGTGTCCGGGGCCGGTGCGCAGGACTGTTCAACCTGGAACAACGCCTGCACACTGACGACCGCTTTGACGACAGCAGCCTCCGGCGACGAAATATGGGTCGCAGCCGGAACCTATGCCGCGAGCGGCGGGCCGTTCGCCCTGGTCGATGGCGTCAAGATGATCGGTGGTTTCGCCGGTTCGGAGTCAGCGGCCTCTCAGAGTGACCCGGCCGTGAACCAGACGGTGCTCGACGGCGCCGGCGCGAACCGGGTCCTGACGAGCAGCGGCAACTCTTCCGCGACCGTGGTCCGAGGCTTCCGCATCACGGGTGGCTACGATGCGTCGAGTATCGTCGTGGCGGGCGGCGGTGGCGCTGCACTGCTGCAGGACAGCCAAGCCCTCTTCGCACAGTGCGTGTTCGAC
>JAJDDX010000360.1 GCA_029260055.1 Phycisphaerae bacterium
TCCTTCGGGTACCCCCGAAGGGTGGGGGAACGACCACGCACCGCGTACAACCCGGCCCCGGCTGAGCAGCAACAGCCAGGCCTCCATTAAGCACACCCCACCAAGCCTGCGCGGTATTCGTTCATGAACTGAACTTTTACCCCGTCAACCTGAAATGTGCCGGACGGCGAGCCCGATGCCCGTCAGTAAACTAAGGACACGTCCTTTGCGCTAGAATCCAACGACCCGTTTGGGTACGATAACCGCTAGACATATCATGATCGAGGAACTCCGGGTAAGCGCAGGGAAGTCCGAATCTCCGGGCAATCGTACGAGCCCGATCGCATCGCAGCCGACGCCAGTAGAACCCTTGGAACCACAAGCGGAGGCGAACCCATGAGACACCCGCATGCTTGTTGCTTCGTAGTCGTCATCTCCTTGGTCATGCTGTGCATATCCCCACCGGCACACGCTATCAACGTCCTGCTTCTGGTTGATTGCGATAGCGGCTATGACGACGGATCCCAGTGGGAAGTGCAGCACGGGCTTGCCCGCGAAGGCCTGTCCGTCACGATGGGGCCGGCCTATTACGAATGGGACGGCATCACGCCCGACGTGAACGACTTCGACGTGGTGGTCTACCTCGAGGGCGTCTACTACGGCTATACCATGACGCCGCAAGCCGAAACCGCACTCGCGGCATTCGTCGCCGGTGGCGGCGGGCTCGTCCTTACGGAATCAGCGGCTTATAGCGCCTACCACGGTTTCAATAGCCCCGTCATCGCTGATCTGCTACCGGTTGTCGCGCCGGCCAGCGCTACCGGGGAAAGTCCGACCTGGCAGGTAACGGCGCCCGCTCACGCGCTGACATCCGGGCTTCCGGCAAGCTGGTATGACTACGATGCCGAGTACACCATGGTGGTACCGAAACCCAGCGCAACGGTGGTCGCCCAAACGACCGCGGGCAACCCGATGCTCTCCTACCGCACCGACTTGGGCGGAACCGTCGTCCACGTCAACCACTCCCTGCGCTACGGAGAGGAGATGTTCCATCCTTCCGTCCACCGCGTCTTCTTCAACGCCGTCGTATTCGCCGGGGATCTCAACAACGTGGATTGCGACGGCAACGGCACGCCGGACTACATCCAGATCGCCACAGACCCGAGCATAGACACCAACCGGAATGGCCACCCCGACGCATGCGACCCGGACTGCAACGCCAACGGCCTGCCGAACGACGTGGACATCGACGCCGCGCTATTTCAAACGGTGCCGTACCAGTTCGGGACCGTCGATTTGGATTGGGCATCGTCCTGCGATTGGTGCCAATCCGGCACGGTCGCGCTACCGTTTCCCCTCCAACTTGGCGGTGAAGCTATCGTCGCGTTCGATCAGTGCTCAACGGGCTACGTGGAACTACTCCGCGCGGGCGAGTCGGCCTTCTACGCCTACTATGGCATTGTCACGGATTTGATCCACCATGCAGCCTATCCGGGGGACGAGCATAGTTATCTCATGGTCGCCTACGGCATTCTCGACCCCTCCTTCGGCGGAACGATGGGCTACCAGGTCGAACCAACCTACGTGCGATTCTACTGGCTGACCGAAACCTACTGCGACGATGACGACGGCATCTACAATCGGTTCGAGATGATCCTCCATGCCGATGGGCAAGTCCGGTGGAACTTCGACTACGCCAACTACACCTGCGAATTCTACGACCTGTTCACCGGTGTCTACATGGGCTACGACCGTCAACAACTGGTCGAGGTCCGGCGCGGCTTCATCCCGGAGCAGCAGAGCTGGATCTTCCATGAGGATGGTGTCGTCGGCGGCGCAAGCACGGATGCAAACGATAACGGTATCCCCGACGAGTGCGAGACCGCGGGCGACCGGGACGGCGACGGCGATATCGACCTCACTGATTTCCGAACGTTCGATACCTGTATGCTCGGCCCCGACGGTGGAAGCCAGCCGGAGTGCACCGCGCTGGACATGGACGCCAGCGGCGATATCGATCTGGTCGATTTCGCTGCCTTCCAGCAAGCGTTCACGGGAAGCACTACCTGATCACCGGGTGCCACTGGTGGACAAGCCTCAGGCGTAGGGTGCGGCTTCGCCGCACCAGGGCGGTGGGGCGGCTCGAGGAGCGACGCCAGCCAAACGAATGGGGAGGTGCGCACACCAGCGACGAAACCTTGGCACTGCCAACTCACTTGCACCGGCCTTCCGGCGGCCATACAATGACAACACCGTAGTCATTGCATGGGAGTTCGGCATGCCGCACCACAAGACCGGCCCCGCCTACAAGGCCACCGACTACGCGGGGTTCCTGCGACGCACTGCCGCACTCGTCATCGATGGAACCATCCTCTTTACAAGCCGCTTCCTGGCACTGTGGGGCTGGTACTCCCTGGCACCGCGTTCCTGGGTCACCGTGACGGCGTACGGGCGGATCGAACTGTTGTGGGTCGCCTTTGCGGTCGTGTACCTGATCGGCTGTCGGCTGACCACAAGCGGCACACCCGGATATCGAATTGTCGGCATTCGGTATGCCTACATGCTCGATGGAAGACCCCATTGGACGGCGCTGGCGTTCCGCGCCGTCGCAGCCCTCGGCCTCTCCTGTTTCTTCGCGCTGAACCACATCTGGATCATCTTCGACCCACACCGCCAGGCCTGGCACGACAAGATCACGGGGTTCTACGTGGTCAAGCGAAACGCCAAGCCGTCCGGAACCGTGCAAGTCGTTCGGCGCCTGGTGAACTTCATGATGCTGACCTTCGTCGTATGGGAACCGCTCAAAGACGAAGACAGGGGGGCGCCTGCGGCCCAACACGCAGGCTAGCACAGCCGCGCCGCGAACGGATGGCGGCCGGACAACACTCCCGCCATGGGTCCGTCGACTTGGTCACGTGACCTGTCGAGTAACCGCCAAGATCGCTAGCGACCGCGGACAATGCAACCGGTAGGGGGAGCGGGCGGATAAGCCGAATCCCGTGCCTCACGCTTTCGCGCGAGGTGGTGATCATTTATCTGGGCCGACGATCACTCGCCGGCTCGAGCACCCTACCCACGGCTTCAGGGCCCGGCGAACCGGATCCAGCGAGGCGGGCCGCCTCTTGCCGCTTATTTGGGCTTGCTGGCGGTGGGGTTTACCCTGCCACGACCGTCACCGGCCGCGCGGTGCGCTCTTACCGCACCATTTCACCCTTACCGGTGTTTCCACTTAGGCGGTGTCTTTTCTGTGGCACTTTCCCTCGGCTTACGCCGGGTTGGCGTTACCAACCACCGTGCCCCGCCCAGTTCGGACTTTCCTCCCGTGCGTCACGCGCACGAGCGATCACCTTCGCCCACTCCACCAACCGGTTGCACTGTCCATGGCCGAACGAGGATTGTCGGCGGGAGGCGTTCCGGGATCAAGAGCTTGCTCGGGAACGGTGGCGGGCCACCAGCGGCGCCCGGCGGTCGTTCCCCCACCCTTCGGGCGTACCCGAAGGACGGGGCACCCGGCGAGCCTCCAGTGGCACCCGGGGTCAGCCGACGAGCCATCGCGAGCGTTTCGGCGGTGTTTTGGCGGCGGGCTCGTTCGGCTGAAGTGGTGACCAGGGCTCGGTGGTGTTGTCCGGTGGTTCGGTTGGTCGGGTTGGCGCGTCGGCCGGCGGCGCCTGGGCGCTGCCCGTGCCGCGCGTCAGGCTCTGTCGGTCCTGACGTCGCCAGTGGTCGATGATCTCGTCGATATCGCAGGCGACGGTACCGGCTGACCAGAGTTTGAAGAAGTCTACGTCGTTGCTGAGCGGCGCGGGTACCGGCAGGTCGATGATCACGCGCATCGGCATGAGGACCGCGTCGCCGATGACGAAGGCTTCACCGGGTCTTAGCACCGGCAGCATCTCGACCACGCCGGCGAACTGGTCGCCGACGACTTTTCGGACGTAGGTCTGATCCTGCGGGTTGGAAATCCGCATGGCGATGAAGTTGTTGCACTGGGCGAGGACTGTTTCGGACAGTTCGCAGGGTCGTTGCGACACGAGCATGGCACTAACGCCGTACTTACGTCCTTCCTTGGCCACGCGCTCGACGGCGGCCTTGGCGAATTGTCGTCCGCGGTCGTGTTGCGGGATGTAGTTGTGCGCCTCTTCGTACACCATCAGGAGCGGGTGCCGCTGGTGGGCGGGCGTCCAGAAGTTCACATCGAACATCAGGCGCGTCAGGACGGCGACGGTGATGTCGACGATCTCGAACGGGATACCGGACAAGTCGATAATCGTCAGGTTGCACCGTGGCTGAATGCGCCCGGTCAGCAGCTTGATGAGGTGGTTCATCAGTCCGGAGCTTCGCCCGGCTGTCGTCTGGGCGGCGAGTTCGTGGCGGAAGTACTGCGATGTACTTCCATGTTCGATCGGACGGAGCATGAATTCGAATCGCCGGTCGTTGTACATGGTGTCGATGCGATCGATGAGCCCCAGCAGTTTTCCGAAATAAAGCGGGTGGGGTGTTTCGCCTTCGGGGTTACCGCGGTTGAACTGGCATCGCTGGGTGCGCATGAGCCTCTGCTGTTCGTCGGGTTCGAGCGATCGCAGCGCGAGCTGGCTGAAGGCGAGGTGGTCGTCGTTGACGACGTAACGGGCGTCATTCAGGTTTTCCGCGTACGTCTTGAAGAGATCGAGCGAGAAGTAGATCGGCGTATCGAGCGTGAGCGTCTTGGTGAGGCCGAGTTCCTTGGCGGCGTCGAGCTTGAATTCCAGCAGTGCTGATCGAAGGAACGATATCTGCGTCGTGACATGGAGCGGGTTCGACTTGTCCACGAAGAGCGCTTCGAGTTCCTCGTACTTCAGCAGCCAGTAGGGCAGCACCATGTCTTCGGCGCCGAGGTAGGTCGCATTGGCGTTTAGTTGTCCGTCTTCATCCGAGAAGGCGGAGCGATACTCGCCGTGCATGTCGAACATGATGACCTGGGCTTCTCTAAGGTCGAGGATCTCCTGCAGCACCTTGGCGGTCGTGCAGCTCTTTCCGGCGCCGGAGTTGCCGAGGATGGCGACGTGCTTGGAGAGGAAGGTCGACCCGCGGAGTTGGACTTCGAAGTCCCTGTTGTAGGCGAATCGTCCGACCGAGAAACCGACGGGATGTTTCGAACTCCCTTCGTCGAGCTTGGCGCTTCCGAAAATCGTCTCGAAGTCGGCACGGACGGCCGCGTGAACGTCGTCGCCCGCGATCGGGTATTCGTTGACGCCGCGCGTGAAGCGGTCGCCGTGGAGTTCGCCGAGGAGTTGGACTTGGAGCACGAGTTGAGGCTCGTTGTCCGCGGTGGTGGCGTCCCGGCGACCGGACGCGGTCACGAAGCCGACGAGCGTGCGGTCGTCCATCGGAACGGTGACGTACGAGCCGATCTGTCCGACGCGATAGGCACGTTCGTCGTGAAGCAGGTTAAGGTCGTTGGTCGTGATGACCACGTCGACGCTGCCGCTGGCGACACGTACAACGTTGCCGATTTTGGGTGCGTGCATTCGGCGCGCTCCGATTATGGGACGTTCGCGGTCTCGTACGCTCGGCCCGCTGCGCGCAGCGGGCCAAGGTAAACGTACGATTCGTGGAGCGACACACAAACGCCGTGATGTGCGGTTGCGATGGCGATCCGCTCTCGTAATTCGGCTTACTCGCGGCGCGGCTTGTGGTAGGAGGGCTCTGCTTTGGGGGGATCCGTTTGGATGTGGGCGCGGTGGCTTCGCGCGACGGTTAAGTATCCCAGTTTCTCACGCGGGAAGGACGTAAGGATATTACCTTCCGATATTTATGCGATTCGCCGGTCTCGACGGTTTACAATCGGATCGCCGACTGGTAATCTGGGCGATTGTATGGTAGACTGATAAGTGGCGGCCACAAAGCCAGGGTATATCGAGGTTTAGTGATGCCCGGGCGATTGTGTTCTGGAAGTGGCACGCCGTTTGTCGTGGCTGCGGCTTCGATGGTCGCAGCGAATCCAGGCGTGATCAACTCGACTCGGCGCGGCATCCGTTTTGCTGGCCGGGGCGACGGCCCGACAAAGTTGCCGAGATTTTGTTGATCGGATCGCCTGACCGATATAGAATATAATGGGTTTGCGAGAATGGGCTGGTTTTGCCCGTTTTCGACCCCGACGACAACCAAGCTTCCACTCGCTGCGGCACCCTTTGACCGCGCCAATTACTTTCGGGGTGCCGCACGCCTTTTTTACGGACCGTGTTTCCGAGCGTCCGTTCGCCCCGCTCTTCCGATGCCGTTGGTCGCCGCCGCGCGCAGGCTTTGCGCCCGACCGTTGCCATGGACGCGCAGGCGTGGCGCTGCGTGAGGCACTGCAATTCAAGGGGTCTTCGGCGGGTGTGGCGCGGCGCGTGGTGGCGACACGAGCCCTCGTTACGGCGTGGGTTTGGGCCCGGCGTGCTCGAAGCGGAGGCGGCGAGTGGTCTCCGTCTGACTCAGGCTTCGAAGTCTTCCAGGTCGACCGAGTCGTCGTCGGTGCCCGTCAGCCCGAGTTCCTCGAGGAGCGGGTCCGGTGGCTGGTGCTCTTTGTCGCGATCAGCAAAAGCCGCTTCCAACTCTTCGTCCGTCGCTCCGCCGGCGGCCTGTTTGACGAGGATGGTACGAGCCATGTTGAGTCTGTCGATGAGCGACGGCATATCCGGTAGCCGCTGTGCGGGGTCGGGGTGGCAGCAGTCCTCGATCAGGCGTGCGACGGACGTAGGCAGCAGGCTGGCCGCCGAGTATTGCACGTCGGAGACGCGTTTTCCGATGAGGCTCGGTGAGTTGACGCTGACCGTCTGGTTCATCTCGGTCGGGACGGGCCTTCCGGTGAGGACCCGGTGCAGGGCGGCCCCGAGGCCGAAGATGTCCGTACGTTGGTCGAGCACGCCGCGCGACACCTGCTCGGGAGCGATGTAGTCGATGGTTCCTTGGATTCGCGTCTTTGCCTCGTGGATTTTGGAGCTCTGCCCGAGGTCGATCAGCTTCACGTCGCCATCGGCGGTGACCAGGATGTTGTTCGGTTTCAGGTCGGCATGGACGAACCCGCCGACGTGCATGGCGTGCAGCCCCTCAGCGGCGGCGTGGAAGAGGTCGAGGATGTCCGCGATCGGACGCTGGAACTCCTTGTCGGACATGGCCATGCCTTCGACGTATTCCATGAAGAGGATGGCCCCGCGGACTCGAAGCCGCTGGCGCATGATCCTCAGTTCGTAGACCTTGCGGATGACCGGATGGTCGATGGTCGCCCCGATGGCGTGCTCGGCGCGGAGCAGTTCCACGAAATTGGCGTCCTCAGGCTTGGCGACCTTGACGACCTTGACGGTGTAGTCCTTGCCGGTACGCATGCAGCGCGCGCGGTACAGGCGCGACTGAGCGCCTTCCCCCAGTTTCTCGATTACGCGGTAGTTTGGAATGTCCACGGACATAGAGCTAGCCCTGCATGCGCAACCCCGTTGCGCGACGGTCGGCGAAGATCCTGGCTTTTTGTCTAGGCGACCACACGGCACACGCGCACGCCAATACCTACGCGGCGCGCGACGCGTTACCTATGCCTCAAACGTACGCTGCCACGGCTTAGGCGGCGTGACGTCAGCGAACGAACTCTTGCCGACCCGTTGGGCGGCACGGCGAACGACGTGGAAGCTACGACGGTGCGGTGAGGAGAATCTGGGATAAATAATGGCTGATTCGACACGCCTCGAAACGGGGCGCGATGTCGATTTCGCCGACACACCAGTCCGGCTTCCATCACCGATCTAAGTATAGGGTCGGTCAAAATGGGGGTCAAACTCCCGTCGCCAAGGTTTGTTCTCGGACGGTGTCGCCGAAACTCGTGGCCGCTTCTCGCTCGATATTGGCGGGCTGGAGCGATAGCAGCGAGACTTCAGGCGGGCAGTTGAATCGCGCGCGGATAGGTCCGGAAACGCCGATGCCCGGGTTTACGTGCAGGTGGGTCGACCCGACGCGATGGAGTCCGCGGGCCATGGATGGCGGTAGCCGGTCGTTCGACCAGACGCAGCCGATCCAGGGGAAGCGGATTTGGCCGCCGTGGGTGTGGCCCGAGAGGACAAGGTCCACGTCCTGCGATGGCAGGCGATAGACCGTCGATGGAAGGTGGGCGAGCAGAATCAGGGGGCCGTCCGGCGGGGCTTTGGCGAGGGCGGCTGACAGGTCCTCTCCGCCTGAGCAGCTCTGGCGGACGCCCGCGATCGTGATCGGATGCCCCCGAAGTTTGAGCGTGACGGCTCGGTTGCAGAGGAAGGTCACGGGCAGGTCGGCTTCGGTGGCCACTCGCGGGTCGTCGTGGTTTCCGAGCGATCCGAAGATCGGGGTCCTTATCGCCAGGGGCTCGAAGAACCTGCGGGCCGATTCCGCTGCCGTCTTCCACTTCGCCGGGTCGTCCACGAAGTCGCCGGTGGCCACAAGCAGGTCGTACTCGACGCCTAGGAGCAGGTCTTGGGCTGCCTCGAACGTACGGTTCCATCCATCAAAGAAATGGAAGTCCGATACGTGTGCGATGCGCAATCCCGCCGGGGAGGCGGGCAGCCCGGTTATCGGGACTACGGTGCGGCGCAGGATGACGGGGCCACGTGGCACGGGATTCGAGCACTCCTGGGTTGGCTTTCGAGTAGTTTCCTCGGCCGCCGGCGCACCTCCGAGCGTCGCGAGGGCCGTTTCGGCTATTCTACGATATGAACGCGCAGGCGTTTCCGGTCGTTGGGAACCGCCGGGCCTTCGCAGCCAGCCGATTCCGGCCCTTCCCCATCGGGAGTGAGCCGCAGACGGTCGGTCGTATGGTCGATCTGTGGTGCGCTACTCCGAGAATAACGGCGTCGAGAGGTATCGTTCGCCGGCGCTGGCGAGGATGGCCACAATGACCTTGCCCTTGTTCTCGGGCATATGGGCGACGGTGTTGGCGGCCTGCAGCGCGGCGCCGGATGAGATTCCGCAGAGGATTCCCTCTTCGTGGGCGGCGCGTCTTGCCCATCCGAAGGCGTCCTCGTTGCCGACCTGAACGACATCGTCAATGACATCGAGGTCGAGCACGCTGGGGATGAAGCCGGCTCCGATGCCCTGGATCATGTGCTTGCCGGGCTGAAGGTCCTGTCCGGCGCGCGTTTGGGTGAGAACGGGTGAGCCTTCCGGCTCTACCGCGTAGCATTTGAAGCTTGGTTTCTTCGACTTCAAGACTTCGCCGCAGCCGGTGATCGTGCCACCGGTGCCGACGCCGGAGACGAGGATGTCCGCCTTGCCGTCGGTGTCGTCCCAGATTTCCGGGGCGGTTGTCGTGCGGTGGATTTCCGGGTTCGCGGGATTGTCGAATTGCTGTGGCATGAAGGCGTTGGAGCCTTCCTCGACGAGCTTCTCGGCGGCACTGATGGCGCCTTTCATGCCTTCGGCGGCCGGGGATAGAACGAGGTCGGCGCCGAGCGCCTTGAGGATGGCCCTGCGTTCCATCGACATGCTCTCCGGCATGGTAAGGGTGAGCTTGTAGCCTTTGGAGGCGCAGACGAAGGCCAGCGCGATACCTGTGTTCCCGGATGTAGGCTCGACGATCGTCGTATCGGGCGATATCCGGCCGTCACGCTCGGCCGCTTCGATCATGGCGAGCCCGATGCGGTCCTTCACGCTGGATAGCGGGTTGTAGAACTCGAGCTTGGCGTAGACGGTGGCCGGTGCATCGATGATCCGGTTGATCCTGACGAGCGGTGTGCGCCCGATAGCGCCTACGATGGTATCAAAGGTCTGGCCCATTTCGAATCTCCGAGACTATTCCGGCAAACGTGACAATGATGTCCGACAACTCACAGGCTAGCGGATGGTTAGGGTCCTTTCAAGCCGAGCGAGCAGGAAAGGCACGATGAGGCGTGATTACGGGCGCGCGCGCCCGTTGGCGGGTCGAGGCGCGTCAAGCGACCACGAGAGGCAGCGGCGAGAACGCAGTTGCTTCGGGTGGCAGGTACCAGGCGGCCGTGTCGGCGACGGTGTCGCCGTCGAGTGCCAGGATCAGGTAGGCGTGGTCGCGCCATGCGTGGTCGAGGTCGAGCGCTGACGGGGCGGCTGAACCGTTGGGATGAGAGTGATAGAAACCGACGATGCCGTCGGGGCTGGTTCTAACTTCCTGCACAGTACCGAGAAGGGCTTGCCAGTCGACTTGGTAAGTTCGGGAGCGGTCGAAGTCGGCGACGTTGCCTGCCATGATGATGCGGGTGACTGAAAGATGGTCAGGCTCGCGGGCGCCAGTGAGGATGCCGCAGCACTCTTGCGGGCGTGCGGCGAGGGCGTGGCGGGCAATTTCATCGAGGTGTGCTCGCCGGATACGCAGCGTGGCCTGGTCCATCGGTTACGTTCCGAAGTACTTGGCGTAGAGGCTTCTCGCCTTTTCCGGCTCGTCGGTGCCCTTGATGATCGCTCGGCCGTCGGGAAAGAGGGTCATTTCATAGCCTTCGATGCTCGCCCTGAGCATGAAGTGATTGTGGCGCACGGGCGATGCGGCGACGGACTGGAGCTTCCGGGCGATGGCGTCAAGGTCGACTTCGCCTTGGTGCGTGGAAGCGACCTGCACGGCGTCTCGTCCGCAGAGGGTGGCCGCGGTACCTGCGATCTTGCCGCTGAGGTAGTCATATCGGCCCTGCTTGCAGCAAGGGCAGTTGCCCTTGTCGAATGTCGACTGGACGTTGAGTCCGACGAGCCGGCCGGCCCAGGCGTCCACGTTCATGAGCTTGCGGTTGAGTTGGTCCGGTTGCCCGGTCAGAAGCTTGATGGCCTCTGTGGCTTCGAGGCTGGCGACCATGTTGACGGCGGTCGCCAGGACCCCGGCAGTGTCGCACGTTGGGTTCATTTCGGGCGGCGGTGCCTCCTCGAATACGCATCGCAGGCAGGGGGTGTCGTGCGGGATGATGGGCATGCAGAGCCCGGTGGTTCCGATGACCGCGCCATAGATCCAAGGACGTTCTGTTTTGACCGCGAGGTCGTTGATCAGGAATCGCGTCTCGAAGTTGTCGGTGCCGTCGAGCAGGAGGTGGGCTCCCTCGGCGAGCCGCGCGATGTTGGTGTGGTTCACGTCGACGGCGGCTGGCTCGATGTTGACCTCGGAATTCACGCGGCGGAGTTTCCTGGCTGCGGCTTCGGCCTTGGGGAGATTCGCTGCGATGTCGTCCTCGTCGAAGAGGACCTGCCGTTGCAGGTTGTTCGGTTCGATAAAGTCGCGGTCGCAGATCAGCGTGTGCCCCACGCCGGCGCGGACGAGGGTGTCGGCGAGTACGGTGCCGAGCGCGCCGCAGCCGACGAGCATGACTCTGGACTCGGCGAGTCGGCGTTGCCGTTTTTCGCCGATCTGCTCGAGGATGACCTGCCGGGCGTATCGCTCATGCGGGGGCGGCGCTGCTTGTTTCTTTCCGGGCATACCGGAGGCGTTATCCGAAGCAGGTGCGGGGGTCAAGGTTTATGCGATTCGTCGTCGTCGGCGAGGTCGGCGAGGAAGCCCTCCGGTGCAGGGGGTACGTCGGGCGCCGGCGGCACGCCAGGCTGTCGGGGGAGCGTCGCTTCCGAACGCTTTGGTGGCGGCGGGGGTTTGACGTCGGCAAGGGAGAGGGGCTCGATGTCGGGCAGCGGTATCGCGTTGTCATCCACGGTGAATCGGCCGCCGCGCACGGGCAGTTCACCGTCCCGGCCTGGCTTCGGCTGCATCTGCACGAGATGGGCATTGGGCTCGTCGTTGTCCGGTGTCGGTCGGGTGCGGGCGTTGGTGGCCAAATCGCCGGCGATGCCATCTTGGAATACGCTGCCGAGCTGTTCGACGGCGTCTTCTTCGCTTTCGACGCCGGTGGCAGTGGCGGTCAGGAAGTCCCTACCGTTTCGCAGTCCAACGCTGATGAACCAAACAGCGCAGACGACCGAGATGAGTCCTTGCACGCCGCTTCCGCCATCCAGCACCATGATGGCAGAGGTGATCAGGACGAGGGCTCCGATGATGCAGGAGACGATGGCGTCGCCGAGCAGGGCGAGCGGCTGTCCGAAGGAGCACCATCCGGCGACGAGCGCCATGGCGAGGCCGCCGAGTCGGAGCGTGTAGACGAAGACCGTAGCGGCCTGGCTGAAGGCGTCGGTACCGGACTGCACATCCAGCCAGAAGAATCCGAAGAATATCAGCAGACCGGCCGTCAAAGCCGCTGAACCGGTGTTGCTTCGGACGCAGCTTTCGAGGTCGAGGTTGAGGACTTGCCGCTTCCGTGTTCTCTTTGTTTCCATGCCGCAGATGATCCGTGTCGTGCCCGCCGCGGTGCGGGCTGCCGATGCGAATGCCGTTTGACCTACGGCATGATAAATGTCTGATCGGGTGACCGCGTTGTCAACACGGCGCACGGTGCCTTGCGCACGACCTTCTCCGCGGTGCTGCCGAGCAGCATGTGGGCGACGGCGCCTCTTCCGTGCGTCGCCATGACGATCAGGTCGATCTCGTTCTCGCGCGCGTAGGCGATGATCTCCGTGAAGGGTCGGCCGAGGGTGACGTCCAGTTTGACCTCCTTGCCGAACCCTGTCAGGTGTTCCTCGGCCAGTTGGTCGAGCCGCTGCCCGGCTGCTTTGGTCAGCGCTTCGGGTGGCGGACCGGCGGGGATACTTTCCGGGCCTAAGGCGCTCCAATACTGATACCCGTCGTCGACGACGTGGAGGCAGTAAAGTTGGGCGTCAAAGGCCTCGGTGAGCTGGCGTGCGTAGGTGAGCGCGGCGAGGGACAGCTCAGAGAAATCGGTCGGGTACAAGATGCGTTTGAACTTGATGGGCACGATACGAATCCCGAAATGGCACGGTGTCCCAAGCTATATATACTCTACTGCGCGACAGTGTCACCGTCAAATGTAGCGAACTGTTGCGAGCGGTGGATTCGTGTACAATCGTGCGGGTTGGGACGTTTGCCGGGTGCTTCGGTATCGCGGCGTTGCGCTGCGCACGTGGGTGGCACAGGCAGGCGTGAGCTTGATGCCGTCCGGGAATTCAGGACACAGGTGCGGCTCCGTCGTTTCGAGTCGACGAGGGCTACGTTCCGGTAGCCGAAGGACGACGCGGTCACCGAGCGGTGAACGGGTGTCGTGAGGCGTGCTCTATTGCGCCCTTTCAGGGCTCAGGCTGCTTCAATGCGTCCCGATCCCAGGGCGTTGCCCTGGGCTGTGGTTATGCGGCCCCTTCAGGGCCCTGTGCGGTCGGGACGGAGCCGGGGCAAGCACGGGCAAACGAGTTTGCCCATGCCACCCGGAAGTGGGTTGTGATTGGCTCAGGTGTTCGGCGCCGCCCATGAAGGGGCGGCGTTACAGCACGGACAAGCTGGGGCTTGTCCGTGGCACCCGGCCTCAGCCGTGGTGGCACCCGGCGGTCGTTCCCCCACCCTTCGGGAGTACCCGAAGGATGGGGCACCCGCCGTTGCGTACGGCATGTACACGGGCGAGCTGGGGCTTGCCCGTGGCACCCGGTGCGGTGCGGCTCAGTTGGCGCGAGGCTTGTGGCAGCGTGATTTGGAGATCGGTGCTTCGGGCGCGCCGGATCCAGCAGCTTATGGAAT
Source organism: Phycisphaerae bacterium (assembly GCA_029260055.1). Classification (GTDB taxonomy): domain Bacteria; phylum Planctomycetota; class Phycisphaerae; order UBA1845; family UBA1845; genus JADFOB01. Next base: position 13,538 of record JAJDDX010000360.1, read on the forward strand.
TGACCGTCTTACCACCGTCAGACAGTGAGCGTGGACGCAGGTTGCCTGCGTGGCTCAAGCGCCCGCTGCCGTCCGGCGATTTTTCCCGGACGCGGCGCGTGGTGGCTGACAGCGGTGTGGCCACGGTGTGCGAAGAGGCCCGTTGCCCGAATCTGTCGGAATGCTGGTCCAAGCGGCACGCGACGTTCATGATCCTGGGCGACAAGTGTACGCGGCGGTGCCATTACTGCGCCGTCGAGACGGCGACGCCGGACCCGCCGGCGGCTGACGAGCCGGAGCGGCTGGCTGACTCGGTGGCGCAGCTCGGTCTTCGGCACGTCGTGATCACGGCGGTGGCTCGGGACGATCTGGCGGACGAGGGAGCGGGGCACTTCGCCCGGTGCGTCACAGCCATCCACGAGCGGTCGAAGGATACCACGGTCGAGGTGCTGCCGGCTGACTTTCACGCCCGGCGCGACTGCGTCACCGTGCTCTGCGAGGCCCGTCCGGAGCTGTACAACCACAATATCGAGATGGTCGAGCGCCTGACGCCGAAGATTCGGCCGCACGGCGACTACCGCCGCTCGCTCGAGGTGCTGCGGTTGGTCAAGCGGATCAGCCCGAATCTGATTACCAAGTCGGGCATGATGGTCGGGCTGGGCGAGAGGATGGACGAGGTCAAAGTTGCGCTCGATGACCTTCGGAGTGTCGGTTGCGACGTGGTGACGATCGGGCAGTACCTTCAGCCGACGCGGACGCACCACGTGCCGACGGTGGAGTACTATCGGCCCGAGGCTTTCGAGCAGCTTGCGGAATTCTGCCGGTCGATCGGGTTTTTAAGCGTGGCGTCCGGGCCGTTCGTGCGGTCGAGCTACAACGCGGCTGAGGTGTTCGAGGAGAGCCGTCGGCGGCTGGGGTCGGGCAGGTCGTAGGCGCTCTTTCAGTCCGGAGCACGCCGCGAAGGAGGGGCGACGGTACGGCGCGGGCAGGTTTTATTCCGCCCTTTCAGGGCTTAGGCTGCTTGGATGCGACATGATCCCAGGGCGTTGCCTGGGCTGTGGCTATGTGGCCCCTTCAGGGCCTTGTGCGGCTGACGCTTGGCTGTTGAGTACGGCACGTACACGGGCAAGCTGGGGCTTGCCCATGCCACCCGGTATCGTGCGTGTGGGGTGTTCGGCGCCGCCCATGAAGGGCGACGCTACAGCACTGGTGGCAAGCCACCAGTGGCACCCGGCGCCGCCGACAAGGGGCGGCACTTCAGCACGGACAAGCTGGGGCTTGTCCGTGGCACCCGGAACGGAGGCGTCAGTGGCACCCGGCGCCGCCCACAAGTGGCGGGGCTACATTGATGCCACGAGCGGTTTTGAGCCCGCTGGAATCGGCTGGGTGTATCAGGGAAGAATCGGAACATGGATGTCGAGCAGGTTCAAAAGGCGCTCGTCGGGAAGTTCGTCGTATTCGACGGTCCGGACGGGTGCGGCAAGTCTACGCAGGGGCGTTTGTTCGCCGAGCGGCTGGGCGAGGCCGGCGTTGATGTGGTGACGTGCCGCGATCCGGGCGGGACGCAGATCGGTGATCGCGTCCGGTCCATCCTGCTCGACTATGACCTTAGCACCATGGACGTGAACTGCGAGACGATGCTGTTCATGGCATCGCGGGCTCAGCTTGTGGGCGAGGTGGTGCGGCCGGCGATCGAGGCGGGGCGGACGGTTGTGTGCGATCGGTTTGTTACCTCGACGTGTGCTTACCAGGGGGCGGCTGGGTTCGATCCGAAGCGTGTGATCGAGCTGGCGGCGTTCGCGATCGGGGATTGTTGGCCGGCTGTGACGGTCGTGCTGGATGTCGACGCGGAGGAGGGGTTCGAGCGGATCGGGCGCAAGCCGCATCACGCGGGCAAGCATCGGTCGAAGTCGGCGAAGAACGCCGGAAGCGATGGAATGCTCTTTGCGGACGCTCAGCCGGATGCGATGGAGGCGCGGTCGATCGAGTTTCACCGGAAGGTTCGGAAGCTCTTTCTCGACGTGCATGCGTATTACCCCAAGCCGGTAGTGACGGTGGACGGGCGTGGCGATGTCGAGGCGGTTCACGGTCGTGTGATGGAGGCGCTCGGCGATGTCGCTGGCTGACGTGAAGCACCAGGGGCGTGCGCTCAGTCTTATCCAGCGGGCGATGACGCGGGAGCGCGTGCCGCACGCCTATATCTTCCACGGACCAGACGGGGTGGGTAAGGAGCTGGCGGCGTTTGAGCTGGCTCGGGTGCTGCTTTGTGGCGATACGAGCGACGTGGCGCTTTCGGATGAAGTGGCGACGACGGTTGGCGTCGAGACGCTTCGGGCTGCGTGCGCGAAGTGTGAGGACTGTGCGGCTGTCGGTGCCGGGGCGCATCCGGACCTTCACATCATCTACCGGCAGCTCAACCGTGACCATCCCGAGCCGGAGGTTCGTAAGCGGAAGGCGCTCGATATCGGTGTGGACGTGCTGCGGCACTTCGTGATCGAGAAGGTGGGGCTGACGCCGAATCGCGGGCGGGCGAAGGTTTTCGTGATTCGTGAGGCGGACCGGATTACGCCGCAGGCGCAGAACGCACTGCTCAAGACGCTGGAGGAGCCGCCGGACAAGACGGTGCTGATTCTGCTGGTTCGGTCGGTGGATCGGCTCTTGCCGACGACGCTGTCGCGGTGTCAGGTGGTCGGGTTCGACGTGCTGCCGGGGGCGTTCGTGAAGGGCAAGTTGGCGGAGGCGATGCCGTCGCTTTCGGCGTCGTGCCTGGACTGGTATTCGGCCTGCGCGGATGGCAGCGCCGGGCGGGCGATCGAGATGGCCGGCGATGAGCTGTTCGAGGTTAACGGGCGGATCGTCGATGGGCTGGCGGAGCTTGCGGGGGGTGATCCGGCTGGGCTGGTCAAGGCGTGGACGGAGGAGTCGAAGGCGCTGGGTGAGCGGTATCGCAAGCGTGATCCGGAGATTACGGATACGGAGGCGACGCGTCGGGGGTTCAAGTCGGTTTTTCATTTGGCGGCGACCTGGTATGCGGATGTGTTGCGTTGCGGTGCGGGTGGCAAGCCACCAGTGGCACCCGGCGAGCCATCAGGGGTATCCGGCGGGTCTGTGGCGTTGGTGAACGCGGATCGGCGGGATGGGGTTGCGCGGGCGGCTGAGACGATTGATGCGGAGTTGGCGGCGTCGGCGATTGGGCGGCTGGCTCGGACGGAGTATGAACTCGATCGCAACGTTTACGTGCAGCTTTGTATCGAGACGTTGGCCAACGATTTAGCACACATCAATGCGGGTGAAGCGCTGGCGATGCGGTAGCCTCAGGCTTCGGGACCGCCTTCTTCATCAGTCTCTTCCTCTTCGGGCGGTGCCGTCGGCGCCGGCATCCGTGACGGCCACAATTGGGCGCACCGGTCCAGGAAGCGCGTCCAGGGCGGCGGATCATCCGCGCGGTGCCCGTTTGCGAGCGAAAGTGCCTTGCCGGTAAGCCAAGTGGCGAACAGGAACGCCTGCCATGGAATGGCCGCGCCTCGCCATGCGGCCACTACGAGTGCGAGAAACGACAAGGCAACGGTTACCGTTACCGCGCAGCGTACTGCCATCGGGAGCGGTTTGCGATTCGGATTGGAGCGCGACATTTCATTCGCCCTCCTTCCCGGTACGTCCGAATTCTCTGAGAACTGCTTGGGCGGTCTCAAGGGCGTCGCTGACCTTCTCTTGTCGTGCCTGCATGCTGGTCAGCAGCTGGCTCAGCAGCGAAACAAGCAGAGTGATCGCCTCCGCCTTCTCCTCAACTGAGCAGTCAGACAACCACTTAGGAGGGAGGCCGAACAGATTCAACTCCTGATAGGTTAGACCCCACCGATCCGCAACACGTTCGTACGAGAGAATCTTCCCGTTCTTCCCTGTGATGCTTGCTGCAACCTTGCCAGGTAGATTGCCGAGGTGCGCCTCGATGGCTGCGATTCGGTCGGAGAGCTGCGTTGCGAGCTTACTGTAAGAACGTGAGACGTCGGACAACTGGGTGCTGAGTTTCTCGATACGGTTACCCGCCATGAGAAGCTCCTTTCTGGCCGTAGGGCCGGTCACAATAACCAGTGAGAGCGATCGCAAGACCGCTACTCACGCATGTTCCGCGACGGTGCGTTACCGCACTGTCGCGACAAGTTCCGTAAGGAACCACGTGGAATTGTCGCACATCCGCCCGGGTCGTCAAGCGCGCGGGCACGCCGTACGGGTGTTTTCGCGGGTCGTGACGACGCGTGCTTGGGCTCAAAGATATCACAGTTTCGTACGTTTGCTGGCCGGTGGGTTCACTGCTACGATCGCCGGTGCGCGGTGTTTCTTGGTGAAGGCGCGGCTTGGAGCGGCACGGACAAGCTGCTGCTTGTCCGTGGCACCCCAGCGGGTGTAGCCCCGAAGGGGCGAAGTAGCAGTAGCCCAGGGCAACGCCCTGGGAAACGATGCCCGTAACGTTTCGCAGCCCTGAAGGGGCGCGATAAGCGGGTGTTCTATTCCGCCCTTTCAGGGCTTACGGTGCTCTTGCGAGCATAGAACCCAGGGCGTTGCCCTGGGCTG
>JAJDDX010000037.1 GCA_029260055.1 Phycisphaerae bacterium
CCTCCTCCATGCGCTGGTAGCTCTTCACGACGTTGCCCGGTGGTGCCGTGCGGTCTACGCGCATGGCGACGTGAACGAACTCTCCGACCGTGATCCGGTGTGTCTCGGAGAAGTCCACGTCGAACAGATGGTTGGGGGCGATCCAGCCGGTCTCTATCCCGTCGGAGGTGACGTAGTTCTGCTTGCCGAAGGCCCGATTGGCCAGCGCCGCGAGCCACTCGTCCGTCAGGGTCTTCGGGTGGCTGCCACTCAGAAAGAAACGTCGAAATGTTACACTACCCGCGGCAAACCCCATGTCGACCTCCGAATGTCGTCTTTACAGCCAGTGCCGTCCGTTTGGCATCTTCTTCTCACAGAGGACGGACGATACGGCCGAGTCGGCATGAGGTCAAACGGCGCACCGCGTGCGGTGTGTGGGCAGTGCTGTGAATTGATCCATAACCCTCGTTGGCGGCGGAAGCTAACGTGCCGTCGACGCAGGATCGCCGCGAAGGCCTACTCGGGCTTTGGCGCCGTTAGCGTATTCGTCGACACGCGGAGGGCATGGAGATGGCGCGGCAGCGGCTCGCGGAGTATGGCGGGCGCGCTCGGATCATCCACCAGGCCGGCACCCTGATGCGTCTGCCATCGGCGGTCGCAGGCGTTGGCGTAGCTGAAGTAGACATGCCATTCGGTGCCGGTTACATCGGCTCCGGCGTCCGCGAATGCCCGCAGAAGTTCCGCCACAGGAATGCGTGCGAGTTCGACGGACCCGCCGGGTGCCACGCCCGCCATGCGGTTGGGCTTGAAGTCCTTCCACGTGGTGCGCCCCTTGGATCCGATCGGCACCTCGATATAGCGACCGTCGTGTTCATACACCCAGTTCCCGTCGGCAAAGGGCGGCACCGCGCCGAAGTTCAGGTTGACCCGCATCGTCTGATCGGTGCGATTGGTGATGCCGGCGGCGAGTTCGTCACCGTCTCGAATCAGGATGGCGGCTGCTAGTTCCCCGCTGCGCGACACGATGGCCGGCGCGCCCTCCGTGACCCTCAAGCGAGCCTTCTTGCTGACGACGCGACCGACTCGCCGGCCGGCGAGCACCTCGTCCTCCCAGGCAGGGGTGTAGTCGAACACGACGGTGTAGTCGCCCTCATCGAGCAGCGCATAGCGCGCCCATCCGCGATTGAAGCCCTTGATCGTGATGGTCGCCGTCTTGCCGGGTTCGAGTATGCCCGTCGGACCGCCGTTGAGACGGTATTCGACCGCGGCCAGAATGCCGGCGTCGGCCGCGATGTCGTCGACATGAAGCCGGATGCTCCGTCCGTCGGCGTGGTGAACGGAGAGCCAGTCGGCGACATCGAGCGTGTCACTCACCTGAAGCTCGTCCGGCGAGGCCTGCTTGCGAAGCTCCTCGTCGAGTTGGAACGGAAGTCGCGTCGGGTAAGGCGATCGGTTCAGAATCATGATGGTCAGGTCGGTCGATTCGTTCCAGGTCAGCCGCGATGAGCTGAACGACAGCGTGATCTCGGCTCCGGCGAAGAAGAGACGCTCCAGGGTATGGAGGATGCGTTGCGCACGAAGGGCCGTTTCGGTATCTGATCCGCCGGCTGCGGCTTGAAGCGCCTTCGCGGCGGGCATCCCGATGGCACACAGACGCCGCGTGGCGGCTGTTCGCTTGTCGAACGAAGCGTCGCTGAGGGCTTGGATCAGGCCGGCAATCTCGGCATCATCGGCGGGGCGGGTCATGGCGGCGCCGTCATCCGCCACGGCACGTCCGGCTGACGCGAGGGCCATCACTGCCAAAGCCGCCACGATGAAGCCGGCCGCACGATAGGTCAACGCTGTACTCCTTTGTCATCAGCGACGGGCGCTTCAAAGCGAGCGAAGCCGAGGTCGTGGATCGCTCCCGGGGTGCGGATGTGTGCCGCAATGAGAAGAGACCGTACCGGCTTGGCTAGGTCCGGCGCCACGCCCTCGCCCATGAGGAGCTTGCAGTCGGGAAGCGTTATGGCCTCGATCACATCGGTCTTTCCCAAGCCGCGGAACTGGTCTTTGCTGAACGTGTAGAGCAACGGCACACCCTGCCCGCCGCTTTCCGGGAAGGCTGCGTACTCGTTAGACTCGATGACGCCGGCATCGGTGCCCAGGCCGTATACGATCTCCCGGGCGGCGTCTCGCGAACTCGCGTGGTTCTGCAAGGAGCCATCGAACCCCGTGATCACCAGTTCCTGTTGAAGGTCGGAAGGGGCGATCCCCGCTCGGTCCAGCACTTCCAGCGTATTGTAGAACAAGACGGGGTCTTTGCGCGGGCCGAAGGCGAAGCGCCTGCCGGCGAGGTCCTCGATGGAATGAATATCCGATTCCGCACTCGCGACGATCAGCCCCTGGCGGCGCAGCGTCCGTGGCTCGAGTAACACTGTCACCGGAACACCCTGTGCCCGCAGCGATCGGTAGGCGTCGCCCGACACCAGTGCGAAATGACATCGACCGGTCCCGAGGTGGTTCGCGATCTGAAAGAGCTTGAGCTGCTCGAAATAGACCGGGCGGCCAAGACGCCGCGTCATGGCTCTTCCCAGCGCGTCCCAGGGAGGCCGGCGCTTAATGAAAGCCCATTCCGCCGTGTCGAAGACGCCCTCGTCCGAATCGAGCACGGCTATGCGTATCGACTCATCCGATCGTTCCAGTGCCGGCGTGAGGCTGAACGGATTCCACGCGCTCTGTGAGAAATGAGTCGGGCCGCAGCCGAGGCTCATCAATAGGAGGGTAACGGGGAACGTAATGATGATTCTGCGGATCAGGACCTCACTCCACCATGGCTCCGGCCGCCGTGTCGAACCGACGGGGCGCAAGTATAGGTCCGCCCGCGGTGCCGCTCAACTCGAATACGAGCGCGTCGCGTGGATACCGTGCGTTGGACTCGTTCGAGCGTGCGTCTAGAATACGCCGGTGAAAGATTCGAACGACAGTTTCGCCTGGGCCATGATGGAAGGCAGCCGGCCCCCGGAGCCGAACGGGGACCAAGCCGATCCGACCGAGCCGCCGGCCCGCGGGCGATTGTCGCCCTGGGCGTGGCGTCATGCCATCCCCGTCACCCTGGCGGTGCTGGTTGTCCTCGCGTTCATGCCCGCCCTGGACGCCGGGTTCGTCAACTGGGACGATGACCGTCTGCTCCTTCAACACACGCAGCACCACGTTCTTTCCGGTGAGAACATTACTTGGATGTTCTCCACGTCCTACGCGGGGCACTTTCAGCCGCTGACGTGGCTGAGTTACGCCGTCGACTACGCGCTGTGGGAGGGTGATCCCTTCGGCTACCATTTGACGAGCGTACTGCTTCACCTCGTCGCGGCCGTGCTGTTCTATTACTTGGCGCGCGCTTTGATCGTGGCCGGCTGTGCCGGTGGGGCGGTGGACTTGCGCTGTCGGGACGTGGCTCTTGCCGGAGGGCTGGCCGCCGTGCTCTTTGCCGTCCATCCGCTACGGGCCGAGTCCGTGGCGTGGCTTGCGGAGCGCCGGGACGTACTCAGCGCGGTTTGGCTGCTGGTCGCCATTCTGTGCTATCTGCGGTACGCATCGACCCGCGAGTCGGTCGAGTCCGAACGGCCTCGGTGGGGATGGTATGTCGCGGCGGTCCTGACGCTTGCCGTGTCGCTTTTGGCGAAAGCGTCCGGCATGACTCTCTTCGCGGTGCTGCTGATCCTCGATGTGTATCCCCTCCGCCGACTCCGCCTGGGCCGAGGCCTCTTCGGTCCGGGATGCGGCCGCGTCTGGCTCGAAAAAGTGCCGTTCCTGGCTCTCGGCATAGCCGCCGGTATGCGGGCACTCGTCGCTCAGCAGGCCGGGGGCATGGTGCAGACGCTGGTGGATCACGATTTGCCGGCTCGTTTCGCCCAGGCATGCTACGGACTGACGTTCTACATCGGCAAGACACTGGTTCCGGTGAGCCTGGGTCCGATCTACCAGATTCCGCCGCGCGACGAACTGCTGGGGTTCATGTTCTATGGGAGCCTATTCGTGCTGGCGGCGCTGGCGTTTGTGGCCTGGCGTTTTCGAAACCGCGTGCCCGGTTTTGCGGCCGCGCTGCTGGCGTATGCCGTGATGGTGGCACCGGTTCTGGGGTTCGTGCAGAGCGGGCCGCAGTTGGTGGCGGACCGCTACAGCTATTTGTCCTGCATGGGCTTTGCGGTCCTCGGCGGTGCGGGGCTGTTGTGGCTCATGCGCTTCACGTCATTGCGATCCGTACGCCATAGTGCCAAGGCGCTCGGACTTGGCGCGGCTGCGATCGTGGCGGGTCTTACCCATACCACGCTCGCACAGGCTGACATTTGGCTGATGCCGCGTACGTTGTGGGGCCATGGTGTGCGCGTCAGTCCGGGCAGCTCGGTGGCGCACGTGAACTATGCTGACGCCTTGGCGCTAGATGCAGACTACGCCGACGCGCTCGAGCACTACGACGCGGGGCTCGCGATCGACCCGAACGACGCCATTGCCCATCAACACCGTGCTCAGATTCTCCGCATCGGCCGAGCTAACGATGCGGCGATTGAGGGCTTTCGCCAGGCCTTGCGGCTCGATCCGACACGCCCCGGTGCGAGGAAGGACCTCGCCGAGCTGTTGATCTCACGCGGAGACCTCGCCGAAGCCGTCTCGCTGCTCCGCGCGGGCGTTGTCGAGAACCCGACGGAGGCCGGAGCGCTCGACCTGTTCTCTCAGCTCCTTTCCACCCATCCCGATGACACGGTAAGGAACGGCCCCGAAGCAGTGGAGGTGGCGTTGCTGGCCGTGCGGCTACGGGGCAATGGCCACCCGGCCGCGCTGCTGACGCTGGCGACCGCCTACGCGGAAGCGGGACGCTTCGACGAGGCCATCACGGCCGCCGCAAAAGCGGTGCCGATGGCGAAACGCGCCGGAGACATCCCGCTCGCGAACGAGCTGGAGCGTCGTGCGGCACTCTTCCGTGCCGGAAAGCCGTATCACTACGGTTCTGAGTAGTCGCTCCGACGCCACGCCGGCGATATCAGCGCGCGTCGTGGCGTGCTGCCTCGTCGAGTATATCCGTGATGAACATGTGCCCCGGCTCGTGCGTGATCGCGAGTTCGAGGTCGGCCCGCGCGATCGCCTCCATGGGCGTCACGCCGCATGCCCAAAACACCGGAATCTCACCCGGCCTGATCTGAACCGTATCGCCGAAATCGGGCGTCGCGAGATCCGAGATGCCGAGTGCGCTCGGGTCGCCGACCTGCACGGGGCCGCCGTGCATCTGTTGAAGGTCGGCGGTGACCCGCGTGGCAAGCTCCGCGTGCTCAGGTGTCATCGGACGCATCGACACGACCAGTGGGCCTTGGAACCTCCCCGCGGGGTGGCAGTCCTGATTCGTCCGGTACATAGGCACGTTGAGACCTTGCTCGATATGGCGGACGGGCACGCCGGCGCTGAGAAGAGCTTTCTCGAAGGTAAACGAACAGCCGATCAGGAACGCGACCAGGTCGTTGCGCCAGTAGTCCTCGACACTGATTGCGCGTTCCACTGGTCGACCCCGGCGAAATACGCGGTAACGCGGCAGGTCCGTCCGCACGTCAGCGCCGGGCGCCAACTGAGTCGGTTCGAAGCTTCCGGGGACCGTGACCTCCAAGAGGGGGCATGGCTTGGGGTTGAATCTGCAGAACTGCTCGAAATCCTCGGCCGCCTCGCTCGGTAGCACGACGAGATTGGCCTGCGTGTAGCCCGACGCTACACCCGCGGTCGGCCCCGTAAACGAACCCTCGCGGCAGAGGGCTCGGATTTGGCTACCCGTCATGTCGGCGTGACCTGACATGTTTAGAGGCTCTGCGCAGGCTGGCCGAGTCCCCGCACGGCCCGGGCCAGCGTATCGGTGTCGATTCCACTCAGACGAGCCGCGACGATTGAAGCCAGCAGGTTCTCAGGGAACTCCGGCTGGGCCGGTCCGAGTTCTTCCACATCTCCGTCGATGTTGGCGAACAGCTTCCCACCGACCAGCCATGCACCGCGATCGACTGCCTGGCCCGCGGATACGAAGAGCGTCCTTCCTTGATGGTTACGGGCAAGCGGGCGGATTCGCGGATCGTCGAACGGTAGCACGAGGATGTCGTCCGGGTGATGATTCATGAAGATGCGGCTCTTGATTCGGACGTATTCGGCGATCGAGCGGTGGCGGTCGAGGTGAGCCTCGCTCACATTCAGGATGATCGACACGTTGGGCCGGAAATTGACTACCGTTTCGAGCTGGAAACTCGAAACCGCGACTGCAAGCGGCTTTTCGGTGCCGTCTTCCGCGAGCAGGGTCGACAAGGGTTTCCCACGATTGCCTCCGATCGTCAGGGCTTGGTCGCACTCATGGAACAGGCGTTGCATCAACTCGACCGTGGTTCGTTTACCTATCGTTCCCGTGACGGCGATCAGTTTCCGCCTGCAGTGCTGATAGGCGAGCTCGAGTTCGCTCATGACCGGCACGCCGAGGCGGTGCAGCTTGTTGCGGATCGGCGCGTCGGCGCGGACACCGGGACTGGCGACGACAAGGTCGCAGTCGCGGAGGAATTCGATGGTATGTCCGCCGGTCTCCGCTCCTGCAACGACGGTCCCGGGGTCTAGCGTGATCGGCCCGGCGTCCGAAATACGCACCTTGTGCTGATGCGCCGCAAGCAGCGTCGTAGCGCCGCGCCCCGATTCTCCATAGCCCAGCACGCCGACCGTGAGCGGCTCACCACGCTCCAGTGGAGAGGGCCTGATCTGGAGCCGTATGTCTTCGAGCATGCGAAGACTGTGCGGAAGCGCGAGACCGTCCACCGTGCATTCGCGACGGTGTGTCACGCCGTCGACCGCGCCGCCCTTGGCGACCATGAGTTCGATGTCGTCCGCTACCTCGCCGGCGGAAGGGAGGAGATCACGCTTGGCGAGCACGGATAGCGCGCCGGCCAGCCCGTAGGCACCCCAATTCGACACACCCGCCGCAATGCAGAAGTCGGTGCGCACGATCGTGGCGATCTCCGGACCTTGCGGGACCGTCGCGAGCGTGTCGGCGAAGACCTTGCCCATGCCGATCTCGTTGCCGCCGTCGCCGATTCCTATCGTGGTAAGCCCGCGCTGGCTGCCTTCGAGGAACAGAAGGTCCAACGGCGCGGTCGTCGCGGTGATGTCGTCGCCGCGCATGTTGCGATAGCGACCATCCAATCCGCGGCCAACACGTTCGATGGCAAGCAAGTGGGTCGGCTGCGCCTTGTCGAGATAGTCGGGCGGGTCCAGCAGCGGATCGAGCCCGATCGCCTTGAATAGTGGGGCGTTCTGTTCGTCGGTGATGTAGTCGACCTCGATGCCGAGTTCCCGCAGTGCCTCGCCGACGACCTTGGCACCGCTGGGTCCGTCAGTCTCGCCCGCCTGTGCCTCGACCACATAGAACCCGCTGACGATGCCGACGCGTCGCGCAAGGCGCAGGGACTGTGCTGCGAGCCGAACCTGGTCCGCCTGGACCAGTCCGAAGACGTTGCGGCCGCCCGGATCGGTGGCGATGAGGTTCTCGATGGAGGTGATACGTGGGATCATGTGGGCCTTCCGTAGCCGCCGCCGCCCGGCGTTTCAATCGTCAGGCGGTCACCGGGATTAAGAGTCAGCATGGCGATCGACGGCAGCTCCTCCTCGCGCGGCTGTCCCGACCTCCGTACGAGATTGCGGCCGAGCCCGCCCGGTTCGCCACCGGCGACTCCGTAGGGCGGTGTCGTGCGGCGCTGGCTCAGGATCGAGACCTCCAGCGGTCTGAGCGCCTCGATCTCGCGAACGATGCCGCTTCCGCCCGAATGATGACCACGCCCGCCGGAGCCGCCGCGAATGCCGAACCGAACGACTCGGACCGGGTATCGCGATTCGAGCACTTCCGGGTCGGTCAGGCGTGTGTTGGTCATGTTCGTATGCACCGCGTCAGCCCCATCGAATCGCGGCCCCGCGCCGGCACCGCCGCAGATCGTCTCATAGTAGCCGAAGGTGTCGTCCCCCAGAAGCAGGTTGTTCATGGTTCCCTGCGAGGCTGCGACGGTCCTCAGGGCTCCGAAGATGGTATCGACCACGCGCTGCGAAGTCTCGACGTTGCCGCCGACCATTGCGGGGCACTCTGCCGGATCGGCTGAAGCTCGCGGGTTCAGAAGGCACTCCGGCAGGACGATACGTACCGGCGCGAGCACGCCGGAGTTGAGCGGAATGTCCTCATCGATCAGGCATCGGAGGCAGTACAGCACCGCGCTGGTCACGATCGCCCGGTTTGCGTTCAGATTACCCGGCAGCACGGGCCCCGTGCCGCCGAAGTCGATCACGGCCGAGTCGCCTTCGATCGTCACGGCGACACAAACGGCCGATCCGTCGTCTAGCCGGTCCTCGAACCGATGGATGCCGTCAGGCAGTGCTGCCAGTGCGGTCCGCATCTTCGCCTCGGCTGCGCGTTGAATGTGATGCATGTATGCGTGAACGACCGTCACGCCGTAACGCTCGATCATCTTGGTCAGGTCTCGGATGCCGTTTTGATTCGCGGCGATCTGGGCGGCGATGTCGGCCAGGTTGTCGTCCGGCAGGCGGGACGGATAGGGCGGGGCGGTCAGCAGGGCGCGCAACGCCTCGTGACGCGGCCGGCCGTCTTGAATCCAGCGAAACGCTCGGATGACCACGCCTTCGTCGGCAAGGCAGGTCGAATCGGGCGGCATCGAGCCGGGGCGCGTGCCGCCGATCTCCGCGTGATGGGCACGGCTCGCGACGAAAAACTGCAGGTGCTCGCCGGTGTCGCCGTATATCGGGCTGATGACCGTCACATCGTTGAGATGCGAGCCGCCGCGATAGGGGTCGTTCGTGATGTAGATGTCACCGGGTTCGAACGGCGCCGCGTCCTCGATCAGCGCCTTGACGCATTCGCTCATCGCCCCGAGATGCACCGGTATGTGCGGGGCATTGACCACGAGATCGCCGTCGGGCGTGAAGATCGCGCAGGAGAAGTCCAGCCGTTCCTTGACGTTGGTCGACAGGGCCGTCCGGCGCAACGTTGCGCCCATCTGCGCGGCGATCGCCGTGAACTGGTTGTTGAACAACTCGAGCTGGATCGGGTCGGCCTCGGTCGAGATCGCGTCCACCCGCCCGGTCGACGCGCACCGCTCGAGCAGCAGGTCTCCCATACCGTTGACTTCGACCTGCCAGCCGGGTTCCACGACCACCGTGCTCGTCGGTTCGATCACGACCGCCGGACCGGCGAACCGATGGCCGGCTTCTAACTCGCTTCGCAAGTAGACCGGCACGTCCTCCGGCTCACCACCGACCACCATGCGCGTACGGCGGGAAGGAACCAGCAGCTTGCTGGCAGGTCGGCAGGCAGGCAGGGCAAGACGCCCAGCCGGCGCCGTGACCTCCGTCCGCGCTACGCGCACCTCGATGTCGCGGCCCTCGTGGCAATAGCCGTACAGCCGGCGGTGGGCTTCCTCGAACTCTGCTCTCGCACTCCCCGGCGACGACGCTCCCACCGTGATCCGCGTTACCTGGCCGACGTAACACAGGTCGATGGTGTGAACGGGCGCGGCGGATCCCGGGTCGTCGCCGCCGTCAACGAGAGCCCGGCGAGTTTGGCCTGCGAGATTCTCCAGCACCGGTCCGAGTGCCTCGAAGGCGTGCGAATCGAGTGGGATGCACACGCTCCTCTGAGCAATGTGCTTCACGTCCGTCACGCCGGCTCCCAGGGCGCTGAGCACACCTGCGTAGGGGCTGAAGATGATTCGCGACATGCCGAGCGCCTCGGCGATGGCGCAGGCATGTTGGCCGCCGGCGCCACCGAAGCTGCAAAGTGCATAGTCCCGGACATCGTATCCCTTGGCCACGGAGATGCGCTTAATGGCGGCCGCCATGTTCGCGTTGGCGATCTTGATGAAACCCTTTGCCAACTCGACCGAGTTCAGCCGCTTGCCGGTTGCCGTTTCGATCGTGTCAGCCAAAGCAGAGAGCTTGTCGAAGATCGCGTCACGATCGAGCTGGAACGGGAAGAACTCGGGTACCACGCGACCCAGCGACACGTTCATATCCGTGACCGTGAGCGGCCCGCCGCGCCCGTAGCACGCGGGTCCGGGGTCGGCGCCGCCGCTTTCCGGGCCGACGGTGAGCTTCTGTCCGTCGAAGTCGCAGATGCTCCCGCCGCCGGCTGCGACCGTCTCGACGGCGAGCATCGGCGTCATGATCCGCACGCCCGCCTTGACCGTCTCGTGTTGATACTCGACGCCGGCGGGAGGCGCATCGATGCGCGACACATCCGTGCTGGTGCCGCCCATGTCGAAGCCGATCGCGCGATCGAATCCTGCAGCTCGGCTGATGTGTGCGCAGCCGACCACGCCGCCGGCGGGGCCGCTGAGGATGGTGTCCTTTCCCATGGCGACAGCCGCGTCGATAAGTCCGCCGTTGCTGGTCATGAGCTTGATACGAGCTTCGGGCATTGCGCTTCGCAGCGCATCCACGTATGAACGGATCACCGTGCCGAGATAGGCGTCGACCACGGTCGTATCCCCGCGCGGCACGATCCGCTCGAGCGGCGCGACGCGCGACGACACGGCGACATGCCCGAACCCGACCGACGCGGCGACTTCGGCCACCAAGTCCTCGTGAATCGGGTTGACATGGGCGTGGAGAAGGCAAATCGCGACGGCTTCGATGCCGGCTTGCTTCGCATTGGTGAGCCGGTCGCGGATCTGCGCGGGATCAGGCGACGTAAGCACGCTGCCATCGGCGGCCAAGCGCTCATCGATCTCGATCGACACGGACGCGAGCTCGTCGCGTTTGCGGATGTTCAGGTCAAAGAGCTTCGGCCTGTCCTGATACCCGATGCGAAGCACGTCGCCAAAGCCCGCCGTCGTGACCAGAGCCACCTTCGCACCCTTGCGTTCGAGAAGGGCATTGGTCGCGCGCGTCGTGCCGAGGCGCACGTCGACCGGGCCGATCGGCTCATCGAGGCAAAGCCCCATCAACTGCCGGATGGCGACGACCGGCGCCTCCTCGTGGCTGCTGAGTTCGTAAGTCGTTCCGGCGCGGACCTCCGTGGAGCGTGCCTCAGCCGGAATCAAACTCCCGGCATTACCCTCGGAATCGCCCACGGAAGTGCTGAGCGGTGTATCGTTTGGCGTGCGGATAGTGAGGCGATACCCGGACCACAACCCGTCCGGTTCACCTCGTCTGTTCGTATCCTGGATGCGTGAAGATGTGGAGCCCGCCGCTATCGTGCCGCGGAGAACGCCCGAGCTGAGGAGCTTGTGCGTGACGACCGCGCCGTCGGGGCGACGAGCCACGACGTCGGTGAACGTGCCGCCCACGTCGATGAAGAACTGCCAACCCGACCGGTCGCGTGCCTCAGTCATGTCGCGAGTATAACCCGAGCCACCTCGGCTTGACCAATCGCCATGGCGAGTGCAAATCCCTCATTCTGAATTCGCCATTCGCTATTCTGAATTCCTCCGTCAGTTCCCCTTGCCGTGGCATTGCTTGTACTTCTTGCCGCTTCCGCAGGGGCACGGCGCGTTGCGTCCGACCTTCGGGGTCTCGCGACGGATCGTCTCGACCTTGGCCTCCTGCCCCTGCGCCTTCATCGCGGCTTCCTGGTCGGCGGACGAGAAACCCGCTCCGGTCGATTCTGCGTGTCCGTAAGTCACCGCCGGCGCTCCGCCGCTTCCTCGATCGGCAGCGCCGCCCGGTGTGGCTCGCACCTTGAAGATCACATCGGTGACACGCGCCGCGATCCGGTTCCACATCTGACCGAACAGGTCGCGGCCTTCGATCGCGAACTGACTCTGCGGGTGGGTCTGGTCGCCGCCGAGCGGCCGCTGCATGATCGCGCTTTTCAGGTGATCCATCTCGAGCAGGTGGTCTTTCCACGCCTGATCGTAGATGCGTAGCAGGACGTACTGCTCCAGACGCGTCAGCTCCCAGCGGATCATCTCACGACCTTGCGCAAGAATCGCGTCTCGCGGATCACCCTCGAAACGATCGAAGAGTTCCTGGTTCCACGCCCGTCCGAACCGCTCTTTCGCCCATTCCACGGCTCCGTCGGTGTCCTTGCCGGAGATGTTCTCATCGACGTCCCGCTCGAGCCCGCCGTCGAGTGCCGCGCGGCTCAGTTCGATCAGCTTCTGGCGAAGCTCAGCCGGAGTCTTCGCTTGCACGCTCTCGATCGTCCAGTCGGCCCGGTACTTGTCGTTCGCCCACCGAGAGACCAGGTCCGCCGCGACGGCGCTGTCGGGTCCGCCTTCGCCGTAGGCGCGTTCGAGGCACGCTTCCACGGGGTAGGAGACCTCACGTTCGACGTACGCGGCTCGGACGCGCTCTTCCAGAACCTCTTCTACATCCTGGGCGGTCTTCCCGGCGATCTCTTCTACGTTCAGGCTCACGTTGAACTTGGCGGTCGCCCACTCGACGAGCGTTCGATGTGGGTAAAGCGGGTCGAGGTAAATGCTGATCGGTTCGAGGTCGACGCCTTCGTAGTGCGCCTTCGCAGCCTCCAAGAGGGCGTCTTCGATCTCGCCCGGCTCCATCTTACGCAGTTGGTTCTGCGTCATGGATACGTCGTAGACCCGCCGTGCCCATTGCAGCAGGCCGCCCAAATCCCAGCTACTGGCCGGCTCCTCGACATCGATGTACTCCCCGATCGAAGTGCGGATCGTGTCGTACGCCTCGTCGAGCGCCTTGGAGCGGATGCTCGCCTGCGCCGACTCGAGGTCGTCCATGTCGATGTTTTCTTCATCGATCTGCAGATCGAGCTGGTTGTGGCACCACTTCGCGACAGCCGTCCGGTTGTATTGCCCGCCGAGGCATTCGTTGAGCGTTGCGTGGATCGAGTTTTCGATGGTCGAGAAGATAAGATCGGGAAGGTCGCGTTCTTCCAGAATGCGCTGACGTGCCGCGTAGAACTCCTTACGCTGGAAGTCCATCGGCTCGTCCCACTCCAGCAGGTGCTTCCGAGTCGAGAAGTTCCGCTCCTCGACCTTCCGCTGGGCACGCTCGATGCCCTTGTTCAGCCGCTTGTCCTCGAGGCTCGATCCGTCGGTGAAACCGAGCTTCTCCATCATCTTGAGCATCCAGTCCGGCATGAACAGCTTCAGCAGGTCGTCCTGCAGCGATAGCGAGAACCGTGACGAGCCCGGATCGCCTTGTCGTCCCGAACGACCGCGCAACTGGTTGTCGATCCGCCGCGCTTCGTGACGCTCGGTCGCGATGATGTGCAGGCCGCACGGCACGTTGAGCGGGCAGACCTTTCGGCCGAACGCGGGGAAACGCGGGTCGATCTTGGGCTTGAAGCAGTGGGCGCAGTTCGTGGATGCGTCGTACTCCTCGCAGTGGATGCAGCACTTGGTTACGCCCGCGGGGTAGAGGGAACTGCTCTCGACGCCGCCCGGAAGCTCTGCCGGCACCTTGCACCTCTCGAAGACGACGCCGAGGCCGAGCTTGATGTCGGTACCGCGGCCGGCCATGTTCGTGGCGATCGTCACATTGCCCAGTGGCGTGCGGTCGTGGCCATGGGTCGGAGTGGTCGTTTCGCCGGCTTTGATGACGATCTCGGCTTCGCGGGCGTGGTTCTTGGCGTTCAGCACCTCGTGGTCGATGCCATACCGCCGCTCGAGCAAGCGCGACAACTTCTCGGAGTTCTCGACGCTCGTCGTGCCGACCAGCACCGGCCGACCTCTCGCGAGATCGCCCATCGCGTCGTCGTACGCTTCCATCATGAAGTTGATGACCTTCTTGTCGCCCATCTCCGCGTTGTTGAACTGACGGAGGGCCTCGTCGATCTTGCCTGTATCCTCGCCCTGATCGACCTTGATCGGGCGCAGGGCGGTCAGCGCGTCGGCGATGATGAAGGGGTCCGCGGGTCGGCCGCGCCGGTGGACCTCGTGAATCTCCTCGACGATCGCGGCGTATTTCTCGTCGGTGTCCCGGTACATCTTGTCGTTGTGGTCGACGCGATTCACCGGGCGGTTCGTCGGAATCTCCACCACGTCGAGGTTGTAGATCTTGTCGAACTCCGTCGCCTCGGTCATGGCGGTACCCGTCATGCCGGCCTTGATGATGTAGAGCTTGATGAAATTCTGGATCGTGATCGTCGCGAGGGTCTGCGTCTCCTCCTTGACCTTCACGCTCTCCCGCGCCTCGACGGCCTGATGGAGCCCGTCCGACCACTGCCGCCCGTGCATCAAGCGCCCCGTGAAGGGGTCGACGATGATGATCTGACCATCCTGTACGACGTAGTCCTTGTCACGCTGGTACACCTTGTGACCGCGCAACGCGTTCTCGATCAAGTGCGGCCATTCCATGTTGGCGCCGGCGTAGAGGCTTCCCATGTCGAGAAGCTCCTGCGCGATCGTGACGCCGTCGTGGGTCAGGCCGACCTGCTTGCGTTCCATCTGGACGATGAAGAAGCGGCGATAGCGCTCCGCGGGCGGAAGCTGAAGGATTTCGCTCTCGAGGATCTGGATGGCTTCGACATGATCATCGGTCAGAAAATCCGCGCCTAGCGTGGGCATTTCCTGTCCATCGGCGGCTTCGCCGGCCGGCGGGCTGTCGGCGCCCTTCTTCTCCTTGTAACCGAGGATGTTCATGGCATCCTCGATCTTCGGGATGTTGTGCGTTTCGCCGTCGAACTTGGCCACGGTGGCGAGCACGCGGCGGTCCCACGTCGCTTGGCGTTTCACCAGCTCTCGCGCCACCATATCGGCACGGGGATAACGGGTTACATCGTCGTGGGCGGGGCC
>JAJDDX010000361.1 GCA_029260055.1 Phycisphaerae bacterium
TCCCCGTTACGACAACTCGTCGCGTGGACATAAGCTTGACCGCGCCCGAAAGCTACGATTTGCCTTCCAGTTGTTTTTGGATGAAATCGATCGCTTCACCCACGGTCTTGAGCTTCTCGGCCTCCTCGTCGGGGATCGTCATATTGAACTCGTCTTCGAGTTCCATGACGAGCTCCACCGTATCGAGTGAGTCCGCGTTAAGATCGTTGGTGAACGAGGTGTCGCGCGAGAGCTCGCCCTTGTCCACGCTCATCTGTTCGCTGACGATCTGAATGACCTTCTCTTGAATTTCCACGGCAGTAGACACGAGCTTTCCTCCCGTCGAACCCTAACACGCAATCGACCCAGCGTCGCAATAACCGCCGGAATACTAGCCTTACACCACACGGGCCGCAACCCACGATCTCGACATCCCCTAAGCCTCATTCGGCTACGGATATCGCCACGCCGCCGACGCAACCGTCGGCTCTCCTACCATGGCGGCTCTACATGTGCAAGCCGCCGTCGACAACCAGAACTTGTCCGGTGATATACGATGCGTCGTCACTCGCCAGGAAGGCGGCGACCTTACTGATCTCCTCCACCTCGCCAAACCGCGCCAGCGGGATCAACTGCTTGGCGCCGTCCTTGACCTTGTCCGGCAGGACCTCCGTCATTTCGGTGCTGATGAAGCCCGGAGCAAGTAAGTTGCAGGTGATCTTCCGCTTGCCCAGCTCCTTGGCCACGGATTTGGTCAAGCCGATCATGCCGGCCTTGCTGGCGGCGTAGTTCGCCTGACCGGGGTTTCCCATGACGCCCGCGATGCTGCCGATGTTGATGATGCGCCCGTACCGCTGGCGAACCATCAGCTTGCAGGCCGCCCGAGTCAGCCAGAAGGCGGACCGCAGGTTCGTCGTGAGCACGTCGTCGAATTGGTCATCATCCATGCTCATGACCAGTCCGTCACGCGTGATCCCCGCGTTGTTCACCAGGATGTCGAGCCGCTTGTGGCGCTCGCCGACGCTGTCGACAAGGGCATCAATGGCCGCCCGATCCGTCACGTCGAGCGCCTGCGGCTCGATGGCCCCGGGAAGCTCGCGGCTCTTGGCCTCGGCGGCAAGCTCCTTCAGCGCCCCCTCATTCCTTGCGCAAGCGACTACCGTCGCCCCGCGCTCCGCCAATGTAAGGCAAATGGCGCGACCGATTCCTTGGCTTCCGCCCGTCACAAGAGCCACCTTGTCTTTCATCACGACATTCTCCCGCCCTCGTCGGGCTATTCGGTGCTCGGGATCGGTAGCGCAGCGCCGATCGAATCAGCAGTGCTCACATTAATCGCGGTCATCCCTCGATCGATCTTCCGCATCATACCGGTCAGCACGCGTCCGGGGCCCACCTCGACGAAACGGTCGGCCCCGTCGCGGATCATGCCCTCGATGCACCGCTGCCACAAGACCGGCTGCGTCACCTGCCGGCGCAGTGACTGCCTGATGCTATCCGGACTGCTGTGATAGTCCGCGTCCACGTTGCCGATCACCGGCATCGAGGGCTCATCGAACCGCGTTTCTTCGAGCACGGGCCAGAGGCCATCCGCAGCCGATTCCATCAGCGGCGAATGAAAGGCCCCGGCCACCGGCAACGCAACCGCCCTGCACCCGAATTCGCTCGCCACGGAGACGGCGCGCTGGCACGCCCCCTTGCTGCCGGAAATCACGACTTGCCCCGGGCAGTTGAAGTTCGCCGGTGCCAGAACCTCGCCCTCGCGCGCCCGATCACAGAGCGCGGTGGCGGACGCCTCGTCGCCGCCGATCAGAGATACCATGCCGCTCGGCGATGCCAGCGCCGCGTCTTGCATCAACTGCCCGCGACGATGGACCAGTTTGAGCGCGTCCTCGAAGCCGACGGCGCCTGCCACGTACAAGGCCGTATACTCACCGAGGCTGAGCCCCCCTGTCCTTTCGAACTGGCCCGGATTGCCACCCGCTTCGAGCAGCGCCTCCCACAATGCCACGCTGGTGACGAAGATCGCCGGCTGCTGAATATCCGTCTGCGCGAGTTTTTCGGCCGGACCCTCAAAGCACAGCGCCGAGAGGTCGAACCCGAGCACATCGTCGGCACGCTTGTAAATCGCAAGTGCTCGGCTACTCGACTGCACAAGGTCCGCACCCATGCCCACGATTTGTGAGCCTTGACCCGGAAAAATGACCGCGGCGTGTCCCATTAACCTGCAATCCTCGTTGGTTCTCGAAGTTCTCGGTCTCACCGGATGATGCGGAGCCCTACAGGCGCACGATCATCGTACCCCACGCAAGCCCGGCACCGATGGCCACCATCAACACCAGATCACCCGGGCCGACCGTCCCGTTGCGCCGCGCCTCGTCTAGAGCGATCGGAATCGACGCCGCGGACGTGTTGCCGTAGCGGTCTATATTCACAACGACCTTCTCCCGCGGTAGCCCGAGTCTCGCCCGTACCGACTCGATAATTCGCAGGTTGGATTGGTGCGGGATCACGAGCTTCAGGTCGTCGGGATTCACACCCGAAGTCTGCAGAGCCTCGTCCACCAGCTCGTGCATCTTGAGCACCGCGAACTTGTAGACTTCGCGTCCCTTCATGCGAAGGTAATGCAGTCGCTCCGCCACGGTGGCCTCGCTGGTGAAGAGGCGCGATCCGCCGGCGGGCACCCAGATATGTTCAGCACGCGTCCCCTCACAACCGAGATCGCAGAACAGCACACCGCGGTCGGTGTCCGTGGTCGTCTCGTAGATAGCGGCCCCCGCACCATCGCCGAAGAGGACCGCGGTCGTGCGGTCCTCCGGGTCCGGATAGCGGGTCAACGTCTCCGTGCCCACGACCAGCGCTCTTTTGTAGATGCCACCTCCGAGGAAGCCGGCAGCGATGATCGAACCGTAAAGGAAGCCCGCACAGGCGGCGCTGACATCGAAAGCCGCCACGCCCGGCGCGCCAAGCTCTCCCTGTATGAATGCTGCCGTCGCGGGAAACACGCAATCCGGGGTGGCCGTCGCACAGATGATCACATCCATGTCGCTCGGCGAAAGCTCGGCCTGCTCCAGGGCACGCCGGCATGCCTCGATCGCCATCGTCGCGCTGCTCTCGTGAGGCGCAGCACGCCGGCGCTCCCGAATCCCGGTGCGCGAGACAATCCACTCGTCATTCGTGTCGAGGTAATTGACGAAGTGCTGGTTGTCCAACACTTCGTCCGGCACATACGTCCCTGTGCCGCGTAACACGAGAGGTATCCGCTTACTCATGCGGGTGTTCCCTGGGGCTGCGTCTGGACAAGGCGCGCCGTGATTTCCTCATTGAAGCCGCGCTCGACGAAGCGATGCGCCGCGTTTATCCCGTTACGAATCGCGAAGGCGTTGCTCCGCCCATGGCAGATAATGCAAATGCCGTTGACGCCCAACAGCGGCGCGCCGCCGTAGCGGCTGTAGTCATGCCGTTGCCACACGCGATCCAAGACCTCCGTGAACCGCACGCGTTGCACCGGCGATTCATCATCGAACTCACGAGCGATCGTCCTGAACAACCCCTCCGCGAGCCCCTGCACGAATTTCAGGATGACGTTGCCGACGAACCCGTCGCAAATCGCCACATCGCACTTATCCTCGAAGAGCTCTCGCCCCTCTACATTACCCACGAAGTTAATCCGTGGATCGGCTTTGATTAACTCATGCGTCTGTTTGATCAGGCCGGTACCTTTGCCGCTCTCCTCACCGGTCGAGACCAGCGCCACCCGCGGCGTCTCGATCCCGATGACCCGTTCGGCATACAACGCCGCCATCACGGCATACTCGAACAGGTGACGCGGCTTGGCCTGTATGTTCGCGCCAACATCACAAACCACGAACGGACCGTGGAACGACGGGATCGTGACCGCAATGCCCGGCCTCGTTACCGCACGCAACGGCTTCATCTTCAACTGGCAAGCCGCCGCGCACGCCCCGGTGTTACCCGCGCTGAGCAACGCGTCGACTTCGCCGGCCGCGCCAAGCTCGACCGTGCGGACAATGGACGAATCTCTCTTCGTCTTGAGCGCTTCGACCGGGCCATCGTCCATCCCCACCACCTGCGTGGCGTGAACGATCCGAATAGCCGAGGGTACGTGGCCCGGGCACGCCGACGCCAACTCGGCCTCGATGCGTGCCTTGTCACCAACGAGAGTCAGTTCCAGGTCTGGATGGTCGTCGAGGGCTTGAAGGGCGCCACGTACGGTCGCGTGCGGAGCGTTGTCGCCCCCCATCGCGTCAACCGCGACACGGACGGCCATCAGGCCTCCTTCTCACCCGCGGAGATCTGGACCTTGGCGCTAACGTATCCGCAAACCTCGCAGGACGCGTGCGGCAACTTGGGCTTGCCACACTTCGGGCACGCACTGAGCGTCACGCCCTTGAGGGCATGATGGGCCCGACGCGTGCGGGTGCGACACTTCGACTTCTTCTTTACTGGGAGCATGTCAAATTCACTAACAACAACGACCTTCAGCGAAGCGCGTTCATTCGCAAGGTAACAATTAAACTCTACCTGAAGCCGCCGCGCCACCGGCCTAGACGGACTCGCACAGGCTACGGAACAGGCCCATTTCTGTCAAGAAGGAAACGCCGTTTCAGGGGCCCGGGAGCCCGAACGGACCCGTAGTGCCCCTTGTACACCGCCACGCCGGCTCGGTGGCAGTTCAGTCTGCTGTGCCCTTCCGAGCCCGGCCTACGGGCAGCTTTGGCCCGGGCAGTCGCACGGCTGGGCCAGCGGGTAACCAGCCCCCTGGAAGCCCGCGACGGCTGCGTCGATGTCCTTGAAGTTGATATCGCTGAAATCAGGGACCTCTGGCAGCGAGGCGGGACCCTGAAGATCGAGGCACACTTTGGGTTCACTCTGAGTTCCCTGGAAACCACGGACCACGGACGAGATGTCCTTGAAGTTCC
>JAJDDX010000362.1 GCA_029260055.1 Phycisphaerae bacterium
AGTTTTAATTCGTATCCCGGCGTCCCACCCCCGAAGGGGCCGGACGATTGGATTACTCGAACAAAAGCTCACGTTCTCAGCGCTCGTGAGAATGTAAGTCGCCGGCCCCTGGCTGGGACCGACTGCTTTTTTCCGCTAGTCCGAACGTAACACCCGGACCGCGAAAGTTAAGAACACTTCGCCACCAATGTAGCGCTGCGACGAGGCGTTCTCACACCCTCACGACAACAAACCTGTTCACTTGTCAAAGAACTTCCCGCCGTCAGGAGTTTGTTATTACCCCCGAGGCGAGCACCGCATGATACCGGCCGCCCCAACCCTGTCAACCGGAAATATTAAACCATCCGAAGGCCTTTTTTTTGAAGTGAAAACGCGACACGTACAGCCGGGGAGGCCGAAAACGGGCCGTTTCCGGGGCCGGGCCGCGTTCGAAGACGCCCTTTTCGGGCTGAAAACAGCCTTGTTTTAACGGCTCAACTGCGTAATTCGTGCTTGGAGGCAAGCGTCGATAAGATGCCGTCGGCCGCGCCGGAGACGGCCAATACGACCGAACCGGGAACGCCGTGAAAAAAACGCCGCTCAAAGTGATTTTGTTTGTCGCCTTCGTCGACCTCGTCGGCTTTGGCCTGATCATCCCCCTGCTGCCCGTCTATGCCAAGCGCATGGATGCCAGCGGCTTGACACTCGGCATGCTGATCGGAGTTTACTCCCTGATGCAGCTCGTCTTCAACCCTCTGCTGGGACGCTGGTCCGACCGCGTGGGTCGGCGCCGCGTGCTTCTCATCAGCGTCGGCGGCAGCGTGATCAGCCATCTCGTACTCGGGTTTGCTGACATCTCCGTGTCACTACCTCTACTGTTCCTCGCACGCATCCTCGACGGCATCACGGGCGCCAACGTCGCCACCGCACAGGCTTACATCGCCGATGTGACGACCGCGGAAAACCGTGCGAAAGGAATGGGCTTGTTCGGCGCGGCGTTCGGGGTCGGCTTCGTTGTAGGGCCGGCGATCGGCGCCGGGCTCGCCTGGCTCGGCACGCAGGTCAGTGGACAGCAGTATGGCACGAGTTGGCCGGCATTCGGCGCAGCCGCCATCGCCCTGATTGCCTTCGTGCTTGTCTGGCGACTGTTACCGGAGTCTCGCGAACGCAAGGCTACCAGCGGAGCACGCTCCGGGTTCCTCGGGCTGCGCCACATCGGCACGGCGCTGGCAAGCCCCAGGCTAAGAGAAGTGTTCGTCATCGTGTTCTACGCGGTTTTCGCATTCGTGTTGCTCGAAGTGACGTTCGTCTATCTGTGCATCGACACGTTCGCGATCAGCGCAACCGGCACGGGGCTGATCTTCGCCTATATCGGCGTACTGATGGTGATCGTACAGGGCGGGCTGGTGCATCCACTGGCGCGCCGTTTCGGCGAGCCGTTACTTGTTTCGATCGGCCCGTTCATCACCGCTACGGGCTTTCTTCTGTTATCCACAGTGCCATCAGCCGCCACGGTGCCGATGGCGTGGACGCTCCTGCTTGTCGCGTGCGTTCCGGTGGCTCTCGGGCAGGGCCTCACAACGCCGAATGCCAACGCGCTCATCTCGCGCCTTGCGGGCGAGGACAGACAGGGCGTCACGCTCGGCCTCTCTCAGGGAATCGGTTCGCTCGCACGGGCCATCGCGCCACCCGTCGGAGGGTACCTGTACGACCGCGGCGCGCCGCTGCCCTACTGGATCGGAGCCGCGATGCTCGTCGCCGTTGGCTGCTTTGCGCTATACTTCCGCAGCGCCCAGCAACGAGAGCTCACGCGGCTAGCCGAGTCAGCGCCGACAGACGAGCCGCGCTAATCGGGTTTGGCGTGTTCCAGGACGGCGATCATCACCACGACACAGAGACATTGGACCAGCAGGAGGACGGCGTTCGCCCAGTCGACGCGCGGTAGCACGATCGCGGGCAGCCCGGTGGCAGCCGTCGCCAAGTAGATCGTCAGCACGGCGCCGCGAGGCGTCATGCCGCGTTGAACGAGGCGGTGGGAGAAATGCCGTCTGTCGCCGCGGAGCGGGCTATCACCCGCGTGCAGGCGATGGATGACGACGCTGATCACGTCGTAGAGCGGCACCGCCAGCACGACCAGCGGCACGACGATGCCCAGTGGCCGAAGGTCCTGGGCGGGGTCGTAAAACGTCGTGAGGATCGTCAGCACGCTGAGCAGGTAGCCGATCACGAGGCTCCCCGCGTCCCCCATGAAGATGCTGGCGGGTGAGAAGTTGAACAGCAGGAATCCGCCCAGACTCCCGACCATCACCAGCGCCATGACGGGCACGAAGACCTGCCCCGCTCGGAACGACGTGACCGCGAAGATGGCGGCTGCGATCGCCGCTACGCCCACGCTCAGTCCGTCCATGTTGTCGAGGAAGTTGAAGGCGTTCGTAATCAGCACGATCCAAAGCACGGTCGCCGCGATCGACACGACGGGCGGCAAGGCCTCGACCACGCGGATCCCGATGAACCAAGCCGTGAAGATCGCGACGGCGAACTGTGCGACAAACTTCGGCCCGGGGCCGAGCGGTCTTCGATCGTCGACGAGCCCCACGACGAATAAAAGGCCCGCGCAACCCATCAACGCGAGCACGACGGGAAGTTTCGACGCGATGCCGGATAGATGAGGCCTAAGCAGCGCCGGGAACCACGCAGGTGGAGCATCGCCCTGCACCATCCAGGCGACGAGCGTGCCGAGCAGAATCGGGCCGCAGATCGCGACCGCAAGTGCAATGCCGCCGCCGAGGGCGACCGGGGCGTCGTGCCCCTTGTGTCCGCCGGGCCGATCGACGAATCCCGTCTTACGTGCCCACTTCCGGACGATGAGGGTGACGACCACGCAGAGCGCAAAGGGACACAGCAGCGCAATCAACGGAAGGCTGTACATGGCCGGTGAGTCTACTCAAGCGGGCAAGGATTGGCCAATCGGCAAGTAGCCGGCGGCAGATGGCTGAATAGCGGCTGCGACATGCTCGACGCAGTCGCGGGGCTCAATAACCGTTGGCGTCGGAAGCTGGCGGGGGTACGGAACACCTGTCATCGTCTCCCCCATGTCCAAAGGACATGGGCCACCCATCCAGCAGCGTTCGGCACTGCTCGAGAGCAGTGGCACACCGACCGCGCCGCTCGCCGCGGAAGTTACCGGGTGATAGCTCACGGCTGATAGCTGATAGCTGACAGCTCGCGAATCACACCTCGTTGAGGCGGTGGCCCATCTTGTCCTTCTTGGTTTTGAGGTAATGGGCGTTGTGCTCGTTCGGCGTAATCTCGATGGGCACCTGTTTGTCGATCTCGATGCCGTAGACCTCCAACCGGTTCACCTTCTTGGGGTTGTTGGTCAGGATGTTGAGCCGGCGCAGGCCCAGGTCCCGCAGGATGTGAGCCCCGACGCCGTAGTCGCGCCGGTCCGCTGGCAGTCCGAGCTTCACGTTGGCCTCGACGGTGTCGAGCCCTTCGTCCTGGAGCTTGTAGGCCATCAGCTTGTTGTGCAGCCCGATGCCCCGCCCTTCCTGCCGCAGGTAGACGACCGCGCCTTTGCCCTCGCGCTGGACGAGTTCCATCGCCCGATCGAGTTGCTGCCCGCAATCACAGCGTCTCGAGTGGAACACGTGTCCGGTCATGCACTCGCATTCGACGCGTACGAGCACAGCCTCCTCATGGACGACCGGTTGCCCCGCGGCATCCAGATCGCCGATCCCACCGCAACACAGCGCAATGTGCGGTTCGACATCGACCGGAGAATGGTATTCGATCAGCTTGAAGTCACCGAACCTGGTCGGCATGCGCGTGGTGACGCCGCGCTTCACGAAGGGCTCGCGCTGCATACGGTGCTCGATGATGTCGGCCACCGTGTACATGCGGATGTCGTGCTCTTTCGACAACGTCGTCAATTCGGGAAGCCGGGACATCGTGCCGTCATCGTTCATGATCTCGATGATGACAGCCATCGGCGTGAGCCCAGCCAATCGACAGAGGTCGACCGACCCTTCGGTCTGCCCGGCACGAACCAGCACGCCGCCGTCGCGGGCCATGAGTGGGTTGATGTGCCCCGGGCGACTCAGATCCGCCGGGCGCGTGTCGGGCGCACAGGCGACTTCGATCGTCTTGGCGCGATCGGCTGACGAGACACCGGTCGTGACGCCGAAGCGGCTATGCGCGTCGATCGTCACGGTGAACGCCGTGCCGAACCGCGTGGTGTTGACCGGCGTTTGCAGGTGGAGGTTTAGTTGCTCGCACCGCTCCTCCGTCATGGGCAGACAGAGCACACCGCGACCGTACTTCAGCATGAAGTTGATCGTCTCGGGCGTGGCGTGTTGGGCCGCGATGACCAGATCGCCCTCGTTTTCGCGATCCTCGTCGTCGACGAGAATGATGATCTTGCCCTGGCGCAAGTCCTCGAATGCCTGCTCAATGGGCGAAAACGGCTCTTTACTCATCAGCGTTGTTCCTCCGGACGGTCTGTTTGTCGCGTCGCCGCGTGTCTGCTGCCTGCACGGAGGTAGTCCACCACGGCTGCAATCGCGAGCACCCCGGCCAGCCAGTATAGGGGCGGAAGAAGTCCCTGCAAAACCGGTGCCAGGTCCGGCGCCACCAGGATGTAGGCCACCATGACGAGTTGGACCAGGGTACACGATTTGCCGAGGAAACGTGGCTGGATGTAAAGCTCCGCCGTCGTCGCCCAAACCACGTAGAAACCGACCACCGTGATCACATCTTTGCCGATGGCGACCACCGGGACCCAACTCGGCAGCTTAAAGCCCGCTACCGCCGTCGATTCCACCGAGAGCAGCACCATCGCGCAGGCGATCAGCAGCTTGTCCCCGACCGGATCCAGGAACCGGCCGAGCACCGTTTCGGCGTGAAGGCGACGCGCGAGGTAGCCGTCCAGTGCGTCACTGAGCGCCATCGCTCCGAAGAGGACGATGGCAAGATAACGCCACCCCTGCCAACCGGCATTCAGGTTCAGCAGGCAAATCACCAGCGGAACGATCAGAATGATACGAGCGACGGTGATTCGATTGGGCCAGTTGAGCCAACTCATCGTCGTGCGTCCGAAATGAGGCGGTGCCGTTACGGCGTATGTGCCGCCCCGGGGTCGGTGGCCGCCGTGGCGTCAGGCTCGATCGCCGGACCGTCGTCGCCGCCAGCCGCCGCGGCATCGGCAAAGCGAACGATCTGTTCGAGTGACGTGGGAAGTTCCAGGACCTTCACACGACCATCGGGATAGGCGACCACCAACGCGGGCCATTGCGTCACGCCAAGCTGCTCCGCCTCCTGACGCGAGGCGGGCCAGAAGGAATCGATCCGCGCATGAACCATCAGCGCAAACCGCGCATGGACCTCGGTTGTCTCCAGAAGCTCTTCGAGCTGCCGCCAGTCACCGGTCCACCAGCGCTCGAATGCGAATAGAATCGGCGCGCCGCTGCGCTGGGCCGCCGCTCGAGCGCCGGCCGCACTGCGCCGCCAGCGATAGTCCACCTCCCTCGGGATATGAGCGTTCACGGTGGGTGTCGTGCCGAGTTCCTGAGATTCGTCGAGGAACGACAGCACATCATCCACGGACATCGGACCGGTTCGAGCGTGATACGTCCCGTCCCGCCGCACCACGATCAGCGCGGGCGCCCGCTCGACGCCGAACTGCGCGACGTACCGCCGATCAGGCTCGTAGGCTTTGAACAACTTGCACCGCACGAACTCGCGCGTGCGCGCGTTGACTTCGCCTTTGGCGAGTGACTCTTCCGTTCGATCCCGGCCTGTCTTGTGGACCCCTCGGTAGTAGATCATCAGATCACGGTCGGTCTGCTCGACGCGTCGCTCGGCTTTGTCGTAGTCGGCGACCCAGCCACCCCCACCCCACAACGGCGCGGCACAACCCGTCATCGCGAGCAGGAGAAACGATCCGAGCCCGCCGACGGCGATCGTCCGCAATCGAAGTGTCATTGAGGCCATGTAGTCGAACTCTCACGCAAGAGGAACTGTCGGACACTTGTCACCGCGCAGGAAACCGCGCCGGCCCTGCCGCAGCGGAGTTGAAGTGTATCGCCTGCAGATGACGTGGGCAACAGAAATCGGGTGGGTGGGTGCTGCAGCCGGATCAACGGCCTTCGACAGATCGACGATCAAGCGCCCCCGGCGGGTATCTCCACGATCGGCACCTCTCGCTCGGCGTCGCGCTTCCCCTGTCCGGCGAGGCAGACCTTGTTTCGGCCGGCCTCTTTGGCGGCGTAGAGTGCGTCGTCGGAAGCGCGGAGCAGGTCATCCGCGGCGGCCATGCCCTCCTCGCGCTGGGCGACGCCCAGGCTGATCGTCACCGACAGGTCCCCGGACTCGGCCTTGAACACGTGGGCTTCGATGGCCTTTCGCATGCGTTCGGCGGCGACGGCCGCTTCCGCTGCTTTGGCATGCGGGCAGAGCACGAGGAATTCCTCTCCGCCGACCCGACAGACGCGTTCTTCCTGACGCGCCGTCTTGGCGAGCGTCTGCGCCGTTTCTCTCAGGACCAGATCACCCACGGCGTGCCCGTGGGTGTCGTTGAAGCTCTTGAAGTGATCAATATCGAGCATGACGCAGGACATCGGCTCGGGGTGCCGGCAGGCTGCGGCCCACTGATCGGCGAGAAGAGCCATCGCCGCGCGACGGTTGGTCAAGCCGGTCAGTTCGTCCGTGGTCGCCATGAGGTGCAGCTTCTTGTTCGCCTCATCGAGCCGCGCGTTGGCGACCTGCATCTCCGCGTTGGCCCGGTGAAGTTCTAACTGGCGGCGATCGAGATCGTGCTGGAGTTCGACGATCCGCTCCCCGGCGCGCAAGCGAGCGAGCAATTCTCGCTGATTGAATGGCTTGGTCACGTAGTCGTCGACGCCCGCCTCGAAAGCTTCGACGAGCCGGTCCGCCTCATTCTGAGCGGTCACGAGCACGATGAAGACGAAGCCGATCTCGGTGTGCTCCCTCACGGCACGGGTGAATTCGACGCCGTCCATCTCCGGCATCATCCAGTCCGTGACGACGAGCGGCGGGCCGACCTGCGCCATGACCCGCAGCGCCTCGACACCGTTTTCCGCCGTGAGGACCTCGTAGCCCGCGTTCTCGAGCATCCGTGACGTCAACTTGACCGCCATCGGATCGTCGTCGACGACGAGGACCTTGAAAGAATCGCGACTCATGCTGCCAGTTCCTGCCGCTTGCGGCAGTCCGACAACGTGTAAACTCCACCGCCGGTCGGCCTCGGTTGCCCGCCGGCAGGGACCACGGTGTGGACCACGCGATGTGTGCAGCTCAATCGGCCGGCGCTGAAAATGAAGGCGTAGCACCGGTCGCACCCATCGGTTTATCGTCGAGTAGGCCCATTCAAGTAAGTTCTTGCCCTGCCTCGCCGAAAACCGGGCCGAATCGTGCCGAGGGCGTTTACAAATTCGCCTCAGCCCTATAATCGGCGCAGCGAGCAGGCCCACGTATGCTTCGTTACTGAGATCACGGACATCGCCGGCGGCCGTTCGCTCCGCCCCGGTGAAGGAACGCGAGGAATAACCATGCCCCAGACTATTGATGGGCTCCAGAAGATCGTCGAGCCGATGAGTGGCCCGATCCAGAGGTTTGCGAACCTTGTGGACCAGACCTTCGGCTCGAACATGAAGAGCCTGACGTGCTTCGGAACGGTCGTAGGCGGCCCATTTGACGCGTCGCGGCACACGGCCCGTAGCTGTCTTGTGCTCGATGCCGTGGACCTGATCGCCTTGCGCCGGCTCGCCGGGGAAGGCACGAAACTGGGAAAGGCCGCCATCGCCGCGCCGCTCATCATGACGCCGGACTATATCAAGAGTTCGCTCGACACGTTTCCGGTGGAGTTACTGAACATCAAGCTGCATCACGCCACACTCACGGGTGAAGATCTCTTCGAGGCCCTCGACTTCGAAGACGCACACATCCGGCTTCAGTGCGAGCGCGAACTCAAGACCACCCTGATCGGCCTGCGGCAGGGCTTGCTGGCCTCGGCCGGGCGAGACAATTTCATCGGCGCGCTCGAAGTCGATGCCGCTGACACACTGATGGGTACCCTCCGCGCCATGCTGTGGCTCAAAGGCACGCGCGAGCCCAAGCCGACCAACGATGTGCTGACGGAAATCGAGACGCTCATTGAACGCAAGCTGACCGGAATCCGGTCCTCGCTCGATCCGACTTCATCACACGACTGGGCCACGTTCGAGAAGCTCTACGCGGATGTCGAACAGCTTGGAAAGGTCGCCGATGCTTGGTAATCGACACCTGATTCTCCTGGCAACGCTATCCGCAGTTTGCGCCGCGCCGGCCGCTCTCGGTGAGGTGACACTGCCGAAGCCCACCAACTACGTGGCCGACCACGCCGGCATCATCGATGATCGCGCCGAACAGCAGATTGCCGGCTACCTCGCCAGTCTCCGTCAGAAGACGGGAGCCTTCGTGCTGCTCGTCACCGTCGACACGACGGACGGGGAAGACTTCTTCGGCTTCGTCCAACGGCACTTCGACCTCTGGAAGCCGGGACAGAAGAAGGAGGATGAGGCGGCGCTGATCATGCTGGCCGTGAAGGAACGGCAGGTGCGCATCCAGACGGGCTACGGGATGGAGTCGGTCCTGCCCGATTCGTTCTGCGGTACCGTCTCGCGCGAGGCACGCGACAGCCACTTCAAGCGGGGCGACTACACGAGCGGTCTTCAGCTCATGGCAGTCGCCGTCGCGAATAAGATCGCTGAATCGCACAATATAGCGTTGGGTAACGCCCCGGTGCACCGCAGAGGGAAGGTCGGACCGAAGGGCGCGGCCTGCGCCGGACTAATGCCGGGCCTCATGGTGCTGATCATCGTTATTTCGTCGATCTCGCGGCGTGGGAGGCATCGCAGTCGCTGGGGCGGCGGCGGGCTCATGCAGGCCCTGTTCTGGGGCAGCATGTTCAGCAGCGTCATGCGCGGCGGACGGTCGTCCTGGGGCAGTGGCGGCGGCTTCGGTGGTGGCGGCTTCGGTGGCGGTGGATTCGGTGGTGGTTTCGGCGGCGGCATGTCCGGAGGAGGTGGCGGCGGTGCGAGCTGGTAACAACTGTCCGTCATGCGGCCAGGTCATCACACGCGACGCGAGCTTCTGCCCGACGTGCGGCACGGCCTTTACCAGCAAGACTGGTTCCGGCAAGAAAGGAACTTCCATGAAACTCGGCAAGATTCTACTGCTCATGATGCTCGCTTTGGTTGGCGCCGTCGGATTCGTCGGCTGCACCGGCTGCCGCGGCTACAACACGGCGATCACGTTGGACGAAGATGTGAACGCCGCCTGGGCGCAGGTGGAAAACCAGTTGCAGCGACGGTTCGACCTGATCCCGAACATCGTCGAAACGGTCAAGGGCACCGCGGCCCACGAAGAGAAGGTCTTTACGAACATCGCCAACGCGCGGAAAGCCTACTCGAACGCCAAGTCCGTCGGCGCTAAGGTCAAAGCCGCCAATGGGTTTGAATCCGCGCTTTCGCGTCTATTGGTCATTCGCGAAGCGTACCCGGACCTCAAGGCCAACCAGTCGTTCATGAAGCTGCAGGACACGGTCGAGGGCACGGAAAACCGGCTATCCGTCGAGCGCAAGCGCTATAACGATGCGGTCAAGGACCTCAACACCTTCACACGGAAGCTCCTCGGCAGGCTCTACGCGTCGCTGGCGGGCGTGGAGAAGGCGGAGTATTTCGAGGTGACCGACGAGGCCAAGGAAGTGCCCAAGGTCGACTTCGGCGGCGATTCGAAGCCTGAAACGCCGACCGGCGGGTAGGTCTGGTACGGGCGCCGTCCGTCCCCCACCCTTTGGGAGTACCCAAAGGACGGGTGGCCCACCTCCTCCGGAGGTGGGGGAGGCGATGATCGCCGACCCTGGACGCAGCAGATGGCAAGGCCGCTGAACGTCCATCTTCGTCTCCCCCATGTCCAAAGGACATGGGCCA
Organism: Phycisphaerae bacterium; assembly: GCA_029260055.1. Taxonomy (GTDB): domain Bacteria; phylum Planctomycetota; class Phycisphaerae; order UBA1845; family UBA1845; genus JADFOB01. Next base: position 9,969 of record JAJDDX010000362.1, read on the forward strand.
CCCGACCATGGAATTACCGAAGATCGACTTCGTCGGCGAGTCAAAGACCGACGCGCCATCGGGCGGGTAATGCTGACGGGTGGCCCACTTCCTCCGGAGGTGGGGGAGGCGATGATCACCAATCGTCGGCGCGTGCAGACGACGGGGCTCCGGAATGCCTGTCATCGGCTCCCCCATGTCCAAAGGACATGGGCCACCTGGCCAAAGGGCATGGGTCACCCGGCCATCGCGATTGGCCGCTCCCTGACGGTCGCGGTACTGAACGTCGCGCGAAGACCGAAACGCCAAACGAGGACCGTCTCGGATCTCGCCTACCGCCCTCCTCCCGCGAGTTCAGCCGCCACACGCCTCATTGGCATGAGTGGGTCATCGAACATCGGGGCGCGGGCTTCGTTCGGCGGCTCGATCACATCCGTGTGCCAGAAGCTACGATAGCGCAGCTCAATCTGATCCCCGTCCCGCCAGAGCTCGATCACGCGGCCTTGCTGGGGTGCGTCAAGGATCGACGACGTGACGAACTCGACGTAGCCGCCGCGGTCGATCACCGCCTCTGAATGGGCGTGCCCTGAGAGATGCACCTTCACGCACGAGTAGCTGTTGAGCAGACGGCGGAACGTGTTGGGGCCCAGGCTCGTGCCGTAAACGACCTCCAGCGTTCCGCTGGGATGGTGCGTCGCGACGATGACCCACTCGTCGGCCGCCTGGGCCTTCGCAAGTTCCCTTTCCAGAAACTGCCGCTGCTCGAAGGAGATCGCCCCCTCCGAGAAAACGTAGGCGGACTGAGGAATCGCCGGCGTGGCGGAGTTCAACGCGATCAACCGCAGCCCCGGCACCGGCGAGACGCTGTACCAGGTACGCTCGGGATGGGCTGAGTCGAACCCGTGCCCCGGCGGCTCGCCCACGCTGTCGAGATGAGCAGCCACGAACTCCCGATCGGTGATGAAGCGGCGGTGCGGATTCGGTGTGACGAATTCCGCGAGGCTGAACTGCGGCGGCGGCCCGGGATTGGCGGGCGTGCTCGGTGCCCAGGCCAAAGTGCCCACGGGATCGAGGTACTTCGGGAGGAACGGGTTGAGGATCAGGTCGTCCGGCAGCGGAGCGATCCGCCGCCCACCCGCGCCGGCCACGATCGGGAAGACGCCGTTTCCGAATCGGTCGTGGTTCCCCGCAAGGCTGTACCAGGGAATCGTCGGCGCGTCGCCGTGAACGTCGTGGCGGTAGAGGCCTTGCGCCACGAAGGGCTGATGAGGGTCGAGCAGAGGGTCCGGCAGGTCGGCCGGATCACGATCGTCCGGCCCGGTCAGCGGATCGATCGTGCCACCGTCGAAGGCCGTCATGAACCACTCGAGTTCGTTCGCCTGGGCGTTGTCGCAGGCGTCGCCGGTGTGGACCAGAAAGTCAAACGTGTGCCGGGCGACGTGGAGCTTGTTGACCGTTCGGATCATCCCGTCCAGCAGTTGCGTCGAGTAGGCGGCGTGCGGGCGCCACGCCTCGGGCCACACCCCCGCGAAGGCCGTCAGCCGACCGGGCGACTCCTCATCAATGAGCTGCGCATCCGTGATGTGGGCGATCCGTGCCACCAACTCGAATCGGTCGGTATCCACGGGCTGATCGGCTTCGTTCGGTAGTTGGAGGCTGGCCTCCGTACCACAGCCGGCAAGGGGCAAAATGGCGCCGACCAGCACCGCTGCGACCGGCACGATTCGCCTTGCGCATCCGGCGATCAAGCCGGCTTCTGTGCGACCATTCGAGGCGTATATGTCGGTCCCGACACCCACCGCGTTCTCCATCGACTCAGGTGAGCAGCATGTCTCGTTCCTCGATATGCCGTACAGGTCTTGTCTGACGCGCACGGACAGATCCTTCCCCCACCCTTCGGGCGTACCCGAAGGACGGGGCACCCGCGCACCGGTGGGCGCGGGATGGTTGGCATATCGGCTGAATCCGGCGACGAATCACGCGGCTTCACGGCAGCGGGCGGCTGAACAAAGCCCGCAAGAGGTGCTTGAGCACGCTCCTGTGACTTTCTATACTGTCGCCTCGTTTTTGTCACTTTTAGTTGAAGGGAGGGTCCGGGTGACCAAGATCAAGGCTACCAACATCACATGGCATGAAGGTCACGTAGGTCGGGAAGAGCGGGAGACGCTCTTGGAGCAGAAGGGCGCGCTGGTTTGGACCACCGGGCTGAGCGGTTCCGGCAAGAGCACGATCGCCTATACGCTCGAGCACGCGCTGGTGCAGCGCGGGCATCTGGCCTACGTCCTGGACGGCGACAACATCCGCCACGGGCTCAACAAGAACCTCGGGTTCAGCGCCGAAGACCGGACGGAGAACATCCGCCGCATCGGTGAGGTCGGCAAGCTCTTCGTCGACACCGGCGTGCTGACGGTGACGGCCTTCATCAGCCCCTACCGCGAAGACCGTGCCATCGCCCGCGAGACCGTCGGCGAAGGCAACTTTTTCGAGGTCTTCTGCGATACACCGCTGGAGGTCTGCGAAGAGCGCGACCCGAAGGGGCTCTACAAGAAGGCCCGCGCCGGCGAGATCAAGGGCTTTACCGGTATCGACGATCCCTACGAGGCGCCGGAGAAGCCCGAGTTGGTGATCGATACGTCGAAGGTCTCGCCGCAGGAAGCAGCGGTCCAGATCTGCGAGATGCTCGAGAAGGCCGGCAAGATCTCGGCACTCGGAGAGTAGGCGTCCGCGTCGGCTTGACGAGCGCCTGACTGTGTGCGCATAAATACAGGGAACCCGAGTTCGCCGAAACCCCGGATTCCCTGAGGCTGCACACCCATACCGGGTGGAGACCCACAGCCTTACTTGCGTATCGTCGAGCCCCGCGCGCTGCTTGAGATAGCATTTCCGGACGGGCGATAGTTTCCGGACCGGCTGGCGGGCCGTGCGGCCCGGCGCGGGCGTTCCCGAAGCCATCGGATGCAGCGTCCTGCAGGCTGATTTCACGCCGACCGTCATGCGGGTTATAGTGCTTCGTTCGCGACGAGCCGGACGCCTCGCGGCCACCGCCGTGGCGGCCCGCGTGGGTGCTTCGGAGAGAGTCCGCCCGACAACCGGGCGGATCACGCGCCTCGAAGGAGAGTTTGATGGCGTTCGAAAAGGTTGATCCCAAGGCCGATTTTCCCGCTGCCGAGCGGGCGACGCTCGCGTTCTGGAACGAGACCCGTGCCTTCGACAAGCTCCGCGAGATGAACGCGGGTAAGCCGAAGTGGTCTTTCCTGGACGGGCCGATTACCGCCAACAACCCGATGGGCGTCCACCACGCCTGGGGGCGAACCTACAAGGATATCTACCAACGCTATCACGCATCCATCGGACGCGAACTCCGGTATCAAAACGGCTTCGACTGCCAGGGTCTGTGGGTCGAGGTCGAGGTCGAGAAAGAGCACAAGTTCGAGTGCAAGAAGGACATCGAGACCTTCGGCATCGATAAATTCGTCCAGGAGTGCAAGGACCGCGCGAGCCATTACGCGGCTGTCCAGTCCGAGCAATCCCAGCGGCTCGGCTACTGGATGGACTGGGACAACTCCTACTACACGATGTCGGACGAGAACAACTACGGCATCTGGGCCTTCCTCAAGAAGTGCCACGAGAAGGGCCTGGTCTACAAGGGCATCGATGTCATGCCCTGGTGCCCGCGATGCGGTACCGGCATCAGCCAGATGGAAATGAACGAGGGCTACCGCGACGTGGCCCACACGTCTGTCTTCGTCACCTTCCCGCTGACCGAACGCCCCGGCGAGAGTCTGTTGGTCTGGACCACGACGCCCTGGACGCTCAGCTCCAACGTGGCGGCGGCTGTCCGCCCCGACATGGACTACGTCAAGGTCAAGCAGGGCGACCGATTCTACTACCTCGGCAAGGCCAACCTCGAAAACGCCCGAGCCCACCCGATCGAAGGCGCAGCCAAGGCGAAGCACCCCGGGCTCATGTCGATCGGCGCCATGTTCAAGAACAACGGCCCCTTCGAGGTCGTCGAGGATCTCAAGGGGGAAGCGCTGGTCGACCTGACGTACGAAGGTCCGTTCGATTCACTCGACGGGGCCCAAGAGTCGATCGACGCCCACCGCGTCATCGCCTGGGATGAGGTGAGCGAGTCGGAAGGTTCCGGCATCGTCCACATCGCACCTGGTTGCGGTAGCGAGGACTACCATCTGGGCAAGGAACTCGGCCTGCCTCAGATCGCCCCGCTCTTCGAGGACGGCAAGTTCCGGCCCGAGTTCGGCTTCCTGGCGGGAAAACGCTTCGATACGGTGGCTGACGAGGTCGTGGCTGACCTGAAGGCCCGCGAGAAGCTCTTCACCAAGGAACAGTACGTCCACCGCTACCCGCACTGCTGGCGGTGCAAGGATGAACTCGTCTACCGCCTGGTCGACGAGTGGTTCATCAACATGAAGTGGCGTGACGAGATCGCGGAATCGACCGAGCAAGCCCGCTGGATCCCCGCGTGGGGCCTGGATCGCGAGTTGGACTGGCTCCGGAACATGGGCGACTGGATGATCTCGAAGAAGCGCTACTGGGGCCTCGCCCTGCCGATTTGGGAATGCCACGGTTGCGGTCATTTCGACGTCATCGGGAGCCCGGACGAACTCAAGGCCCGCGCGATCGCCGGATGGGACACGTTCGAAGGCAAATCACCGCATAGGCCGTGGGTCGACGCGGTCAAGATCCGATGTGCCCAGTGTGGCAGCGAGGCCGTCGAACGGGTCAAGGACGTGGGCACCCCGTGGCTCGACGCCAGTATCGTGCCGTTTTCGACGATGGGCTACTTCTCCGACCGGAAGTACTGGGAAGAGTGGTTCCCGGCGGACTTCGTGGTCGAGTCGCTGCCGGGGCAGTTCCGCAACTGGTTCTACGCCCTGCTGGCGATCAGCACCATGATGGTCGGCAAGACTCCGTTCAAGGTGCTCAAGGGGCACGGCCTGGTCATGGATGACGAGGGCAAGCCGATGCACAAGTCCGCCGGCAACGCCCTCGAGTTCAATAAGGCCGCCGACGAGATCGGCGTGGATACGATGCGGTGGCTCTACGCTGGCACGGCACCCGAGCGGAACGTGCTGTTCGGCCCAAAGCACTGCGACGAAGTTCGCCGGGCCGTGATTCTGCCCTGGTGGAACGTCTACTCGTTCTTCTGCAACCTCGCCCGCGTGGACAACTTCGACCCTCAGGAGCACACGGCGACCGCCGAGGAGCGATCGCTGCTGGACCGCTGGATTCTGTCCGATCTGCACAAGCTGATCCGCACCGCGCACGAGACCTACAGCCAGTTCGACGTGCTGCGTCTCACGCACGAGGCGCACCGCTTCATCGACGTGCTCAGCACGTGGTACGTCCGCCGCTCGCGACGCCGCTTCTACGGCGAGGGCTGGCCCGCGGACAAGCGGGCGGCCTACGCCACGCTCTATGAGGTCCTCACGACCTTCAATCGCGTCATCGCACCGATCGTCCCGTTCATGGCCGAGAACATCTATCAGAACCTGGTCGCGCGGCAGATTCCCGACTCGGCTGAAAGCGTACACCATGTGCCGTTCCCCGAGGCGAACGAGAGCCTGATCGACGAGTCCCTGTCGGCCACGGTGAACGCCTCGATTCGGCTCGTCTCACTCGGAAGGTCGGCCAGGAAAGACTCGAAGCTCAAGGTGCGCCAGCCCGTCGCCGAGGTCGCGGTGGTGCCGGCTGACGATACGGAACGTCAGGCGGTCGAAACGCTCGGCGAGCACTTCCTCGAGGAACTCAACGCGAAGAAGGTCACGGCACGCGAGAACGCCGACGACATCGTCGCGCATCAGGTCGACCCGAACATGAAGACGGTCGGTGCCAAGTTCGGACGGCAGGCACCGGCCGCTCGCAAGGCAATCGAGGACCTGGACGGCAAGGCGGTCGAGGAGACGCTTTCGGCAGGCGAGAGCGTCCACATCACGATCGACGGCACGGAACGCCTGATCGACCGCGAGGATATCGCCATCAGCAAGTCATACGGCGAGGATTGGGCCGGCGCCAGTGAGGGCAAGTCGATCGTGCTGATCGATAAGCGGATCACGCCGGAGTTGAAGCGTGAGGGCATCGCCCGCGACATCGTCCGCAACGTGCAGAACCTGCGGAAGGACGCGGGGCTCGACATCGCCGATCGCATCAAGCTCGCCCTGGTCACCGGATCGGCTGAGATCCGTGAGGCCGTCGACCAGTTCGGCGATTACATCACCGGTGAGACGCTCGCGACCGCGATTCAGCGGGGCGCGATCGGCGGGGAAGTCTCCAGCGCTACGGTCAAGCTCGCGGGGGCATCGCTCGACATCGAGTTGATCAAGAGTAGTTAGCCAAGGTGGTTTGTCCGTCCCCCACCCTTCGGGCGTACCCGAAGGATGGGGCACCCCAATCCTGTTCGGCAC
>JAJDDX010000363.1 GCA_029260055.1 Phycisphaerae bacterium
ACCAGGTATCATTCCACCTTATTATGTGGACTTACCCAAAACCTTCGATGAGATTCTGGAGTCTGAAAAAAACTATTTCAAGAAAAAATTAAATGGGCATTTTGTCGATAACGTATATTTTTTTAAGGCGATGTATAATATTTTATTCCGGAGTGCCCGTAGTTTATAAGATTTGAGCCAAGTTGTGGATGTAGAAAAAAAGCCAGATAGCATTTGCTGTCTGGCTTTTTTTTTAGAGTAGAATGTTTAACAAAGAGTTCTTCGGGAGCGAAGAGGAAGGTCTGTTGCATGGCGCTTGACTGATTTCGTCCTAAGAAAACGAGTGTTCAATTTTGAAAGCAATAAGGTATTATTTTAAGTTGTTTTAAAGTGATTTGAAGGCTACATTGATACATGGAAAAAAATCAGTACAAATTTACAGAATACTTTGAAAAGGAAGTAATCCGAAAAAGAGAATATTTAAAAAAGGAGTGGTGTATTCGAATAATTGAAAATCCAATTCAAATGGAGAAACAAGAGCATAATCGTTACCGCTTTTGGGGGAAAGTCGAAGAGTTTGACAATAAAATATTTAGAGTGATTACATTAGAAGATAAATTGACGATTCATAATGCCTTTCCAGATAGGAGATTTAAAGATGAAAATTAATTATTATCCCGATACAGATTCATTATATATAGATTTTTCAGAAAGATCGAGCGCTGATAGTTTTGAGGTTTCGGAAGGTGTCGTTATCGACTATGATGCTGATGGGAATATCGTTGGTATTGATATTGATAATGCTACATCTAAGTTAGAACTTAAAGAATTAATATTAAATAAACTACCATTGAAAACTCAGAAGTTGTCAGCTTAATTTTAATGCAGAGTTTGTCGAGAAAGTGATGGAAACTCTGCTGCCTTTGCGCCTAAGTTTATTTTTCTGATTCATTAAGTTCGTATTTGTATTCCATTCCTATTTTTTAAAACCATAATTTTACTTCTTCATGCGATATTATTTTATTATTGTCGGATTGCTTGATAGATTCACTCAGACGAGTCTGTTGAACGGCGGTTAATTCATCAATAATATTAATTGTAGCTTTCCGGGTTTCATACTCAGAGATAACCTCGTACAACTACTCCTCAAGCATTTTAATATCGGTGAAATTGTCGATTAATTTATGAAAATCACTTCTTAGTTCTGTGGGATTCATTTTACGTCCTTATTAATCTAAGTTAAGATGGTCTAAATATAAAAATAAATGAATTTGAAACAAAGAATAATTTGAAATGGCATAATACATTTACGAGCAAAATGAATTGCGCTGTGATGGCAAGTTTGGTGATGATTTCCGCATTGCCGGTTGGGGTGCGTGCCCTCAGCGAGTATTACTTTAGCCTGTATTCGAAAGAATTACAAAAACTCCGTGTTCGCTTTAAACCAGGCATCATTAGTTTATAAGATTTGAGTCAAATTGTGGATGTAGAAAAAACCAGATAGCATTTGCTGTCTGGCTTTTTTTGTTTTAGAGGAGAATATTTAAAGCAGAGTTCACTCAAGAATGCGGAGAAAATTCTGCTTTCTAATTTAACTTATTTTTGGACAAGATTGTTGACATTTTGCATAATGTTGTTATTTTGAGTTTTGGTGATGTCAATAAGACACAGCGAGACAGTCCCCGTTATAAATACAGATTTCAGCCTTATTGATATTTCCGAAATATTCAAACTATAAATTGGGTATAAATTTAAAATGGTCGGATAACCTGAAAATTGGGATGTTATCTGGACCCAGTGAATTCTGTGTTATACAAATTATGAAATTATTTAAATACACAACTTATAGTACCGGACTGAAAATCCTATTGGAAAAGAAGTTTCGATATACGCAGCCTATCTGTTTTAATGACCCATTTGAACTTTATCCTATTATTGAGGATTTTTTTACCGGTGAACAGTTGGATGAAATGTTAGATGTAGTTACTCAGAGTCCATATTTAGAAGAAGCTTTTAAAAATACGATTGATGGTGAATACAATAAGTTAAATGAATTTCAGAAAACAATTGTTAGTTATGACCAGTATTATTCTTTTATGAAAACTGGTATACAAAAGGAATTGGAAAGAAGGAATGTCCCAATCAAAAAAATGGTGCGTGATAATATCGAAAATAACACTAATGATTTTGCATCTGTGATGAATATCGAATATCATAAATTGATTAATTCCATAATTGGTATTCTAAGTTTATCTAAAATTAATGACAGTATTCTGATGTGGAGCCATTATTGTAATTCTCATACTGGAATAGTTTTAAAAATCACTGCTGATAAATCATATTTGGAATATTTGGATGAAGTAAATTATCCTGAATCAAATGAAAGACCTAGGATTAAACTTTCGAAAAGAGATTATTCACCTCAAGAATCAATTGATGCATATAAAAGGATTTTTTTTAGTAAGTCTACTGATTGGTCATATGAAAACGAATTTAGAGATCACAAACCTCTAATAAATGGCTTTAATACTAATTTAAATGACGAGGCTGGCTTTCCAATTATTCTTTTTGACTTTCCAGATGAAATTATTGAAGGAGTTATTTTTGGATTTCGTGTTAGTGATGATAAAATATTAGATTTTATGGATAAAACAGAAAACTTTTCTAAAAAAATATCTTATGAAAAAGCATTTTTGGATCAAGAAAAATATGAATTAAATATCCGTGGAATTTCGAAGGTTGAATAACCAGTCAATGAATGGTGGGTTCGCAACCCACCTTAAAATAATTGTCTAACAATAAAAATCAACTTGCAAAAACCACCGATGGTGAAATCAAGCATTTTAAAATCTTAAAGGTCATCTTTTTTCACAACTCAAGTGTAGCGGTTTTTTGAGTTGTTTTTGTCGTTAACGCTAAATATAAACTCAGTAGAATGGAATTAATATGGCAAAAACTACAGTTGCAGGAATAATCTCGAAAAAAGAAAATGGCAAAGAATATATTTTACTTGCTCGTCGAAATACAGAGCCTTATAAAAGTTTTTGGTCATTTCCTGGTGGACATATTGAAAAATATGAAACTGCTGAAGATGCCATGATTCGGGAGATAAAGGAAGAAATTGGCTTGAATTATTATCCGAAGTTCCTAATGAATTTCAATGAAATTATACCGAGTAAAAAAATACATGCGGTAGTTAGTATATTTACTGGCACAGTAACAGGCGAATTAAAAATATTTGAAAAAGAAATTAGTGAAGTTGCTTGGTTTGAGATTCAAGAGATGTTCTCAATGAATTTAGCTTTTTTACATAATCAAGTTTTACTGGAATATATAAAGAGCCAAAATTCCACAAGTAAAGAAGCATGCTTTACAGAATATGTATCTCTGCGTGAAGAAATCTTAAAGAGAATGGATATTCGTAACCATTTATTAACCTTTGCATTAATCGTATCTGGTGCAATTCTATCATATGGTTCTACTACTGACGCATCTGTATTGGTTTTGTTAATATACCCAATATTAGCATTTTTTTTGGCTTTAGGCTGGATGCATAGTGATGTAAGAGCTGGAGAGATTGGTAGCTATATTAAAAACAATATTGAGAGCAAAGTAAATGGAATAGGATGGGAAAATTATATTAGTGAGAAAAAGTCAAAACAGAAAAAACAAAAAAAGTCAATTTTTATAAAAGCAACAGAAATATCTGCTGCTGGTGTTTTTCTTGTAACTGAAATTGTATCAATAGTATTAGCAATACCTAAAATAAAAACATCATTTCAAGACACGATATTACTAATACAAGTTATTTTATTATTAACATTAGATATAATTGCAATAATTTATACATATAAATTCTTACGGTATCGTCGAAAAAACTTAATTTAAAATTACATTGCATATTCTATACGTCCGTTGCGCTAACAAGCGGCTCAACGTGACAGCGGGGTGGACGATGAAATTCAGAAAATTTAATTTACGTATTGGGCTTTGTGCGATACTCAGGTTACGATGTCTCCAAGCCCTGCTGCACGTTAGCCTTGAGACGTTAGTTTTCTTTCTCATTTGCTGTTGATTTTAACCCGAGCATTTTTTGCTGCATAGGTATTTTAACCCTATTCCCTCGCCTGCGGTGTAATCTTCAAAGTCAGTTTCTCGCCATCACGTAAAACCACCACATCCGTCGGCTCGTCGATTTTTAGCGCGTCGATGGCGTAGGTATAATCGTAAATATTTTTGACTTCCTGACCCGCCAGTTCGATGATTATATCGCCGCCTTTTAAG
>JAJDDX010000364.1 GCA_029260055.1 Phycisphaerae bacterium
GTGTATGTCCTGACAGCAAACTCGGGTGACACCAAAAATGGCGCCAGCCTGGTGCTGGAAATTCGTTACGGTGATTTTGGAGCAACGTTTACCGGGGATGCAGAAGGGGACACCGAGGCGAACGCGACCGATAACTTTGACAACAATGTGAAGACGACGGTTTTGAGTGGTTCACATCATGGCGCGCGCACCCATGGCAGCAATGGCCGACGCTGGGCAGAGTCAACTGAGCCGGAGGTCGTTATCTTCAGTGCCGGGCGGAAATTTGGGCACCCGCAGTGTGATGCGGTTGAGCGTTTTGAGCCGATCGTGGCAACTGCGGTAAGTCACCCAACACAATGTGGCGAGGGCTCGTCCTACGAAGCGAAACGCAATACTCGGCTGGCGATTTACACGACTGAGATCAATGGCGCGATAATAGTTACCTCCGATGGTACATCTCCATTATCGTTGTTCTGCGACGGATCAAGCGGATGTAACACGGAAATTTCACACCGATAATTTCTGAGAGGGAGTTCATCCAGAAGAATTGACGACTTGCTTCACCGCTTCCGTGGGGGCACTTCCATGAGAATACCCTAGATGGTAGGGCTCGGCTGGAACGCGGAGACGCAGAGATTCGCCCGGAGGGTGCTGATTTTAATGGCAATGAACAGGATTATAATATTCGACTTCTAGACTCTGATAGTTGGACTTACACGACGTGCTATAAATTCGTGTCTTAGTGTGCGTGTTCGTCAGCGGGATGTGCTGGTTCAGAACACATGAGGAGACCGGTCATGCCAAAGAACGTCGTTGTGTGCTGCGATGGAACGGGGAACGAGATCGAGGAGAATCTGTCCAACGTTCTCAAGACCTTTCGAATCCTTCTGAAGAACGATGAGCAGCGGGTATTCTACGATCCAGGGATCGGCACGCTAGGCGAGCGCGATGCGTGGGGCAAGCTGCGACAGAACGCCAATGCAGTGTTCGGGTTGGCAACCGGCCGGGGTCTAGATGAGAACGTTCTCGATGGCTATCGATTTCTGGTCGATCAGTACGAAGACGGCGACCGAATCTACCTGTTCGGATTCAGCCGTGGCGCGTATACCGTACGCGTACTGGCTGGGTTCATGCACATGATGGGGCTGTTGCGCCCCGACCAAGTCAACATTGCGGGATACGCGTTGGCGGCGTACAAGCGGGCCGGTGAAGATGGTGACTTCAAGAGTGCGTGGCATTTCCAGCGCGTGTCTGCAGCCCGGCGAGTTCAGGTAAGCTTTGTGGGTGTATGGGACACCGTCGCCTCGGTTCTGGTACCAAAAGAGGAGCTCATGTATCTGCCGTGGCCAGTTACATTGCCTTACACACGGCGGAATCCGAGCGTGCAGGCGTTTCGTCATGCGATCGCGATTGACGAGCGCCGACGCATGTTCCGCGTGAACCAGTGGCAAGAACCACAGCCGTTCGTCGAGAACCCGTTCGATAGCGATGCCGAACCCGTCGAGCAAGATATCAAGCAGGTATGGTTCGCAGGGACCCACAGCGACGTTGGTGGAGGATTCCCCGAGGCTCAGAGCGGCCTATCCAAGTATCCGCTGGCCTGGATGCTAAGCGAGGCGAAGAGCCACGGGCTCAAACTGAATACTGCGATGCACAACCATCTCGTTCTTGGAGACGAACGCAAGGGGAGTCGTCACCAGTACGTGGCGCCCGACGCTGAAGCCGAGCTGCACGATTCGATGACGGCGGGCTGGAAACCGCTGGAGTGGATACCCAAGTTGGCATCGCTTAAGGAATGGCCGAACCGGTCAGATCGATTGGGCCTATATTTCCCCCGAAGTGAACCGCGGCCGATGCCGAGCGGAGCGCGGATTCATCAGTCCGTGATCCAGAGAACCGAGTGCGTATCGGGCTATCGACCGGTCAACATGGCGGTCGATTATGTCGTCGAGGAGTAGGGGGATGACGTGCACGAGTCGCTGCGAGTGGCACCAATGCGGCCAGCCGCGTGGCCGCTGTGTCGAGTATTCGTACACATTTTGCCCGTTCGCGATGAGAATTCGCTCAGCTCTTTCCTTAGGTAGGCACGGCCTGCATGCTTGTGCCGGTTGGAGTTCTCAAGCCCAGCACAGGCGATACTGGTAGTTTCACACGTGTCTCCCGTATCCTGCGGCGGGCTTGAAGCGCGCACTGTCAGTCTCAAAAACACGTGACGAACAACGGGAGGCTGCCCTGACCATGTACGCGCTCGCGAATTCACGTAACCTCCGCGTCGGGCCTCCGCTACTGACCGTCGCAATACTGGCCACGTCCATCCTCGGTGGCTGCGCTGCCGTTGATCCCTCGCTCTTCGTCGAGTACAGGCTCGCTGCGGAGCAGGTCCAGGAAGGGATGCTCACAGCCTTCCGTGTCGACTATGAGTGGACACGTGAGGGGTACATCGATCGTTTCATCGAAGATGGACGCCCATTCTCCGATCTCAAGATGGACATTGGACAGGCTCCGCTTGAGGACCCCTACTGCCCAGAACCCAAAGCAACGGAACCTTGTAAGCCTGGCGACAATAAGTGCGTGGCTGCTCCTTCGTCCAACCCTTCCGTTCTCTTCGAGACCACTTATCCGAGCCCCATACTCTTCGCTCAGATCGAGCGCGCGTCAATCGCTATGGATGCCCTTAACCACACGGTTGGTCTCTATGCCTCACTGCTGGTCAAACTCTCGGGCGGAGAAATCGTCAGCCAAGAGAAGTTCGATGAATTCTCACGAGAGTTAGACGCCCGCGCCAATGGCCTGGCAGCACGGTTTTCTGATCTCGGGACAACCGTGCCGCCTCAAATGTCCGAGGCGGTAGGCCTCGTTAGCGTCGTATCCGTAGAAGGTTTTCGGCTGTACGTGGAGCGTAAGAGGCTCCGGGCGCTTGCAGATACGCTAAGGCGCAATCAGGCGTTAGTCCAAGCGTGGTCGTGTGTAGCTAAGGATGCGTTGGCGATGATCGCCAACGATATCTCGTTCGAGTATACGGAACGCCTACGACCCTTTGGCCGCGAATATGCCGCAGCCAGTAGCACTTCGGCAAAAGGAGGGATCATAGAGAGCGTGTTCGCGCTGAATGGAACGACGACCGAATCGATGAATGCATTGCGTAGCCTGTGGTCCGCTTACTCAGATCTCCCTCACGCACACCGCGAGCTGCTTAGCTCATTGAAGAAGGATAAGGTCTCTTTGGACTCTCTTCGGGCCTTCTCGGCCCAGGCGCGCCACCTAAACGATCTACGTAAAGAACTGAATACCGATAACAGCTAGTGCTATCTTTCAACGACCTCCTTGGCCGCTCGACCGTAGTGGAGATGAACGATGACCCGTAAACAGACCCGCCAGATCCAACAAGATCTTCTTAAAGCCTATTCGAAAGCTGTAGATCTTGAATTCGCGTTATTACACAAGGAGCGAACCGCAGAAGCGGCAGAAGCCAAGGCGAGGGCGAATAAGCTACGGGGATGCATTGACGCTCTTCGAGCAACGCTATGGGGCAGCTGGCGAGGTCAAGCCGCGTCGCTCACCGACGAGTTGCGTGCAAACAACGCCAGGCTGCAGGCCTCAATCCGTAAGCTTGAGCAGACCGTCGGGACCGCACAAGATGTAACCAAAGCCCTCGGCTATGTCGACAAAGCCATTGCGACGGCAGTCAGGATCCTTGTCCTTCCTCAAAACCTCATCCCGTAGTGTGCGTGCGCCAGGCAAAGCCTGTGCGAGGATGAAGCGGGGTAACGCCCGCGGAGCCAAGGGGCCCTGCTGTGTGTTATTTCTTCGTCAACACGGTGAGGCGGGGGTGTGATGATAAAAGCACCCATTTATCCGCAGGAGCTGCGACGAAGGGTATACATCAAGGAGAAGGCTGAACCGTCATGGCGACAGCGCCGTGGCCCTCGGCGGGAAGCGATGGAGTAGGCGACGGCGGCACGAGGATTGATCTCGGCACCGTCGCGGGAAGTCGCCCCTGTCAGATAGGCCCCATAAAGCTTGACGCGAAGCACACAGGAAAGCGTAGTGCGGGAAATCCGCATGCTGCGTTTGATGTGGAGGGGGCTGGAAACGGAGTCACGGTCGGCTCTACACGGGCACGAAGGGGGAAACCCCGGACACAGACAAGAGCCGACCTACTGGACCACCGCGCCAGTCCTCGACCCTACCGGGGATCGTCGCCATGACTGTCGAGTACTCGTACAGAATTTGCCCGTTGACGCTTGGAATCTGCTGTGAGAATTCGCTCGGCCATGCATTCCGCTCAGTTCCAACTGCTGATCTCGGCCGTAGCCGGCTGGGTCAACCGCAGTCAGCAGGATGTTATCGAGTATTTGCAAGAGGAGAACCGGGTCCTCCGCGAACAACTCGGAGGCCGGCGTCTTGCCTAGCGAATCACTCCTATGCGGTTCTCTGGGGAGGGTCCGCGCCAACGATCCCTTCGTAGCGAAGCTGAGCAATATCCTTGAGATCCTGGCGAATATTTGCGGCTTCAACTTCGGGATTAGTGAGGTCGACTCCAAGCTGAACCAAACGGACTTTGACTAGCCGATTCGTACGCCACTTCCGGTCGAATCCTCCAGAACCGGCAATGGTAGTTGTGAGTGCAGCCGCGGCTGCCAGGAGGCTGGCCAAATTCGTCGCAGAGATGATCTTTAGAACGGGTTCCTCAAGCTGCAAGACAACGACTGCTACGGCACTCAAAACAGCGCCACCAAAGAGAAAGGTGTGGTGTACAAGGCTCCAGAGCTTCGTCCACAGGGTTGCGTCTGAAAGATCTCTCGACACGCGCTCCTGGAAAGCCTGCCTCTCTTGGTCATCCATATTGCCCCCGCCAGTAGTCTTCGATCATTGACGACCGTTGTGCCTCGTCAAAACCTCATCCGCCGCCAAACTCTTGACCCGTTGCGGAGCTGAGTAAAGTCTCGGCCAACACGAGTGGATGAGGTTTTGACGAGGCACAAGTAGCCCCACATGAGCCGCGGTATCCTACTCAAGTGGACACGTTGCTGACAAACAATTTCTCATACGTAAATTGCATGAGGGCGATACTGCAATCTACGTATAAGAAACTGCTGCAAGAGCCCTGTTCAGAGCGTGTCCGATGTGTTCACAATCCCGCGTCGTGCGTGACCGTCGGCTAACAGTCCCTATACAACTACTCGCCGTTGGGATGGTAGCCCGCGCATGGAGGGCACTACATGACGGTCCGATACTCAGGGGGCGTTCGGGCTGATTTTGATTCATGCACCAACACCGACGAGGCCGACGTTTCCACTTTGTAGTCGTGCTGGGCGCGACGCCAGCCCGCAACGCAACGAGGGAGAATACAAATGGGTTCTTTGGTAAGAGAGTATCGCCACTTTCCGACCGGCGACACGTTCAAAACAACAGAGACCGTGAACAACATCACCGACGACACGTCGGTCATCCTGTCGAACACCGGTCCCTTCTACCAGATGCCGCCACCAGGCTCGGACTTCGACTACTGTGTGTACTCCCTCGCGTTCTGGAACGTCGGGGGTAAAGTTTCCGTCGCCGAGTCCGTAAATGTGACGATCAAGGGGACGACAGTCGTAACGGGCTGGTACACGCATTCCTGCTACCCCGGCGGAGAGACAACTCCGACGATCAGAACCTATGCGTTCGACGCGGACGCCAACGCGGACATGTCCGGCACGACGCCGATCGAGGGCGTCACGCCGCCCGAGTCGTGGACACCGGGGTCTAACAGCGTAACGCCCTCGACCCAGGACACAATCACTATCGACGCGAAGAACTCCGTCGACGGGAAGGGATTCAAACGGTGGCTTGTCTTTGGCGCTGGGACTCCCAGCAACGACGATGTGATCATCCCGCCGGACGGGAGCGGCTTCTACGTCGCGATCTACAAGGAAGACGAATGGACCCCAAAGGTCATTCTTCCCTTCTTAGTGAAGTGGTGGGAAAGATGGCAGGAGGAATTGCATGAGAGTGAAATCCCTGGCGGACGGCCGCCTGGGCCAACACCGTGGGATCCGGTAACGACTGACATCGTCAGGCTCAAGCACGTTGCCTCGCTGTTGTCGGCGCGGGGCGAGCTCCTACGGACCGACCCAGCGGTGCTCGATGCCGCGGAGGCACGTAAGGAGCTCACGCGGGTCAACGCGGAAATCAAGCGGCTTGAGGCCGCGAAGAAGACACTCAAGGGGAGGATCGACAAGTAGAGGAAGTTGAAGTGAACGTGGCGCGGGTGCTGCTCGTCGGATACGAGGATTGGGACAACCTTGGTCTTCGCTACTTGGCGAGTCGACTGCGCGAGGCCGGGCACGTGCCCCTCTTCGTCCCGTTCTCTGAAGGTCCAGAGGCGGTCGCCGCCGCCGCCCGGACCTTCGAACCCAACCTCATCGGCTTCTCGTTGATCTTCCAGTTCTTCGCGCCAGCGTTCGGAGAGACCGTTGCGGCGTTGCGCGCTGCCGGAGTGCGTACGCACATCACGTTCGGTGGCCACTTCGCGTCGTTCGAGCCCGAGCGCATGCTGCGCGGCCTCGGAGGGACCGACTCAGTCGTGCGCTTCGAGGGCGAGGAGACCATCGTCGAGCTAGCCGAGCGGCTGGTCGCCGGAGCCGAATGGCGGACAGTGCCTGGAATAGCCTTCCTCGGCAACGACGGCTCGCTCGTCGAAACCCGTGCGGCCCCCGTTCGAGACGATCTCGACACCCTGCCCTGGCCGGACCGTGACGACATCGACTATTCGTCCATGCGCCTGCCAACGGCGTCGATGCTGGCGAGCCGCGGCTGTCCGTGGAAGTGCTCGTTCTGCTCAATTACGAGCTTCTACGACCGAAATGGGACCAAGGGGCGCCGCCGCCGTGATCCGACACGGGTAGTGGACGAGGTCGAGTACCTCCACCGAGAGCGCGGCGTCGAGGTGATCCTCTGGCAGGACGACGACTTCCTGGCTGGTGGACCCGTCGCCCGAAGGTGGGCCCACGAGATCGCGGACGAAATGATTCGTCGCGAGCTTCATCACGAGTTGCGCTGGAAGATCAGTTGTCGCTCTGACGAGGTGGATGCGTCCGTACTTGCGCCCCTGGTCGAGGCGGGGCTCACCCACGTCTACCTGGGCGTCGAGGCTGGGGACGCGAACGATCTCAAGCACCTCAACAAATTGCTCAAGCCGGCGGTGCACCTACGGGCTAGCAAAGTGCTACGTGGCCTGGACGTTTCCTTCGATTTTGGGTTTATGCTGCTGAACCCGTGGTCTACGTTTGCTTCGGTACGCAACAACCTCGCCTTCCTGCGAACCTTCGTCGGAGACGGCGCGTCGTTGGCTGGCTTCTGCCGGATGCTGCCTTACGCCGGTACGCCAGTGGCGAACCGCATCGCTGCCGAGGGCCGAATCCTCGTTGACGGCTTCGACGTCGACTACGGCTTCCTGGATCCGCGTCTCGACGCCTTCTACAACTGGACCCTGTACGCGCTCAGTGGGCGAAACACCTCGGCGGGAGGAAGCGCGAACCTGCTGCGCTTGCTCCTGTACGAGGCCCACCTCGACACGCCCCGCCACCCACGCGACCCCGCCCTGCTCTATGCGGCACGTACCCTGGCGGCCGAGTCCAACGAACTCCTTGTCACCGTCACCGAGCAGGCCGTGGACCTGATAGAGGCCGGCTCCGACCCGTTCGGCGACCCCGAACTAGAGGCCCTTCGCCAAGTCCATGAGGAGGAGGACCAGCGCATCCTCACCACAGCTCGCCGTCTCCTGCTCCGCATGGCACCGTCGGACCCAAACATGCACGGGCATGCACGAGAGTCAGGCCGAAAAGAGTGCGAATGGCAGCAGGGCGGCAGCGCACACTGAATCGCATCCCTGTCTTTCCGGCGTTGGTGCATGGTTGCGGCCAGGCAATGCTGGATCAGGGGGAAGTTGATGAAACCTGAATAGTTGTCCAGCGGGTGCGAATCCCGCCCGGCCAAGGCATCAGCTCAGCCAGCCGGTAGCGAGCTTTGCAGTTCTGGAGGTAACTCCAGGGTTGATGCGTAAGTATGCGAACAGGTGAGCCGTGGATATTAGCCTCGAAATAACGTCATTCCAGTTGCCCAAGGGGTCATGCACCCTGAAGGCCATGATTTCTTCTGCGCAAATTGGGCGAGTGGTCGAAATGGCTGGCGGGGTGTTGCGCCACGGCGCGTCTGAACAGGACAACCCAGTAACCTGGGAGGAGCAGCCGACAAGGCTGCGAGTCTAATAGGGTGAAAGTCCCTTGCCGCCAATTGGTCGATTCGGGCGGCTAGCATATCCGATGCGCATGAAGGTAACGACATGCGTTCTGCTCGGACGTAAACGCCACGGCTGCCCTGTAGATTTAGCCACAGCGGTGGGAGCGATCTGGGTGGCAAGCAAACTTGGAGGCCTGAACATTAGTGAATGACTGTCGTCCCTAAATTCTGGGCCACTCGGAAATCGCTGAGTGGAGTGTTCCGGACGCCGACCCGAGTCCTAGGCGGGGAAGGCCGATGTCGCGTTGGGAAGAAACGGCTATATGCACCGACGCGAGCCGGCGGGATACAGGTCCAAGCATCCAAGGAAAGACTCGCAGAGATAACGTCGGGAAGATCCCTCTTCCAGCAGGGGCTGGTAGCAACCTGCGAAGACCGCAAGGACGAGCGATGAGCAAAGCCGAGCGGAGGATTTGGGATCGGCGCATGAGTCCGTATGAGCGATGAAGAAGGGGTAATGCCCTTCGAGGTGATCCCGGAGGTCACCCCTGGAAAGGTAACACCTTGATGGGGCAAAGGGGCTCTCGGCGCTTGGTGGGTGAAGTGAAGGAGCGCGGGGAGGGACACCGATCCCACAAACTCGTGGCTTCGAGCGACGCCGAGTCATGGATCAAACCAGTCGCGCAAGGGGTGTACGCGGACCGGCGCTTAAGCTTCGGCACGGCGGGGAAGGGTCCACGATGAACAGAGGCCAAGGTCGCCAACCGGACTCGGGAAATCCGACTGTCCGGGATGAAAACGGGGGCCTCCGGAAACGTGACCATGGGAGCCGGACTGAGGGCCGCGACGAAAGTCGCGGAATTGCCACCGGACCCTACCGTGCGCGCGCCGGAG
>JAJDDX010000365.1 GCA_029260055.1 Phycisphaerae bacterium
GGAGATGCCCTTGCCGGCGAGTCGAGCTTTCGGGGAACAACGCCGCGCACCACCGTGCCAGGAACGTCTCGATGGCGTCGGTCTCCAAAGGTGCGATGCGTACGTGGGTGAAGTCCGGCAGCACCGGCTGATCTTCCACCGCGGCGGGACGGCTGGTGAGCACGAAACGGCAATTCTCGAATGCCTCATGGGCGGCCTTCTGCACCAGGCCCACGAACAGATCGCGCTGCGTTTGAGTCGGCGTTTCATCGAGCCCGTCGAGCAGGACGACGGTCGGTCCGTTTTCCAGGCGATCGCGGAAGAACGCCTCGCCGAGCCCGGCTCCGCAATCGGCGCACGTCGCGGCGAGAAAGTGTGCCAGCCAGGCGGGCGAATCAGCGAGGTTCGGTCCGTCTTTCTTGGCCCGGCTCGTTTCGATGTGTTCGACCAGTTCCGCAACCTTGATGAGGATCGGAAACGGGTCGCCGTCGAGGGGCAACGGCGCGGAGTCCGCGCCGGCGCGCTCGTCAAGCTGAGCCCGGCAAAGCGACGAGGTGACGCGGTGCAGGAAGGTCGTCTTTCCCGCGCCCGGGTCGCCGACGATGACGACACAGCGATCGCGAATGGCCTCATCCAGGCCCGTGCGTGCCTCGCGCTCCGATCCGAGTTGCGCCTCTTCTTCCTTCGCCGTCTCCTTCGCGTGCGTGAGTTCCGCGCCGCCCGCGGTCAGGAGCGGAATGTACAGGTCCTCAATCGGAAACCGGTGGGCCTTCCCGCTGCCGACCTGGACACCACGGATTTCAATGTGTCCGGTGCGGTCGCGCAGGTCACGAAGATACTTCCTTGTATCCGTGGGCTTCACCGGCACGGGCTCGGCGGAGGTCCGGGGCGGCGCGTCCAGCACAAACTCCGCCGATCCATCGGCCGCCTCCGGGCAGGCGTTCCGATCCACAATCCACGCGCCGTCCTTCCACAACCAAAAACGAACGATGACCTTCCGGGGATCGGAATGAAGCTCCGCAAGCTGGAAGGCATTCGGCCAGTCACTTCCGAGGTAGGCCGAGCCGGCAGTGAGTTCGAGGCAGGCTTGCTTGTGGTTGGCGTGCTGCACGGCGCGCGTCTGCTGCTTGTGAAGATGGCCTCGCAAGATCAGATGGCATCGCCGCTGGACTTCCGCCTCCAGCTCCTCTCCGTCAAACGGGGCGAGCCATGACCAGGGATGATGCCCCAGGGTGACCGACCAGTCGCTCTGGTCCGCGCCTTCGAGGACCCGATTCACCTGCCAGCGCCCAACCAGGAGGTTGCCGTAGTCCTTATCCGAACTGGACATCCACGAGGAGCACAGGCCGGCAAGTTGCACCTTCCGGCCGCGCACTTCCAGCGTGTCCGACCACCACGGGACGGCAATTGGGTCGTCCGAAGTCCGAAGGCTCGCCACGAAGTCCATGTAGTTGCGATGCCTTTGGAGGAGAATATCCCGCTGGGCCGCGTCATCCAGGATCTCGGCGACCACGTTTTGATCTTCCGCCTGGAGCAAGTCCGCCTGCAAAACCTTGGCGGTTCGATTCACCTTGGACCGTTCCACGTCGTGGTTGCCGGGAACGATGAGGAGGTTCCTGCCTGGAAGGCCCGGAGGCAGGGCCGGGCGCAAATCGTCGACGATCCAGCGCCGGGCTTGATCGTAGTCCTCGGGGCGTCCCTTGTCCGCAATGTCACCTGTCAGCGCGACGATGTCGGGGGCAAGGCCGTCGCCTACGAGCTGCCGGATGGTCTGCGCGAGGCCTCGAGTGACCGGGTCGGCGTCCCATTCTCGTGCGGGGCAGAAATGGAAATCCGACAGGTGCAGAATCCGGACCGGATCGCGGTCGGTCGGGCCATCTTTTTGTTCTTGTTTACCGGTCACTACGTTCTCTCCAATCGGCGCCCACCCGTGCCGTGCTCGTCACAACGACGCCGGCCGATGTGGGCATGAGCGCGCCCAACTCGGCGATGGCCGTCTTGCCCGCCCCGCCGATGCCGACGAGAGCACAGACGCCGCCCCAGCCGCCCCGCCACCATTCACACAAGTCGTCGAATTCCGGTCGATGCTGCCAATCGCGGGCGCGGAGCAGCCAATGAGCAAAGCAGATGGACGAGCGTGGTTCAGCCGATGCGGTCATATTGGCTTCCGAAGGCTGTAGCGCGAACCTATTTGGATGTCCTCTCCCGTCTTCCTATGGTGATGGAGTGTAGGGAGCACTGGCGAATCGTGAGACGCGGATTCTACCCATTCGGCCGCACAGCGACAAGATCGGGGCCAACCCTCATTGCCGCACCGTAAGCAAGTGAAATGTGGAGCTTAACCCAAACCCCCTTCCCAGCCGCGACCGTCAGGGAGCGACGGCAGAAAACCGCTTGCTTACGCGCGCGGCTCGGTTCGTCTGTGTCGAATCACGTGGTTTTGAAATAGCCTGTGATCGATCCAGGCCGAGCCGGTCGGGCTCGGTCACCGGGTCGAGGGCCATCGACTCGGCGTCTTTCGACCGCGTCGTTTTCGTATGATCGTCGAATCGGTTAACCAGGAAGTCGGCTGTGGCGGTGCGGCCAGTGCGTCGCCCCGCTGGGACGCATGCGAGGCCACCGGCATGCCGGTACGCTTTCCGACCGACCACTCGTTCACGGTGTGGACTCGCGCGTTGCCTCACTCCGCGCGGCGGTGGTGAGTTCCAGCAGCACGCGCAGCCTCGCGCGGCGATCGTCGTCGTTCAGCGTCCGGTCGGCGCGGATGTGATCAGCTACTGCCGGCGGGTCGGTGAATTGGGCGAGCAACTCGTCGACCATCGGTGCCGCTTCACGGCGACTTCGTTGAGCAGCCTGGATCTGTCGCCACCGCTTTTCCGCGGGGAGCGAATCCCAAGTCCTGACCGTGCCGTCGCCGGAGGCGGAGGCCAGCATCGTGCCGTCGGGGCTGAAAGCCACGGAGTACACGTAGCTCTGGTGTCCGCGCAGTATGGCGACCAGCTCGAATGACTCGGCGTCCCAGAGGATAATGTTGCCGTCGTTTCCGCCGGTAACCAGGCGGGATCCGTCCGGACTGAAGGCAAATGCGAACACGTTGCCAACGTGGCCGGACAGGCCCGCCAGCATGGCGCCGCTGGCGACATCCCATACCGTGGGGCCAAGTTCCTCGAGACACAGGGCGAGCTTGGTTCCATCCGGGCTGAACGTCATTGCGGAGAACTTCGTTGCCCGCCTTTCGAGTTGGATTAGCTGCTGTCCGGTGGTCCGATCGATCACTTGTACGCCGTCGGCCGTGCCTGTTGCCAGCAGTGTCTCATCATGACTGCTTACCGATTTGTCGTGTCGGACGTTGCCTGACGCCGCGCGAACAAAGCGATTCTGCCAATCGACTCCGGGCTGACCAAGTAGATCGACCAGTTCAGTGTCGGACGGTGTGCGAGGCGAATGCAGGCGCGCGCCCGTGGTCGCATCCCACACAGCGAAGCCATGTTCATCGGCTTCGTCCCGCGCGAGGAGCCGCGATCCATCCGAA
>JAJDDX010000366.1 GCA_029260055.1 Phycisphaerae bacterium
TGATCGCCGTAACACCGGCCGGCGTCGCAGGAGCCGACGCGTCATCGCCATACGAAAGGCGCCCCTTGAGAAGTCAAACAAAACCGCGGCGTCCGCGGAAAACGTGCCTTGACTTCTCACTTCATATAGGTGCCCTACCTCCCTGTCCCGCACCGGCGTCTTCGAGTCAGGCCGAGCCCCGATAATCAAGAGGCTGATCTCGACATCTCGACGGGGCTTGCAGCCTCGCGGCGATGTTCCTAGTCTGTGCCCTGCGTTCCGCTTGATGGAAGAGCAAGAACCACGTAATTACAGCTTTGCTGAAAGGAGATCGGATGGGGACTTTGATTACGCCGCACGGCGGGCAGCTTGTGGATCGGACTGGGGCGACCGAGGCCGGCGCCGCCCCCGCCGTCGCGATTACGCTTAATGAACGGCAACAGTGCGATTTCGAGATGATCGCGATCGGTGCCATGAGCCCGCTCAACGGATTCATGGGCGAGGCGGACTACAACAGCGTCTGCGACAATCTGGCCCTCGCCAATGGAACGGTCTGGCCCATCCCGATCACTTGCGCAGTCGATGACGCCGCGGCCGGCAAAGTCGGCGTCGGCGACCGCGTCGCTCTGAACGATGGCCAGGGCCGGCTCCTCGGCTACCTCACCGTCTCCGAGAAATACAAGCAGGACAAGAAGAAGCAGGCCCTCAAGGCGTTCGGCACCGACGACGACGCCCACCCCGGCGTCAAGGTAACCTACGACGAAGGCGACACCTGCCTGGCCGGGCAGATCGACGCCGTCACGCCGCGCCACGATCCAATGTTCACCGACCACCGCTTCACGCCGGCCGGCACCCGCGATGAGTTCACCAAGCGCGGCTGGAAGACCATCGCTGCGTTCCAAACGCGCAACCCGATCCATCGCGCTCATGAGTACCTCACCAAGTGTGCCCAGGAGATCTGCGACGGCCTGCTGATCCACCCGCTCATGGGGGCGACCAAGGACGGCGACATCCCGGCGGAAGTGCGGATGACGTGCTACGAAGTGATCATCGAGAAGTACTACCACCCCGATCACACCATGCTCTCGGTGATGCCGGCCGCCATGCGCTACGCAGGACCGCGCGAGGCCATCCTCCACGCGATCATGCGACAGAACTACGGTTGCAGCCACATCATCATCGGCCGCGACCACGCCGGCGTCGGCCAGTACTACGGCACCTACGACGCACAGGAACTCTTCGACACGCTGCCGGAAGGCGGCCTCAAGATCGAACCGCTGAAGTTCGAGCACGCGGCATGGTCAAAGACTGCCGGCGGCATGGTCAGCGGCAAGACCTTCCCGAAGATCAAGGGCGACCAGATCTTCCTTTCAGGCACCAAGGTGCGTGAGATGTTGGTGGCCGGCGAGCGACCGCCCGTCGAATTCACACGGCCGGAGATCGCCGACATCCTGATCAACTCGATGAAGAACGGCTAGGACGCATCAACGCCGCTTGTGAGGCGCCGAGGCGACAGAGGCCCGGCGCCTCGCACGCGGATAGACCGAACAACGTAACACGCATCGCGGCGACCAAGTCGGTCGCCGCCCAGTCGACGAAGCGACCCACATGACCGCAAGCCCGAATAGCTCCTGTGCACCGCCCGTACCCGCCGACGTGGTCGACGCGATCCGCGCCATGAATTCGCCCGTGATCATCAGCCACGTCGTCCCGGACGCCGACGCCCTGGGCAGCAGCCTCGCACTCGCAGGCTCTCTGCAATCCGACGATTGCAGGCCGACGATCGCCCTGCCCATTGGATCGCTGTCACAACGTCTCGAGTTCCTTTTCGACATGGTGGACGTGCCCGTCGCGACCGACGCCGACTTCGCAGCCGCCGACGGCTTCGTCGCCCTGGACACCGCCAAGAAGCCGCGCTGCAACGTCGGCAAGGAAAGAAAAGAAGGCGACTGGACCGCGGGCCGTACCCTCGTCAACATCGACCATCACGCGACCAACACCTGCTTCGGCGACGTGAACTGGGTCGTCGGCACAGCCGGAAGCACCTGCGAGATTCTCTACTACCTGCTGCGTGCCATGGATGTGACGATCACGCCGACGACAGCCTCGCTCCTGTATGCCGGAATACAGACCGACACGCTGGGCTTCTCCCTTCCGAACACCGGCACCGCCAGCCTCCAGGCCGGCGCCGACCTCCTCGCAGCCGGCGCCGACATCGCCGACCTCGGCGAACGCTTGCTGCGAAGCCAGAGCGTCTCTGAGTTCAACCTGCTGCGCGTGATCTACAGAAACACGAAGACCGAAGCCGACGGGCATATCGCCTACAGCCACGCGAACCACGACGAGATTCACGACGCAGGCTGCACGGCCGCCGACATCGACGACCAGATCAGCGTGCCCCGGTCGCTCGATGGCGTGCGCCTGGCGATGCTCTTTACAGAGGGGCACAAGGGTAAGACCCGGATCAACTTCCGGGGTTCCGGCTCCGTGACGGTCGTCGAGCTGGCCAAGGAGTTCCACGGAGGCGGTCACACGCAGGCCGCCGGCGCCATCCTCAACTGCCCCATCGAAGAGGCGATCGAGCAGGTCCTGCCCCGCGCGATCGAACACCTGAAGCACTTTCCCCCGTGATGCGAGCGAGTCCGGCTGCACCGGTGGCGGGTACCACTTGTGGCGGGTGCCACTGGTGGCTGGCCCACCAGTGCTACCCTCGACGCGCGGCATGGGTAAACTCGTTTGCCCGTGCCTGTCAGCAGGCGAGGGACATGGTCCGCGTGGCCCGCCTCCTTCGGAGGTGGGGTCGCGATGCTGACCAACGGTGGGTGGCCCACCTCCTTCGGAGGTGGGGGAGGCGATGCTCACCGACCGTTGGCGTCGGAAGATGGCAGGACTGCGGAACGCCTGTCATCGTCTCCACCATGTCCAGAGGACATGGGCCACCCAACGGCTAGCTCAACTCGGGTCCTGCCGCTGCCGATACAGCGACGGCTCGACAACCGCCAACATGGCGGCCGTGTCCATCGCACCACCGAGAAACTCGTTGAGGTTGTGGACCGCGGGCTTCGGGTCGACCAGCACCTCGTTGTACTTGATCTCCACCACGTGGAAGTTGGGATGCGCTTGCAGGTAGTCCTGCACCTGTTTTAGCTGGGCCGCGAAAATCTGCTTGACGCGGTCGTCCTCGAGCGCGCCGCCACCCTTGCCGTGCCGCTCCAGCATGACGTTCTGCGATCGAATGACCTCGTCCATCGCCCGCCGCATGAACACCACGTGATACTCACGATCCAGCGGCAGATCGAGCAGGAGCAGGTGGACCATCTTGACCACCTTCCCGCCGGCCCGCTCTAACCACGACGCGTCTTCCTTGGTCTTTTTGACCGGCTCGAATTCGTAGTAGCCGCGCGGGTTGTCCTCGTCGGCCACGCGAATGTTGTCCACCAGTGACGGTATGCCGCCGGCTTCGAGCATCCGCATCATCATGGATGTGCCCGATCGAGGCAGGCCCGATACGATCGTGATCTTGTCGTTGCTCATCGTCGCCACTACTCGCTAATGTCCGTGCTGCCGGATGATCGAGGTCGCCGCAACGGCGCCGACCCCGCTTTTCGCGCAGCCGCCCGCCCCGGTCGTCAACAGAAGGCCACAGGCTAACCACCAGCCGCCGCCCGGGCAAGAACGCTAAGAAACGCCTTATCCGCGGCGATCTTGGCAGGTTCTGCGCCGGTTCGGAGCGAACCGGCACCCGGGCCATGAGCCACGCGGCAGGCTCGTCCGTGGAAAACCATTGGCGCTCTTCCGTGGTTCAGTTACCATAAGGCACTAGCGTTCCCTGGAGTCTCACGGCCTCTGTTTCCGACAGGCACATGGCACTCAGAGTCCGGCTCGGGATTCTCTCGCAATCCCGCACTACGGGGCTTCACGGAGACAAACCGAATCGATGAGAGTGTGATCGACGCTTGCGGCGGTCTGTGCTCAATGCATGATCTACCGCCACACATCCGGTGCAGTGTGGCGCGGAGCCCCTTCAGGAGAGGCAGTCAATGGCGGAGTCGGACCCCGACCGAATCACGGTACGATGCGATTGTGGGGCAAAGCTGAAAGTCAAGTCAGTCGCTGTGGGACGAAAGGTCAAATGCCCTAAGTGCGAACAGGTCTTCGTCGTTTCCCAACCCGAGCCGAGACCCGAGCCCGAGCCGATCGCCGTGGCTCCGCCCGAAGATGATCCATTCAGCGGCGGCCTGCTCGACGAACTCGCCAGCCAAGAGCAGGCGGCCCAGTCCACTACCGATCCGAACAAACGCCCCGATGTGGCGACCCCGTGCCCAAGCTGCGGCCAGCAACGCGCCACCGGCGCGGTCGTCTGCATCGCTTGCGGATACAACTCCGCAACCGGGAAGAAGAGTAGAGCCGCCAGTGCCAAGAAGGCCGCGGCGGCGGCCTCTGCCAAGAGAGTTTTTAGCGCCGTCGGCCCGTTCGCGACAGGTTGCATCGTCGCGAGTATCGGCGCGACCGTCGGAGCCGTGATCTGGGCGGTCATTGCCGTGCAATCAGGCTACGAGATCGGCTACATCGCGTGGGGCATCGGCGTGCTGACCGGCTTCGGCATGCTCATGGGGTTTGGCGAGGCGGACCATCGCGCCGGGATCGTCGCGGCCCTGATCGCCGTGGTCGCGATCGTCGGCGCCAAAGTCATGGTCTTCGGGTACCTGACGTACCCGCAACTCGTGGAAGCGCGCGATGCGATCGTAGCCGTGGGAGCGGGTGACAACGAGAAGAACGAACGTATCGTCGAGCATCGTGCAGAGTACGCGGCGCGCCGAGAAGGGCTCGACTACGACGACCGTGCGCGCGAGCGTCTCTACCAAGAGGAGTGGGACAAACTCGAAGACCTGTCGGAGGGTGAAATCGACGACGCGATCGCCGAAATCGATGCGTGGGAAGCCGGCGCCAAATGGGATGATCCGGACTTCATACGCGACGAGTTGATCTACGGGCTGATCGACCAGGAGATCGTCAAGAGGCAAGAAGAGGCATCGGGCGGCCGCCGCGGCTTCAGCCGACGCGACTGGCACCCACTATACAAAGACAAGGCGGCAGAAGTGGATGCCCTGAGCGCGGAAGATCGCCTGTCAGGTGCCAAGTCGCGCGCCCAGCAGCTCGAGAACGACGCGAACATCGACCTGCTCGCGATGCACCACAGCGGCCTCCGGGCCATTCATGACGGATTGCCCGACGGCGACGACAGGCACGACACCTACTACGAGGAAGAAAAGGCGAAGTGGAACGAAGCCTCGAAGGCCGAGGTCAAAGCGGCAACCTCCGAACGAGAAGCCTGGGAGAAAGGCGCAAAATGGGATGACGCCCGGTATGTCACCGACTACCTCATCCGCCATGAGGTACGTGGGAAGATCGAGCAGCGACAAGACGACATCGCCGAAGATTGGGAACCGAACAAAGACGAATGGCAGACCATGCGGACGGAGGCCGTCGCCGCCA
Organism: Phycisphaerae bacterium; assembly: GCA_029260055.1. Lineage (GTDB taxonomy): Bacteria > Planctomycetota > Phycisphaerae > UBA1845 > UBA1845 > JADFOB01. The sequence goes on from JAJDDX010000366.1 coordinate 5,476, forward strand.
TCAGCGAGACACCGGAGCCCGATCGCCGCGAACGAGCCGAACGAGCCGAGAGGGAAGAGCGAGAGCAATTCGAGGCGATGATTGCTGAAGCGAGGCGCCAGTTCGCCAGCGATCTCACCGAGGAACTCGTAGGCAACGTGTCCTCCGCTTTCGTCAGCAGTTCGTTCGGCATGATGGACGTCCTGTTCTTCGTACTTGCGCTCGTGTCCGCCTACAAGATTGCCGCCGGCATGACCTCCGATGATTGAGGCAACCGCCGCCGGCCCTTGGCAGGCGATCAAACCGCGATAACCTGATCCTCCGGTACCCGCTTTCTCTACCGAGCCACCGGAGGACACATGTCCAGCAACACAGTTCGATCAACGCCCGCCATCGGAACGATGATGGCCCATGCGTCCGTCCGCGCGTTCACCGATGAACCGATCGACGAAGGCCTGCTCGTACACCTGGTGACAGCCGGCACCCGAGCGTCCACGTCGAGCAACATGCAAGCCTACAGCGTCATCTCAGTCACTGATGCTGGCCTCAAAAAGGCCATCGCAGGCCTATGTGCCGATCAAGCGCAGATCCATCAGTCCGCAGCCTTTCTCGTCTTCTGCGCGGACCTGCACAAGATGATGCTCGCGTGCGAACGCCACGACACCGAGCCGGACCCAGCCGGACAGGCTGAAGTGCTCATGGTCGCCGTGATCGACACCGCCCTTGTCATGCAGAACGTCGCGACGGCGGCTGAGTCCGTCGGCCTGGGCATCTGCATGATCGGCGCAATGCGCAACCATCCGTACGACGTGGCGGAGGCCCTCCATCTTCCCGACCACGTGATCGCACTGGCGGGCATGTGCATCGGCCACCCGGCGGAACAACCGGAGGTCAAACCTCGATTCCCGCTCGATGCCGCGCTGCACCACAATCGCTATCGAAGCGACGAGGAGCTGACTACACTGATCCAGCGGTACGACGAGTCTCAGGCGAAGTGGTATGCCGATCGCGACATGCACGTCCGCGACCCTCGCTGGAGCGCGGTCATCAGCCGACGACTACCGAAGCTCGCCAACCGCGCCGCCGTCGACACGTTCCTGCGTGAACGAGGGTTCCTGTCAAAGTAGCGAACTCGTCGCGTGCCATCGTACCGCGTTCCGTTGCACCGTGTGCCACTGCTCTCGAGCAGTGCCGAACGACGCGGGCAAAAGGGTGGCATGGGCAAACTCGTTTGCCCGTGGACTTCCGGACTTCGACACGCCGCCCGATACCACGGTTACCCGATCCGCCGTGTGCCACTGCTCTCGAGCAGTGCCGAACGCCACAGCCAATCGATACCCGCTGAACGCGACAGGGTGGCATGCGCAAACTTGTTTGCCCGTGGCTTACCGAACGCCGACACGCCTCGCTACTTGGCACGACGAACGCGCTGCGGTTTCGCTCCGTCCACCCGTTCGAGGAGGCCTCGCGCCTCGAGGTCCAGCTTGACGACGACCGTCAACCATGAGGCCGACCCCTTGGCGGGCAGCATCTCCTTGGGCAGCTTCGGCGCCACGAGCTTCGCAAGGTCCTTGAAAGCAATGCCGGCCTTCTTCTTCGGCACGACGGCAAGCAGCGCCTTGCGGACCGCGTCATACTTCGTCTTGGACACACGCGTGCCGCCCTTGCCCTTAGATACGGTCTTGGTCATCACCGTCGTTTCTTGCTTGGCCATTCGCACAATTCCTCCAGCACGCGGACATTGTTCCCGGGGATCATAGCGCCCGTCGCCGGTTCCTCCCACGTGGCTGACCTGCGGCGAGTTGATCAGCCCGCCCACCTGAGCTATAGCATCCCACATCGATTCAAAGCGAAAGGACCGATACTTGAGCGGCGACCACGGCAACCCAGTTCTGACCATCGAGCGGCACGCCTCCAGGTCCGCGCAGCCGGCGACGCTCCTGACGCTGAACCGGCCCGACAAGCGAAACTGCCTGTCCGAGCGGCTGATGGTCGAACTGACTGCGGCGGTCAATCAGAACGGCGACCGGACGCTGTTCATCACGGGCAGCGGCCCCGCCTTCTGCTCCGGCCTCGATCTGACGTACCTCCGAGGCGCAATCGAGCAAGACGGGTCAGCCGCAGCCCCACTGCGGCTATTGCGGGAGCTATACGAAGCACTCAGGACTCATCCCCTGCCGACGTTGGCCCTGGTCAACGGGCCGGCGGTCGGTGGAGGCGTCGGGCTTGCGGCCGCGTGCGATCTCGTCGTGGCGGTTCGAAGCGCCACCTTCACGTTACCCGGCGGCGCCTATGCCTTGCTCGCGGGCGTCGTCGTGCCGCTGCTGAAGTCGCGCACGGGCTCGGATGGACCGGGTGACACGGGCTGGCTGGGCACGACAGTGACGTCAACGGACGCCAAGACACTCGGCCTCGTAGACCGAATCGTCGATCACGGACCTGACCTAACCCCCGAAACCGCATGCCGCACGCTAGCTGAGGCCGGGCTCCTCGATCGGCAACCAACCGTGCCGCGCGGCGCCGCGAGTCTCACCGCCGAGTTGGACGAGGCCTTCCAAGCCGCCACACGCCCCTGATTCACGACGAGCAGTGACTCGATTCTCTCTGTGTGCTCTGTGGTTAAGAAAGGTCGGCGGATACGCCGCTTCACACCGTCGGATGACTCAACGTCAGGCCCAGCGTCTTCTTGATCAGGTCGTTGCGCACCCGCTTGCCGCGATGCTCGACCCCGCCCGGATCGGGCTTCCATCGAACCGCGGGCAAGCCCCCAGCGGCGATCACCCGGTCATACAGCTCCCGCCGCGTCTCGGGCTCGTCACCACAGAGATTCAGCACACCCGTAAATGGCGAATCGACAAGCGCCGCCAGTGCCGAAACGACGTCATTGATGTGAACCAGGTTGAGATAGCGGCCGCCGCCGTCCTTCTCGCTCCCCGCTGCGGCCTTGATCCGCGCAACCAGGTCGCGCTGCGGACCGTGAATGCCCCCGATACGCACCGCCGCTGCGCTGACACCGGGTCGACCCTGCAGACCGTCCAGAAGCACGCACTCGGCCTCGAGCAACAATCGCCCCTTCTCATCCGCCGGCTCGGGCGGCGACGCTTCGTCGACCCACCCGCCGTCGTCCCGCCCATAGACGCGCGTGGATGACGTGTATAGGATCCGTCTGACGCCCGTGTCGGCCGCCGCGTGCAAGACGGCTCGGGCACCCTCGACGTAGACCGCGCGATAGTCGCTCTTTCGCCCCGCGCCCACGGCAAGCACCACCGCGTCGCACCCCGTCACCGCATCATGCAACGCATCCGCTTGCTCGATCTTCACCAGCCGCGGCGTGACTCCGGCAGCCGTCAACTCATCCACACGCGACGGCGTCGTGGTCGTCCCGACGACGGTCCGCCCGGCGCCAACGAGCAGCCGCGCCAGTGCGGTACCCACGTATCCACACCCGACAACCGCCACACTTTGCATGGTCGCGTCGTTCATGACGTTCGAGCCCCGTTCTTCAGATGTCGACTAACCCACCGCAGCCAGCGCGCGCTCCTCCACCTTGCGATCCAACAACGAGAAGGGTATCGCGCGTCTGTTCGGCCCGAGCATGCACAGCTTCTCCCGGCCGATTAGCTCCGCCACCGATGCCACCAACGCCGGCGTACAGTTCACGCGCAGCGCCGCGTTGCATTCGATCTGAGCAACCATGCTGTTCTCGGTCGGTATGCTCAGGTAGACCGAGGTCTGACCCGGATTCGCCCGAAACACCTCGATCAGCCGCTCGATCGGCGTGTCAGCCCTGAGTTCCAGCAGCAACGCCTTGCAGTAGATCTGAACCGCTCGATCGTGCGTCACCACGTCCGACACGCGAAGCGAGGGCTCCTCGCGCCGTCGATCGACCGAGCCGGAAAGGAACAGGATCGCGTCGGGCACGAGCAGATGCTGGAACTCGGCGAGCTGAGTGGGGAATACGACAGCCTCGGTACGGCCCGACAAGTCCTCGAACATCACCACGCCCATCCGCTTACCGGAATTGCGTCCCGACTTCGCATCGACCAGCCGCACGCTCGACACCATCCCGCCAAGCACGACCTCGTCGCCGTCGTTGAAACGCCCCAGATCGGTGGTGGCCGCGGTCGAACACGCGCCGAGCAACCGATCGTATCGCGCCAGCGGATGCTTGGTGATATAGAACCCAAGCACCGCCTTCTCCCGCGCCAGCATCTCCGCCTCGGTCCATTCGGACGAGGCGAGCTTCGGCGCCGGCGGGGCCTCGGCCTGCCCCCCACCGCCGAAGAGGTTCATCTGCCCCATACGCTTGTCGCGCTGTGCCGTTTGGCCGGCATTTATGGCGTCTTCCAGCACATCGACCAGCGCCTTGCGCATACCACCGGTGCAGTCGAACGCGCCGGCACAGATCAGTGCCTCGATCGCGGCACGATTGACAGCCGACAGATCCACCCGTTCACAGAAATCGAACAGGCTTTCGTAGTCGCCGCCCTCTTCCCGCGCGTCCACGATGGAAGCCACCGCCTTCGACCCGACGCCCTTGATCGCCCCGAGTCCGAATCGGATGGCACCGACCGCCCCGCCCTGCCCACGCGCCGCGCCGGCCGCGATGTCCACGACAAAGTCGAATTCGGACACGTTGACGCTCGGCGGCTCGATCGCGATGCCCATCTGGCTGCACTCTTCGCGATACTCCGCCACCTTGTCGGTGCTCGACATTTCGAACGTCATCACCGCAGCCATAAACTCGACCGGATAGTAGGTCTTCATCCAGGCCGTCTGATAGGCGACGAGCGCATAACCGGTCGAGTGTGCCTTGTTGAAGGCGTAGCCACCGAACTTGAGGATGTCCTCGAAGACCTCGTTGGCGACGCCGCGCTTCACGCCGTTCGCCTCGCATCCATCGAGGAACGGCTCGCGCATCGCCTCGATCATGTCGGTCTTCTTCTTGCTGATCGCCTTGGCGAGCCGAAACGCCTTCTTCAGCTCGATCCCGCCGAGGCGGTTCACCATCCGCGACACCTGCTCCTGATAGACCATGATGCCGTACGTCTCGGACAGCACGTCCGTCATGATCTCGTGCGGTGTCGTCCAGGAAGCACCGTGCTTTCGCCCGATGTAATCCGGGATGTACTCCATGGGGCCGGGCCGATAGAGCGCGTTGGCGGCGATCAGGTCCTCGATGCGGTTCGGCTTCATGCGCATCACCACATCGCGCATGCCGCCCGATTCAAACTGGAAGATGCCCTTGGTATCGCCGCGAGCGAAGAGTTCGTAGACCTTCGAGTCCGTCAAATCCACGCGCGACACATCAATCTGTTTCCCGCTGCTCCGCTCCGCAAGTTGCCGGGCGCGTTCGAGCGTCGTCAGCGTGCGAAGTCCGAGGAAGTCCATCTTGAGCAGGCCGACCTTCTCGACCGTGGGCCCGTCGAATTGCGTGACGATCGTGTCCTGCCCCGCCGCCTTGTAGAGCGGAAGGAAGTTCGTCAGGTCCTGATCCGCCACAACCACCCCGGCCGCGTGAATGCCCGCGTTCCGCGCCATGCCCTCGATGCGCCGCCCGATGTCGAGCACGCGCTTGACCTTCGGATCCTGAGCGTATCGCTTCTTGAGCTCCGGCTCCTTCTCGAGCGCCTTGTCGAGCGTCATCTTCAATTCGTTCGGGATGAGTTTCGTAAGCTGATTGGCGTCTTCGAAGCCGATACCCATCACCCGGGCCACGTCCTTGACCGCAGCCTTGGCCTTCAATGTCCCGAACGTGATGATCTGTGCCACATGCCCGTACTTCTGCCGGACGTAGTCGATGACTTGCCCTCGCCCGTTCTGGCAGATGTCCAGATCGATGTCGGGCATCTCGTCGCGGTCCGGGTCCATGAACCGCTCGAAGTAGAGCCCGTATCGAATCGGATCGGGCGTGCTGATGTAGAGTGCGTAGGCCACCACGGAACTGCACCCGCTGCCGCGCGCCCCGACCGGAATGCCATGCTCCCGGGCGTAGTTCACGCAATCCCAGACGATCAGGAAGTAACTCGCGAACCCCTTGCTCGTGATGACTTCGAGCTCATAGTCAATTCGGTCGCGATGCTCCTGCGTCAGCTCGCCGAAGCGTTCCTCCGATCCCTTGTAGACGAGCTGACGGAGGTACGTGGCATCGTCCAGCGTCTTGCCGGAATCGTCTTGGATCTCATCCGGAACTCGATAGACCGGGGCGTGCCGCTTGCTGAGGTCAATCTCGAGATCGCACATGTCCGCCAGGTGCACGGTGTTCGCGATCGCATCCGGATAGTCGGGGAAGAGACCCGCCATCTCCTCGGTGGACTTGAAATAGAACTGGTCGGTCGGGAACTTGAACCGATCCTCGTCCTCCAACAGCGAGCCCGTGTTGATGCAGCAGAGCACGTCATGCGCCTCGACATCGTCGTGCGTCAAGTAGTGAACGTCATTCGTCGCGATCGTCGCGACCCCGATGCGCTTGGCAAGGTCGACCAACTCGGGGTTGAGCATCTTCTGCTCAGACATCCCGTGATCCTGCAACTCGACGAAGAACCGGTCGGGGCCGAAGATCTCGAGGTACGTCTTGGCCAGGTCCTCCGCGGTCTGCCGGTCGCGCGTCAGAAACGCCTGCGGGATCTCGCCGCCCAGGCAGGTGCTCGTGCAGATCAGACCCGCCGAGTGTTCCCGCAAAACCTCCTTGTCGATGCGCGGCTTGCGGTAGAAGCCCTCGGTATACCCGATGCTCGATAGGCGCATCAGGTTGTGATAACCCTCCATGTTCATCGCCAGAAGCAGCAGGTGGTACGACTCCTTGAGCCCTTCCCGATCCCTGGAGGTGCGATGGCCCGTCGCAAGATAGGTCTCGCAGCCGATGATCGGCTTGACCCCAGCCTTGACAGCCGCCTCGTACAACTCGATAGCGCCGAACATGTTGCCGTGGTCGGTAATCGCCACAGCCGGCATGCCATCCTCTTTCGCGCGCTTGACCAGCGCGTCGATGCGCGTCGCCCCGTCGAGCAGGCTGTAGTGCGTGTGGACGTGTAGATGAACGAACGAAGAGCCGGCCATGCCCCTATCGGACTCCCTTCCTGCCAAGGTATCGCTTCCCGGTCGGTGATCGAAGACTGACGAACGCCGATTGTAACGCCCCAGCCGAGCCCGCCAAGCATGCATCGGGCACGGAAGAAGTCGCCCTGTGAAAGATCGAAATATCACAGCAATCCGCGCGTGCGACGGGCCCGGTTTGCGCAGTGTTTTGGAGTGAGTGCGACATGCCGAACCGCGACCGTCACAACGAATTGCATGAGTATCGGCCGGACAGCGATGCCGCGATGCTGCCTTTCCACCGGAAGATCGAAAGCCGCCCGTGCGTCACAACACGCACACTCATCGAGAAAGCCCCGCCAGGGGCGAAAGAACGTAGCCCACGGCGTGAGCCGTGGGTCCCGAGATCGAGGTCGCGATCAAGCCCCGTAGGGGCGACAGGCCAACCCACGGCTCACGCCGTGGGCTACCACACTATCGCCCCGATGGGGCTTGGCCTATCGCCTGCCGGGCCCACCAGCAGGCGCACGGTGGATCTTCCGGCTAGCCCAGAAAGATGACAATTCCTGCAATCCGTTGGTCAGGGCACGGCCCCTACCGAGCGAGTGGAACATTTCGAACCGCGATCGTAAGGGAGAGGCGCCTGCCGAATGGGTGCGAAACGCCATCACGATCCCGGTCGGGGCAAGTGTGTCGCAAGACGAGCGAGCCGCTACAGGAACGATCACTCGCCGCCGGCGCCAAAGATGCCCTGGAACGCCGCCACGTCCGCCAGGTCCACGCGCCCGTTCGCGTCGAAGTCGAACGTCGCCAGGCAACCGGCCGGACCGGGCGCCGCGGCCGGACCGCCTTCGGACAAACACCGTCCGAAGCGAGCGGTATCGACCGCGTCAACGAGGCAGTTCAGATCGGTGTCGCCCATGGGGCCGCCGTTCGGCTGGACCGGCGTGCCCGGCGGCGTAAACGCACACTCATCCTCGCCGTTGTTCACGCCGTCGCCGTCCACGTCGGGGTCGCACGCGTCAATCGCACCGTCGCCGTCGTAGTCCGGCTGGCAGTCGTCGGGTAGGAAGTTCTGGTCGCAGTCGAGGCTCGAGCCGTTCGCGATGTCGCACGGGTCCGGCTGACCGTTGCTGTTGCAGTCCGACTCGCACTCGTCGGGCAGGTTGTTGCCGTTGCAGTCCGTGCTCGTCTGGCTCGCGATGTCTTCACTATCCGGCACGCCGTTGTCGTTGCAGTCGAACGCGCCGATCCGCAGGTAGTACACGTCCTGCCCACCGGTGAACGTAGCTGAATACGCCACGCTCGCCCCGAAGTTGTCCGAGACCATGTCGTAGTAGTCGCCGATCTTGTTCTGGCTCGGCCAGCCGATCACGCTGTTGAACACCTCGCTGACCGCTATGTTCGCCGACCAGGTGACGCCGCCGTCCGTCGATGATGCGTAGAAGAGTTGGCAGAGCTCGGCGGCACCGCTGTGGCGGGTATCGTTCCAGATGACATCGATTCGCCCGTTCGGCGCAGTCGACATCGTGCCCATCCACTGGTACGCGCCGTTGCCGATCGGATCGTCATTGACGCGAACCGGGGCGCTCCAGGTGACGCCGCCGTCGGTGCTGCGTGCGAACATGACATCCAGCGGATCACCGCCCGGTGGATCGACCGACGACAGCAAGTAGACGTTGCCGCGGTTCACACTCGTCGAGTGATCGGTGGCCACCCACACCTGGCCCAACAAGCCTCCGGGGTTGGGCGGGCCGCCGAATCTACCGCCTCCCCCGAGGTAGACGGTCGTCGCAAGTTCAAACGCCGCCGTTGTCAGCGGCACGCCGGGGTCCTGAAGGCTCGACGACTTGACGACGCCGAACCCGCCGGTCGACGCGAGACCAGCGACATAGACTTCGCCGTCCGGGCCGACCGAGAGCGTGCCCCATCGCGGACTGAGCGGAATCTGGATCGGCGTCTCCCATAGCAGGCCGCCTTGCGTGGAGCGATTGAACGTGGCTGCGCCGCAGCAGCCGGCGTTAATGCTCCACGCATGGTAGATGTTCCCGCGGCCGATGCCGTCCGTCCGGTCGATCGTCATCCACTGCTTGTCACCGCCGAAGGCGAAGACAGCGCCGCCCCACGTTTGGCCGCCATCGGTCGAACGGAAAACCTCTGTGCCGAACGCGCCGTTCGGCACGCTCAGGCTGTTGTAGTAGAAGTTACCCTCGGCGTCGAAATCGAGCACCGGGTCACTGCGGAACGTGCCGCGTTCAATCACATCGGGAAAGGTCCACGTCTGACCGCCGTCCTCGCTATAGCCCCAACCCGCTTGGCGGAAACTGTTGTGGATCGTGTCGAACTGACGCCAGCCGATCGCAATCCGGGTCGGATCGGTCGGATCAACGGCGATCGACGGCTCGTTGCCGGCGTCCCACAGGATGTTGTTCCCGTTGGCATCCACATTCACCTGTACGCTCGCGAACGACCCCACCACGCTTCGGCCGGCGGGCGACGTCTGCGGCTCCGCAAAGCCCGTCGCCGGCGGCGTCGAGTACTCGTCCGGCAATTCGGCGTGCGTGGGCGGCCGGCTCACTTGCGGCGGGACGGGCCCCATCCCGCCGACATCGCTGCCTTGGACGAAAATGAACGCAGTGCACACGGTCACGCAAACGCCGCGTCTGATTCGATGCTGGTATTTCATGAGGCACCTCTCGGGATGTAGGGGCACGCGTGCGTCGAGGCCGCGCCCGTCAGGTCGGAATGTCGATCGGGCCGTGCGCCATCGTCACTAGCCCTAGTCGATGTACCCCGGTGGTCGGCAACCAGTGTACCACGCCGACGGCGCGACCACCAAGAAAACCCCGTTTGCCGTCACCATGGCCGGAAACCGACCACGAGGCCCGCAAGGCGGCATGCCGGCCTGATCGGCGCCACGCGCCCTGTTTCGCCACACCATCCCAACCAGGCAACCGGACGATTCCTTCCCACAAATCCGGTCGATCTTGTTGGGAACCAGAGACGCGGCGATCACCGCCTTATGCCACGGGGGAATCGTGGAAACGCATCTCGTGCAGCGTGTCGACCCCGACCCGCCGTGTCGCGCATGACACGGGGGACAGCGCGTCGGATATGCTGCCCACACCGAGGTCGGCGATCGCGGAGTGCCGCGGGCCGCCGCCGACAAGGATCGGCGCCACGAACACCCGCGCCTCGTCCACCAGATCCGCTTTGAAGAAAGATGTGAGGACTTCCGGGCCACCTTCGATCAGCACGTTCGTCACGCCCCGCGACAGGAGCGCCGCCAGGCACGCCTCAGGCAACCACCGACCCGATCGAGCCCGACAAGCCGCTATCTCGACGCCTGAGCTTTCGAGTCGGCGGGCCTTCGTGGACTTCGCCCGGTCCGCCGACGTCAACACGAGGGTGGGCACCCGCTTCGCGGTCGTCACCAGTTGACTTGTCATCGAAGTACGCAGCCTGCCATCCACTACGACGCGGCGCGCCACGCGCTTGATAGGCACGTCTCGCGCGGTCAGCAGCGGGTCGTCAGCCTTGGCCGTGCCCGATCCCACGAGGATGGCATCTACCCGAGCGCGAAGGCGATGCACCTCGCGCCGAGACTGCGGGCAGGATATCCACCTGGAATCGCCCCTCTTCGTCGCCACGCGCCCGTCGAGGCTCTGCGCCCATTTGGCGATCACGTAGGGACGGCCCAGTCGCCGACACGTAAAAACCGGCGCGAGCACTTCGGCCGATTCTGCGGCACAAATGCCCTCATCAACCCGAATGCCCGCCTCGCGCAGTCGGCGAATGCCTCGGCCGTTCACCTCGGGATTCGGGTCACCCACCGCGACGACGACACGAGCAAGACCTGCGTCGATGAGCGCATCGCAACACGGCGGCGTCTTCCCGACATGACAGCAGGGCTCGAGCGAGACGTAGGCAGTGGCGCCGCGAGGGCTCCGCGTGCAGTGGGCAAGGGCCGCGACTTCGGCGTGCGGACCTCCGAAACGGCGGTGGGACCCTTCCGCGATCACGCTGCCCGATCGAACGATCACACAACCAACCATCGGGTTGGGTTCGACACGCCCTTCGCCCCGACGCGCCAGTCGGATCGCGCGAAGCATCATCCGCCGATCGAATTCGTCGGTGTTATCGTCGGTCAGACGGTCGGCTTGATCGGTAACGGCGGCCACACATCCGCTCCTCGACTCCGGACACTACCCCCGGTCTTGCTCTGACGGATGGCGCCCGGTCCAGGAACTCAGCAGCAGCACACCCACGCCGATGACCAGGGCGGCGTCGGCGATGTTGAAGACCCAGGGCCAAACTTCACGCCCCGCGAGTTTCGGGAACCAAGAGGGAAACCGTAGCGTGAATCTCAAGAAGTCGCGCACGACACCCTGCCGCCGCACTTCGGCTTCGGACCGGCGGATGGGTTGAACGTTCGTGCCCTCCGGCCAATCCCCCAGGTGGATCGTGTGCTCCGATTGGTCGACGATCTTGCCGATCCGCGTGACCATGGTCCCGTTTGGAGCTTTGAACTGAACCACATCGGCCTTGACGACGGCACGGTCATAGAGGTTGCCCAACGCGCCCGCCAGCACGAGAGCCAGCGCGGTCTGCATGACCCATGATCGGCTGGGTGTGCGGGCGAAGAGATAGAGCACGAAACCGAGCGCGAAGATCGACGCCGCAATGAACAGCCCCACCTGCCCCGTGAACGAACCGAAGACCGCACCGTCATTGAGCGAACGATGAAAGACCAGCACGTCCTGTATAAACGACCGGGCGGTGTTCGGCGGAAGATTGCTGAAGATCCACGCCTTGGACCACAGGTCGAGCCACAACACCGCCCCGCCGATCAACCAGAAACGCACATGCGAAGGCATATGCCGAATCGAACTGATCACACACTCGTCTGTGGGAACGTCCGTGGATGACTGTGGCGGCGAGGTGGCCATGACGGCGACGCGACTACTGGACGCGTCCTTCCTCTCTCGCGCGGGCGTATTCGATGCAATACTTGGCCCACGGTTTAGCCCGCAAACGGGCGACGCCTATCTTCTTGTGCGTGGCGAGGCAAACGCCGTACGTACGGTTCTCGATCCGCGAAAGCGCGTCGTCGATCATCCGAATGCGGCCCTGCTCGTTCTCGATCAACCCGAGCGTAAACTCGTGCTCCCAGTTGTCGCTACCCAAGTCGGCCATGTGTATGGGCATCGACGACTGTTCGGCCGACGCCCCGCCCTTGGAAAAGGCGTCCCGAGTGAGGTGCTGTACGTCGCCAGTCAGTTCGTCACGCTTGGCAAGAAGCAACATCTTGAACTCATCAAGCTGCTTCTTGTTCAAATGTGTTTTGGGAATCTTCACCCGCTCTTCGTGGAACTGGATCGGATCCTGCGAAGTCGCAGACCGAGGAGCCTTGCTACCGACACTTTTCGAGGTGACGCCCTTCGCCGGCCGAGCCGTCGATGCGCCAACCGCACGTTTCGGTGCAGCCTTCTTCGCCGTCTTCTTGACGACCTTCTTCGCTGTCTTCTTGGCCGCCTTCTTCACTGCCTTCTTGACAACTTTCTTCGCCGCCTTCTTGACGACCTTCTTGGCCACCTTCTTCGCGGTCTTTTTGACGACCTTCTTCGCAGCCTTCTTCGCGGCCGGGCGTGACGCCTTCGACGAACGCTTCTTCTTCGCGCTCGATGCGGAGGACCCGCCGCGAGCGGATGCCGAACCGCCCTTCCGCGGAGACGTTTTCCGGGATGTCTTTACCTTCTTTTCCACGAACCGATTCCCGCGCGACTCGACAGGAGAATCCCCCTAAACCCTTGTCAATTAAGGAGAAACAAGAATTCGGGGCGGGAGTATAGAGCGGCACTGACCCCTTGTCAAGCATCATCCGAACGGGGGCGACGGCGCAAGAGGACCTCCACGACAGCCGACTTGCCGACTGCCGCCGGAAGCTGGAACACCACATTCCCATCGGCGTCCCGAGCGACTTGCTCGTGGATCAGGTGATTCACATAGACCCACGCATCCAAGCCGCGAGAATCCATCACCGTAATCGCCACGCCATACCCAAGCGGCTTCCGCGCCGCCACGACAACCTGCACGTGCCCATCTTCCGGCACAACCAGGTACGAGCCGGACGCACGGTCGAAGCCCTCCGCAGTCAGGTACGGCGAGCCCGCCGTCACAAGGGACCCCGCTTGCAGATCGAGCGCCGGTGGCTGGTGGTAATCAGCTACCGGCACCGCCAGTTCTTCCTTCGACACGTCCCCGCTCGTGCCGAGCGACAGCACACACGCCCACCGTTCGATCGCCGCTTCGGACGGCGGCTTTGACGCGATGAACGTGATCTGTCGAGCACCCGATTCGGCACGTTCCTGGACCGAGGTCACGCTGCACGGCTGAGCCGGCGCGAACGTAAGCGAGTAGCCACCGCTGACGCTGCGACCAACCGCATACGTGGGAGGCTGCGATGGGTCCGTCGCCGTGTGAACCTGGATCGCATCCTTGCCGATCGCCGACATCGACACAGCCAGGCCCAGTTGGCCCGCCGACCAGCCTTCCACACGTGCCGTACACTCGACACGGGCATAGATCTGCCCGGTGGGGTAGATCGTGTAGACCCAGCGCTGGAACGGGCGCCCGTCGGGCGAAGCATCCGAGCCCTCGACGAATCGCCAGTCGCAAGCCACGACCACCCGCACCGCGGACATCTCCACGATACGTGGGTGAACCATCACCGCCGGAGCGAGTGCCGCGAAGCCTTGCTCGTCCGGTTCGCCGTCGACCAGCGTCAGCGGATAGGGCCCCAGCGTTGTCCCGGCCACCAGATTCCGAAGCCGATGCGGGTCCGCAGCGAGATTGTGCCAACCCACGATCTGCCCGTTGGCGAACGTCGTCTCGAAACGCCCGCCGGCGCCGACGCGCCACCGACGCCCGACACGCTGCACGTACAAATCGCCTTCGCGGTTGCCCGAGTCGCCGAAGACGTCCTCGGTATTGCTTGCGAGAATCAGGTCATCAAGACGCACGGTCGCAGCCGATTCCGCACCACTCAGCGACAACCGCAGCCCCTGAATGTCATCCAGCGGTATCCGCTCACCGACCTCCGCCAAGTCCAAGCGCACGAGGTTCCACCCCTTCTCGAGCGGAATCTCGGAGTGGACCGTGGACGCCGAAGCGTCCGTGCCGCCCGTGACGGCGATCGACATACTCAAGCCGCGGTCCGGCGACTCGACGACCATCAGCAGAAGATCGTACGGCCGCCAGTCACGTTTGAGGTACCAATTGGCCGACGCCGCGTTCGTGATGACAACCGTGTCGTCCGGCGAACCGGTGTCGAACCGAAGGCACGCCTTCCCGGTTTGCGGCCGGCCGCCCCGCTTGTCCAGCACACAGCGGGCTTTGTCCGAGACGCTGACGAGTTGAAACAGCTCCATGTGCAGCGGATTCTCGAAGTCCGCGATGACGACGAAACGCCCGCCGCGAAGATCGTCGTAGGCCTGCATCAGCCGATCCGTCTGAGTCGCGGGCCGACCCCGACCCTGATGGACCGACTGGCAACCGCCAACGCCAACGATCACGATAACCGCCACACCAATGCAACGGATGACGCTTGTAGCTAGCTTGAATTGCCTCATAGTACGGCGAAGGCTACGCGAGCCCGACACCACACGCAACGCGCGTGACACGAGAGTGCGACACGCGTCCGAGCCCCGCGCCCGAACGCCGTGTCGGACCGCGTGTCGGACCCCGTGTCCGCGCATGGCTTCCCCCCTTGCCAAGGGGGGACCGAGGGGGGTCTCACCGAACGAGCAACGGGTGCCACAGACGAGCAAGGCACTGGGTGCCACGGACAAGCGGAGCTTGTCCGTGGCCGTCCGAAGGCTAGCATCGGTAACAAGCCACGCGTACCGTCGGTGGACCGCGCCGGGTGCCACTGGTGGCTTGTCCACCAGTGCTGTCGCGTCGCCCGACGCCAAGGAGTACGACTCGTGAAACCGAACATCGGAAAGAGCGGCCGCATCGCTCGCGCGATCACCGGCTCACTTTGCATCGCGGGCGGAATAGCAATGTGGCTCCTCGCATGGCCCGACACCGCGGCGTATCGTTGGCTCTTCTCGCTGCTCGCGATAGCGTTAGGTGTGTTCCAACTCTTCGAGGCCAAACGCGGCTGGTGTGTCGCCCGCGCCTGCGGCATCAAAACGCCCATGTAACGCCGCGCCGCCCGGCCCGCGCTAGCCGCCCTCGCCGCCGACGGGCTTGGGACGATTGACGTAAATCTTCAGCGCGACCTGCGTCTTCTTATCGCCCTTCTTCTCGATGCGGACCTCGCCGCGGACGCGCTCGCCCTTGCGCAGCTCGCTCAGCTTAGCCACCGCACCGTTGATCATGATCTCGGTCTCTTTGGTGATCTCGCCTATACCGACAACGTCCTGGCTCTGCTTCTCGCTGTAATAAGAGACCGTGATCCTGCCGGTCCCGTCGGCGTTGACCTCGATCTTTTCAATCTTCGCCTGATCGAGCGTCATGACCTCGGCCCGCGGCTCCTCTTTCGTGCAACCCGTGAGCAGGATCGCACCGAGGCCGCAAACCAGCGTCACCGTCATGGCCCGTCGTTGCATGGTTCTCGTCCCCATCGTTCCATCTCCGTATGGAAAGCCGTCAAAGCGCTGCCGGTGGCGATCACCAGCCGCCACCACGATCTTAGTTCGTCGCCGCGCCACCGCAACGCGCACCGAATCCGGCAACTGTGAATTCCTGCACACAGCCGCCGCAGCACGAGCCCGGATAGCCGGTGCGCCGTGCCTCGGATCCGACCCCGAATAGGCGGGTGGCATGGCGGGTGGCCCATGTCCTTTGGACATGGGGGAGACGACGACAGGTGTTCCGAAACCCTGCCATCTTCCGGCGCTGACGGCGGGTGGCCCATGTCCTTTGGACATGGGGGAGACGATGACAGGTGTTCCGAAACCCTGCCATCTTCCGGCGCTGACGGTCGGTGGGCATCGCCTCCCCCACCTCCAAAGGAGGAGGACCACCCACCCGACCCCGAATAGGCGGGTGGCATGGGCAAACTTGTTTGCCCGTGGCTATCCACCACACCCAGCGCCGACACTAGCCAGTCAACTGTCGCCGCGCATCAGCGACCGCCGGCCCAGACCCGCCTAGAACCACCGGACCGCCAAAGCCGACATCATCCAGGCACAGGCGCAACGCCTCGGGAGCCACGGGCCACACGCCGTCGACGCAAGCCATGCGCACGCAATGGACACGCGCTCGTAGCGTATCGAGCCAATCGCCGAGATCGCCGACCTCACAAACACGCCCGACCTCGACACACGCACCCACCGCCCAAGAGTTCGCCTTGTCCACGATCTCGCGCAACTCAACCGGCGAAAGCAGGCACCCGCCGCACGCAACCTCCACGGCAAGCGGCACGCCGCCGACCTCCGCCGCGTACCGCCCCTCTCGCATCAACCCACAGGCGAAGTTCAACGCATCCTGATATCCCGCAAAGCCGCCACTCCCGACCGGCGGTATCATCACGTTCAACGACCGCGCTTTGGCGGAACCGGCTGCGCCAAGAACCGCATTGACCCGCGCCATGGCCGCCTCGACATCCGTAGTCGCACATCGAATAGCGACAGCCACCACGCCTCCGTCCAATCGCGCAAGAGCTGTGAGTTTCTTGTCACTTGCGCCGGCGCACGCATCGCCGTCCGCCTCCGGCAGCGGCCCCAGCGTCAGCTCCACGCCGTCGAAACCGGCACTGAGTACATCCTCAGCCGCCCGCGCCCAGCCATCCGAGGCGACACCGCGTTCGATGAAAATCCCGACACTGCGTTTCAATGCTCTTCTCCAGCGGGTTGAATCCACGACCCGATCCCGCAGGCCCAGTTTTGATCCGCTCGTCTGCGGGATTATACTGATCTGACGGCCGAACCGCGAAGCGCGGTCGGTTTGCCCGTGTTCTTACGCGCTCGTGAAGATGGATCGCCGAATGAGCAACGACTGCCGCATCAAAGTCCTTCCGCCACTTCTGGTCAACAAGATCGCCGCCGGCGAGGTGGTCGAACGACCAGCCAGCGTCGTCAAGGAACTGACGGACAACGCCATCGACAGCGGCGCCGAGCGCATCGCGGTCTCCATCGAAGACGGCGGCAAGCAGCTCATCCGCGTCACCGACGACGGCTGCGGCATGAGCTCCGAAGAACTCCGCCTCTCCGTCGCGGCACACGCCACCAGCAAGATCACCACCGAAGACGACCTCTACACCATCGCCTCGATGGGCTTCCGCGGCGAAGCGCTCGCCAGCATCTCGTCCGTCTCCAAACTGCGCATCGCCTCCCGCCGCCGCGACGCCGCCGAGGGCCACGAGGTCCGCGTCGCCGGCGAGCAGTTCGAGTCTTCCAAGGCCGCCGGGTGCCCGGTGGGCACGACCGTCGAGGTGCGCGATCTATTCTTCAACGTCCCCGCCCGCAGGAAGTTCCTCAAGGGCAGATCCACCGAAGTCGGCCACATCAACGAACAATTCGCGCGGGCGGCCCTCGCCTGGCCCGAGCTCTGCCTCGAGCTCAACAACAACGGACGCACGACGCAGAACCTCCCGCCCTCCAGTGGGAGGCTGGACCGCATCGCCAAGCTCTACGGCCCCGACCTGGCTGAGTCGCTCCTGACCGTGAACCGCGACGAACGAGGCGTGCGCATGGAGGCCTACATCGCCCCGCCGGCCCGCTCGCGCGCCAGCGCCAATTGGCAATACACCTTCGTCAACGGGCGATACATTCGCGATCGCTACGTGCAGCACGCCATCAGGGAATCCTTCCGCGGCCTCATGGAGCCGAACCGACACGGCGTCGTCTACCTCTTTCTGACGCTTGACCCGGAATCCGTCGACGTGAACGTCCACCCGACCAAAATCGAAGTGCGATGGGCGGACTCGGGCCTTATCCACTCCCAGGTGCTCAGTGCCCTGCGCGAGACACTGCGCGGCGCGGACCTGACGCCCGCACTGCGGACCGATCGCGCCACGCCGACCGTCAGCCCGCAAGACCAGCAGCGCATGCGCCACGAACTCGCGTCCATGCTCAAGACCGCCACACCTATGCAGCCCGACGGAAGACCCCGCTCAGACGCCGGGTTCCCCAGCGGACTCACTGGCGCCACCGGCCCGTCCGATCGCGCCGCGTCACCGTGGGCAACCGGCGATAAGACCGATTCCTGGCGAGCGCTCTACGGCCCACCCACGAACGATACCGCCACAAACGAAGGCCACGCCCCGCAACAGCCACTGCCCACGGAGGGCCTCACCACTCCGCCGCGTGCCATGCAGATGCACAACCTCTACCTCGTCGCCGAAACGCCGGACGGGATCATGATCGTCGATCAACACGCCCTGCACGAACGCGTACTGTACGAGCAGTTCCGCGCGGAGCTGACGCGCGGCCCGCTCGAGTCGCAACGGCTCCTGCTCCCCGAGACGGTCACCGTCACGCCCAAGGAGGCCGACGCGCTGACCGCCAACGACGAACTCTTGCAGAAGCTCGGCATCGAAGTGGTCTCCTTCGGCCACGACTCCATAGCCGTCCAGTCCTTCCCCGCCCTGCTCAAGGACGCGGACGTAGTCGCCTTCATGCGAGACCTGCTCGACTACCTCGCGGATCAGCCGGCTGCGTCTACCGAAGTCGTTATCCACAAAGTGCTCGACATGATGGCCTGCAAGGCCGCGGTCAAGTCCGGCGACGCCCTGTCACCGGGCGAGGTCGATGAGCTGATGAAGAAGCGTCACCTCGTCGACAAGTCCAGCAACTGCCCCCACGGCCGGCCAACCATGCTCCAACTAACCAAAGCCGACCTCAACCGCCAGTTCAAACGCACGTAAACGGCTTGCAGCCGGACCGCTCGCTCGCGGCCGGACAGCCCGCTCGCCCGCGAACTCCCCTCCTTACCAAGGAGGGGCTGGGGGAGGTTCTTCCTTCGGGGGGTGACATGGGCAAACTTGTTTGCCCGTGTCCTTCCGAGCTCCGAAACGCCGTGTGCCCCTGGAGGCCTGCTCACCGCTGCTCGCTCACGCCGGGTGCCACTGGTGGCTAGCCCACCAGTGCTCACTCGCGTGTGGTCTACTCACCCGTGAACGAAAGCTGGAACGCCGCCACGTCGGCCAGATCGACTCGCCCGCTGCCGTCGAGATCAAGGCACTCGCATCCATCCGGCGGCACGCTTCCCGGCCCCGTCAAACACCCCGCGAGTTCGGTGTAGTCGGCAAAGTCCACATCGCCGTCGTGCGCCGCGCCGCCGTCCGACGCACAGTCTCCCGGACGACGCTCGTACGCACCCATGTCCACGATCGGGCCCGGTGGCCCGGGATTGCCGGTGTCCACCATCCGCGGGTCATCCACAAAGCGGCCGAACCCATCGAGGTCGAAAGGCATCGGCTCGGCCCTGTCTCCGTCACCGTCGAGATCGCCCGCATCAGCCGGCACGCCGACGTTGTCCCCGGCGTCAATGATCGGCGAATCCAAAGACAGATGCAGGTCGCCGTAGTCATCGTCGTCGGTGCCCCATACACCGTCGACGCCGGGATCAGGCGTGCGAGCGAACACCGGATCGATCGAGACGTTTCCGTCCGTCCCGGTGGGATCCTCGCCAAACCCACCGTAGTCGTACTCGTCGTTACCGTAGACGCAGTTGTGGCGCCACCCAGGCATGTCACCGTACGGAAGAACCCCTGACGAATTGAACGCAACGAGGTTGTTGACGATCGTCGTCGACGCGAGGCCCTGCAGCCACAAACCACCGCCACGGAAGTAGCCGGCACGATTACCCGCGATCGTGTTGTTCACGATCGTCGGAGCAGACTGGATATACACGCGGATTCCGCCGCCATCGCCGTCCGTCCTGTTGCCCGTGATCGCGTTGTTCGCGATCGTCGGGGAAGACACCCACAGTTCCAACCCGCCGCCGCCATAGCCAGCGCTGTTCCGCGTGATCGTGTTGCTCGTGATAATCGGGGAAGAATCCGACAGTTCCAGCCCACCGCCGCCGTGGTAGAGGGTGCTATTGTCCGTGATCGTGTTTCTCGTGATCGTGGGCGAGGCATACTGCAGGCGCAGCCCGCCGCCACCGCTGATAGCGCTGTTGCCCGTGATCGTGTTGTTCGCGATCGTCGGGGAGCAGCCCCACAGGTACAGCCCTCCACCGGAGAGCGCGCTGCCGCCCGTAATCGTGAAGCCATCGATTGCGCTGACTCTATAGCCGGCTCGCCCGGTCACCACCGACCCTTGTTGCTGACCGTCGAGGACCGTAACATTGGCGACCCAATCCCGTTCGGACCGCACGCTCTCCGTGCCGGCGAAGCCGCCGTATAGATACGCGTAGGGATGGAGTGTGATGCACTCTCCGTATGTGCCGGCTTCAACCCATACTTCGCCTCCCGATGCCGACGCCGCATCAATGCCGGCCTGCACCGTGCGCTTCGCCGTACCCCACGTCGAGCCGTCGTTCGCGTCGTCGCCTTCAGGCTCGACTCGTATGGTCGCATACGGCCCCGCCGGCCACGACGTGCCATCCGACTCATCAGCGCCGATGTCCACGCTTCCGCCCGCAGGCAGGATGCGGGGGTCCCCGTCCACGTCGAAGTCGCCCCAAGCGTCGGCGGTATTCCCGGCATCCACGCAAGGGGAATCCGGCTGAAGATGCACGTTCCCGTACCGCGGTCCGGCCAGCCGCGGATCAGCGGAGATGTTACCGTCCGTCCCGGTGGGGTCGGCCACACCCCAGTAGTCGTACGTGGTGTTACCGTATACGCAGTTATGGCGCAGCGAGGCGGTGCCATAGGACCACAACCCGGAGGAGTTGAACGCAACGATCGCGTTCGCAATCGTAGGCGTGCATTCAACGAAATACAGCCCGCCGCCGTCTTCGCCGGCACCGTTGTTCGCGATCGTGCTGTTCACGATCTTCGGTGCGCCCGACGTCACATACGCGCCGCCACCGTCGCGGCCGGCGCTATTGCCGATGATGGTACTGTTCGCAATCCTTGGCGAACTGTATCTCCCGTAGATACCACCGCCGTCCCAGCGGGCTCCATTGCTCCTAATCGTACTGGTCGCGATTGTCGGGGAGGAATCACGCAGGTAGAGCCCGCCGCCGTAGTTCTCCGAGTTGTTATCCACAATTGTGCAGCTTCTGATCTCGGGCGATCCCACTGACACGTAGATGCCGCCGCCCGTGCGTGCGCTATTGCCCGTAATCGTGTTGTTGGCAATCGTGGGGGAGGCGTTGCCCAAGTACAGCCCGCCGCCATACTGCCCGCCGCCACCCGTGATCGTGAAGCCGTCGATACGAGTCGTGTCGGTACCTACGTTCTGCGCGATCACCACCGCCCCTTGCTCTTGACCGTCAAGGATCGTGATGTTGGCGACCCAGTCCCGCTCGTCACGCAAGGTCTCCGTGCTGGCGAAACCGCCGTACACGTGGGCGTAAGGCTTCAGGGTGACGCACTCCTCGAACGTGCCGGCTTGGACCCACACGTCACCACCCACCGCGGAAGCAGCGTCAATGCCGGCCTGAACTGTCCGCTTGGCCAAGGCCCAGGACGAGCCGTCGTTCGCGTCGTCTCCTTCAGGGCTGACCCGCACGATCGTATAGGGCCCGGCCGGCCACACCGTACCGTCCGACTCGTCAGCACCGATGTCCACGGTTCCGTTTGCAGGCAGAATGCGAGGGTCCCCGTCCGCATCGAAGTCGCCCCACGCGTCGGCATTGGCTCCCGCGTCGACGCAGGCCGAGTCCGGCTGAAGGTGCACGTCGCCGTACCGCGAGTTCGCAAGGTGCGGGTCGACGGAGATGTTCCCGTCCGTGCCAGTGGGGTCGGGAACTCCGTCGTAGTCAAACGCCGTATTGCCGAAGACACAGTTGTGCCGTAGCGTGGGGGCGCCGTCGCTTGTCCACTGATGGACCCCGGACGAGTTGAAGGCGACGACCGTGTTCACGATCGTGGGAGACGATGCGTACAAGTCCAGCCCGCCGCCGTAGGCCGCATTGTTGTTCGTAATCGTGTTGTTCGCCATCACTGCGGAAGAGTTGTACAGGTACAGTCCACCGCCTTGGGACGCATGGTTGTTCGTGATTGTGTTGTTCGCAATCACTGCGGAAGAGTCGTACAGGTATAGCCCACCGCCGTCGTCGAACCCGCGGTTCTTCCTGATACGGTTGTTCGCGATCGTCGGCGAGGAGTCGAACAGGTACAATCCGCCGCCATCGCCCGCGTCGCCGCCCGTAATCGTAAACCCGTCGATCCGAGTTACCTCGGTCGCGCCGACTGGACCGGTCACCACGCTGCCGCTCTGATCTCCATCGAGGATCGTCTCGTTGGCCGACCAGTCGCGCTGAGACACCTCCGTCTCCGTACCCGCGAAACCGCCGTAATGCCCGACCCCCAACGCCAGCGTGAAGTTCCCCACATACGTGCCAGCCGCCACCCAGATCTGATCCCCGGGCGCCGCAGCCACCAACGCCGGAGGCAACGCGTCGTACGCCGTCGCCCACGACGCCCCATCGCCACCCGGCGGAGCATCGCCATCAACATGGTAAACGGTCTGTGCGGCGACGATCGGGCCGCAAATCAACACAGCCACCAGTGCAGTCGCGATGCGTACCATGAAGAACCCTCCAGGGTGAGCCAACCATGTCATCTCGAGTCGGTCGAGTCGAACGCGCGCACCGCGCGCGTCCGCTCCATCCCTAGGTCCGGACTGGCCGCCGATTTCTTACACCCGAAGTCCATCTTTCTCGGCTTTTTTCCAGCGATGCCTTTTTCAGGAGGCAAATGACGATTCCGTCGCGAATCCAAGCGGCTCGATCAGCCGGCGGGTGGCCCATGTCCTTGGGACATGGGGGAGACGATGACGGGCGTTCGACAGCCCCACCGCCTGCCGACGTCAGCGAGTCGTGATTATCGCCTTCCCCACCTCCAGAGGAGGTGGGCCACCCGTCATCAGTGCCGGAACGTTCGCCCGGTGTGCAGCGCTGGGTCCCCCGTCAAGCGGAGCAACGTAGCTTGTCCGTGCCACAACTCGCGGCCGTTGCCGGTTCATCACCCGACAGGGCCTGGCGCCGCGCCTGCCGCCAAGTGGCACTGACGGAAAGCAACCTGCGCCGCTTCCTAAGTCCGAGAACATCAGCCCGCACCGCCCATCGACCGCCCGCAACCTGGACGTAAGCGGCTCGCCTTACTACTATGATGGGCGTAGGGCCAGGGGAAAATCCAAACTCGATTAGGACGGCAAGAGCGGTGCAAGCTTTCCAGAAGCCTCGCCACGTCATCGCGCGCGTCGCGCGCATCGCGATGACACTATTGTTCGTGTGCGCGGGAGCCGCATCGGCCTCTGCCCAACCGGTACCCACCACGTTGCAGGACTTCTTCCTCAACGGCACGCAACCGGAAACGCTCACCGATCCGCTGCTGGCCAGCACGGACGACTGCATCGCCTGCCACTCCGGCTACAACGAAAACCTGGCACCCTACGAACTCTGGCAAACCAGCGCCATGGCACAGGCCATGCGCGATCCCATCTTCCACGCCGCCCTCGCCATCGCGGAACAAGACGCAGCCTTCGTCGGCGACCTCTGCCTCCGCTGCCACTCCCCCATCGGCTGGCTCGAAGGAAGAAGCATCCCCACCGACGGCTCGGGCCTGCGCGAGGGTGACTACGACGGCGTAAGCTGCCACGTCTGCCATCGCATGGTCGACCCGGTCTTCGACGCGGCCGAAAACCCGCCCGACGACGTCCCGATCCTCAACGCACTATTGATCGACCCGAACAACGACATCCCACTCGACGCCCACAGCGGACAATACGTCATCGACCCGCTGGACCGCCGCCGCGGCCCGTTCGACATGGTGCCGTTCTTCGGCATGCACGAATGGCGACGCTCGCCCTATCACCAGGAATCAGCCATGTGCGGCACCTGCCACGACGTATCCAACCCGGCCTTCGAACGCGTCGGTGCCCCCATCCCGGCACCGACCGATACGTACGCGCTAAGCGTCGACGACGCACCGAACCCGTCGCAAGACAAATACGACCAGTTCCCCGTCGAACGCACCTTCAGCGAGTGGTCGCAAAGCGACTTCGCGCTGGCACCGATCGAGATGGGCGGGCGATTCGGCGGCAACAAGACAGCCGTCGCCACCTGCCAGGACTGCCACATGCCTGACGCTTCGGGCGTGGCCTGCTCGATCCCCTCCCAGGCGATCGACCGCGACGACATGCCGCTGCACCAGTTCCTCGGCGGCGCGACCTGGATCTTCGATGCCATCTTGAACCTCGACGTGACCCAGGAACTGTGGGGACCGGGCGAACTCTCCGCCCTCCTGCCCAACCAAGTAGCAGCCGCCCAGGCGCGGAACATCGCCTTCCTGCAGGCAGCCTCGGACATGGAGCTGACCATCACCGGCGAGACGCTCACCGTTCGCATCATCAACCAGACCGGCCACAAGCTGCCCACCGGTTACCCCGAGGGACGACGAATCTGGGTGAACGTGCGTTTCTACGACGGATCGGGCTTGCTTCTCGGTGAGCACGGCGCCTACGACGACGCCACCGCCACGCTCACCACCGAAGACACCAAGGTCTACGAAACGAAGATCGGCGTCGACGCGACCGTCTCAGCCGCCACCGGCGTGCCCATCGGCCCGTCCTTCCACTTCGCCCTGAACAACGTGCGATACAAGGACAACCGCATCCCGCCGAGAGGCTTCACCAACGCCGGCTTCGCCTCCGTCCAGGCCGACCCGGTGGACTATAGCTACGCGGATGGCCAATACTGGGACGACACCGACTTCGCCATGCCGTGCGATGTCATGTCCGCCGAGGTCACGCTCTACTACCAAACCAGCGCCAAGGAGTACATCGAGTTCCTGCGCGACGAGAACACCACGAACACAGCCGGCGACGTGCTTCACGCCCAGTGGGTCGCCACCGGCATGAGCGCGCCGATCATCATGGACCAGGCGACGCTCGTCTACGGCGACTGCAACGGCAACGCCCGGCGCGACACCTGCGACATCGCCGACATGACCGAACAGGACGACAACGGAAACGCCATCCCCGACGCCTGCGAAACCCCGACGGTAGCGGCTCAGGGCGGACGATACATCACCGTCACCCCGAACGACCCGGGCCAGTCGCTCGAATTCGCCCTCGTCCTGACATCCCCGGACTTCCCCTGCCTGGAGAAATACCTCGACGCAACCGGCGCCCTAGTGGATACGCCGACCTATCAGACCGTGGCGAACTGGGGCACCATCGGCATAGGTCAAGCCGAGATCGTGCCGGGCACTCAGTATGATGTGCAGGTCGAGTACAACGGCGGCGTGCGTTCGAACATCGCAAGTGCGACGACATGGCTATGGGGTGACGTGGATCAAAACGACTTGGTCAACTTCACCGACATCAACCTGGTCGTCCAGGGCTTCCAAGGCGATTTCAGCCAGGCATCGCTGGAGGCGGTCGACCTGCACCCCTGCACGCCCAACGGCCTGATCAACTTCCAAGACATCAACGCCGACGTCCGCGCCTTCCAAGGCGCCCCCTACACCGAAACCAACTGCCCGCTCCCCTGCCCGTAAGCCGGCCTTGAGCCTCCGCAGCCAGCCCGGAGCGCCGCAGCCGGCCGAAAGCACCCACAGCCAGCGATAGCGAATGTAGCGCCGCCCCTTGTGGGCGGCGCAGCATGCGTCTGAACACCCGGCGCCGCGTGCCGCCGGTGGCTCTGCTCTGGGTGCCACTGGTGTCTTGCCCACCAGTGCCGCGACATCTCCTCAGCCCGAAGGGCTGACAGATAGTAGCCGTCGGCAAGTCCCGGTACCCCGGGACGCCGCCCACTGTCACGAAGTCCAAGAATTCGCCCCCGGGCCAAGGCCCGCCGCTCGCACCGAGCCACAGCCCACAATTCGCCGTACAGGTGAAAACCCTGATGCGACGGTGCCCTCGATCCGAGACAATAACTCGGTCATGCCCCGTCGGCGCAACCGCCCGATCGGGCGGGACCATTAGCGTTCGGACAGTCGCGGCTCCGGCTTGGGTCCATCGCGTCTTGCAGAGCGACGCGTGAACAGCCCCTTAACTGCGAGAGTTTGGGCTCCGCGGCGAGGCCGCTGCATCCTCGGCGTGGTCGGTCGACGAGGAGCCTGCCCGATTCACCTGCCGCCCGAAGAAGTTCGCCAGCTTCGTCCGGCACCGAAGTCTCGCAAGGGTGGCCGTACCATCCGTATCTGGGATGCAGATACAGTGCAAGAGCGTTCTCCGGACAAGTCGAGGATTCGATTGAGAGGGTGATAATGTTCCTTCACGAGAGACGACAGCACACGGTTGGCCAGGGGTTCTTTCACTCTGGCTATCTTCGGATTGGCTCCGGCGAGTTCTCGTACGTCTACGACTGCGGATCCGAAAACACGGACACGCTGGCTCGGGAAATCAACGAGTTCGCGAATCGACGACACAAGCGACCAGGCTTGAATGTCCTGTTCATTTCGCACTTCGATAGCGACCACGTCAACGGACTTGATCGGCTGCTCTCACTCGTGAAGACCAAAACGGTAGTCGCGCCGTATTTGGAGCCATGTGAGCGTTTGTTGCTCGTCGCGGACGCAGCGGATTCCGGTTCCGTAGACGGGACATTGGTACAGTTCGCCGCCGACCCCGTTCGTTGGCTCGGCGACCGGGGCGTTGAAGTCGTGCTGTTCGTGAAAGGTGGCGAAGAGGAGGAAGGGCCTCGTATCGCACTCCCAGAACCACAGCCTTGGCCGCACTTCCAGGATCCTGAGCGCCGAGATACTCCCATCGATCTTGACTGGAATTGGCTGAAGAGAAGAGCGCTGGAAACAGGATCTCCAAGAACAACTAGGACGAGTACAGGTGCCACAACGGAGTCTTTTGTTCTACCGCATCACGTTGCACTGCCGCTTCTAGGAGCCCGTCGTTTGCCCATGGATTGGGCGTTTCTGACTTTCGTCCATCCGGAAGGCGCCCTCGTCCGTCGATTCAGAGACGCAGTACGTAGGGAGTTTCGACGGACACCGTTCGACAACAAGCGTTGGACCAAGGCATGTAACGAGTGGCTCGTTGACACGGTTCAGGACCGATCATGCAGAGAGCGACTCGCAGGCTGCTACGCGGTGATTCGACGAAACCGCAATTTGACCTCGATGTCGCTGTATAGTGGCCCAGTAATTGATGGGGTTGCAGATGGCTGGCTATATGCCTTTAGCGCGCGCCCTGAACATCCATAGAGATATGGTCAAATGTTGTGGACGGCGGCATGATCAGGCGGCGACCTTTTTGACTCCGTCGGCGAACTGGACGCCGGCGATCACGTCGGCAATGAGCGTTGAACCGTTCAGCGCTCG
>JAJDDX010000367.1 GCA_029260055.1 Phycisphaerae bacterium
GAAGGCGGACGCGTCTGGGTGCCGCGTATGCCACAGGACGGCCGCGACCCGCTGACGATCCCGGCGGCCGAGCGGTACTACTTCCTGGAAGAGCGCTACCCGAAATACGGCAACCTCGTCCCACGCGACATCGCCACGCGCGAGATCTTCGACGTGTGCGTCAATCACGGACTCAGCGTCGAGGAGGGGCGTCTTTGCGTCTACCTCGACGTAACCGAGTTGCCGGCCGAGACGCACAAGAAGCTAGACGGCATCCTCGAAATCTATGAGAAGTTCCAGGGCGTCGACCCGCGCACGGTGCCCATGAAGATCTTCCCCGCCGTTCACTACTCGATGGGCGGGCTCTGGGTTGACTACGAGAAGAACGAGCAAACCGGCGGGCTTCTGATCGGCTCACCGCGAAACCAGCACAGTAACGTGCCGGGCCTCTTCGTCATCGGGGAGGCGGATTATCAGTTCCACGGCGCCAATCGCCTGGGTGCCAACTCGCTTCTTAGCTGCATCTTCTCGGGATTGCTCGTGGCGCCGTCGATCGAAAGCTGGTTCGCCTCGCTCCCGAGCGGCTCTGCCGGGGATCAACCCACCGCCCTGTTCGACCACGCGATCGAACCCCACCTGGAGCGCATTCGCTGGCTGGTCAACAACATCGGCGGCGAGAACCCCTACCTGCTGCATCAGGAGCTCGGCGAGTGCATGACGCGCAGCGTCACCGTCGTGCGCAACAACAAGGACCTCGCGGCGACGCTGGCGCAGGTCAACGAACTCCACGCGCGCTACCAGAACATCAGCCTCTCGGATACCAGCGATTGGACGAACCAGAACCTGAGCTTCGCCCGCGCGGTGGGTGACATGATCGTGATGGCACGGGCCATCACCAAGGGCGCCCTGCTTCGGGACGAGTGCCGCGGAGCCCACTACAAGCCTGAATTCGAGATCCCCGCGCCGGACACCGACGACCCGGCCGAGCTGCGGCAGCAGGCGACGACATGGTGCAAGGCGTTCAAAGAGAAGAACGACAAGTGGCTCAAGACGTCCATCGCCGAGCACAAGCCCGACGGGGCCGACTTCACGTATGAGCCGGTGGATACGAGCCTGATCCCGCCGCGGCCGCGCACGTACGGGCTCAAGGGAGCGGAGATTATCGAAGAAGTGTGGCGAGATATGAGTGCGGCGCCGAGTGAAAGCGCGTGACAGCGTCGAGCGTGAAACCGTCTTTATGAGATGAATCGATGGCACGAACCGTTACGGTCAGAATCCTGAGGAAGGCCAACCCCCACGACACCGCGCACTGGGAGGTCTTCGAGGTCCCCCACGAGGACGGGATGAACATGACGACCGTGCTACAGCGGATCGCCGCCCATCCGGTCACGAGCGCCAACCAAGACACGACACCGGTCGCGTTCGACGCCTGCTGCCTGGAAGAAGTCTGCGGCGCTTGTTCCATGGTGATCAACGGGCGCGTAAGGCAGGCTTGCTCGGCGTTGGTGGATTCGCTCTTGGAGGAATCCGGCGACACGATCGAAGTGCAGCCCATGACGAAATTCCCCGTGGTGCGCGACCTTATCGTCAATCGACGGGGCATGTTCGACTCGCTCAAGCGCGTCCGTGCGTGGGTGAAGGTCGACGGATACCACGACCTCGGCCCGGGGCCCAGCGCTACGGTCGCCGAGCAGGAAGAGGCGTATCCGCTGTCACGATGCATGACTTGTGGCTGCTGCGTGGAGGCGTGCCCGCAGTTCAACGATAACTCGCCCTTCATGGGGCCCGCGGCTATATCGCAAGCCGTGCTGTTCAACGCTCACCCCACGGGCAAGGTCGAGAAAGACGCAAGGCTCGATACACTCACGCTGCCCGGCGGGATCGTCGACTGCGGCAATAGTCAAAACTGCGTCAAGGTCTGTCCGAAGGACATTCCGTTGACCGATTCGATCGCCAAGGCGGGTCGCGACACGACTTTATACAAGTTGCGCAACTGGTTCGGGCGATAATCGAACTACCATAAGTTGCGCGGCGTGGTACGGTCCGTGACAGGATAGGCTGCAGGCTGAAGGCCTGCTCGACAGTAGCCGGTGGCAAGCGGAGCGCCGCCACCGGATGGCACCGCCACCAAGCCGCCCGACCCTGAAAGGGTCGTCCATTCTCCGGAGCGTGTGCGACGCGACGCTTGGACGACCCCTTCAGGGTCGAATCGAATGGGTGTGGGGTCACCGTGGGCGGCGTCCGCCTTCGGCGGACTTGCCCACGGCTACTGTCGGTCAGCCTTTCAGGCTGCATCGAGGTACCGAGTCGTTGCCCTCCGCCGAATAGGGGCGATCCGGTCACAAGAGACAAACGCCGAGCCGTGGCGGCGGCTGTCCGGTATGGGCAGACGCAACCCGGCTAACGGCATCCTGGAGACAAGTTGATGACGCTTCGTTCGCTCACATGTTTGATGCTCGGCTGTTTGATCTGCGGCGCCACCACGCCGAAAGAACCCATTGATCCGAAGAACCCGCCGCACGGTCGCTTCAGCGATGACTGGCTCGAGGTCTACCTCGCCGGCGGGAAGGTCGGGTTCGGCCACACCACCATGACACGGAAAGAGGACCGCATCCACACCGCCACGACGATGCGCATACGCGTGGGCCGCGTGGATCAACCGGTCGAAATCGAGATCGCCCAGAGCACGACCGAGACGGTCGGCGGCGCGCCGCTTACCTTCGGCTCTAAGATGAACGCCGCGACGATGCAAACGTCATCGAAGGGCACGATCAGTAAGGGGCGCGTCAGCATCACCAGTTCGCAATACGGCATGGATCAGACGCAGGAATTCGACTTTCCCGAGGGCGCGTTGATGGCGTGGGGCCTGTATCGCGAAGGACTGATGCGCGGCGACAAGCCCGGAACCGTCTACAAGCTGGATGTGTACGCCCCCGACTTGCGGCTCGACGGCGCGGTCACGGCGACCACCACGATCGGCGAGTGGGAAGACTTCGAGCACAACGGGAAGACGATGCGCGGCCAAAAGACCAATCTCGTCATGGAGTCGCCCATCGGGTCGATGGAGGTCGTGTCCTGGGTCGACAAGCACGGCACGCCGGTCAAATCCAAGGTCCCGGTCCCCGGACTCGGCGACATGGTCTTGATCGCGACAGATCAGAAGTCGGCGGTCGCGGACTTCATGCCGCCCGAGATCTTCATGCGTTCCACGATCAAGGCGGACACCGCGATCGACCGTAAGAAGGTGCGGCAAATCAAGTATCTCATTCGAGGCAGCGCCGGCGACGCCGAACTCGCATCGATGCCCGACACCGACATGCAGAAGGTCACCGCCCGTGATGACGGTTCGATCGAGTTGGTGGCGACGCGAATCGAGCACACCAAGGCCGGCGCATCGACCAAGGCCAAAAGCACCGGCGACCTGGCCGATTGCCTCGACTCGAACCTCATGATCAACACCGAGGACCCCAAGCTCGTCAAACTCGCCAAGAAGGCAGCCGGCGGCGAGACCGAGCCCTATGCCCTCGCCGACAAACTGCGACGGTTCGTGTCGGAGTACATCGACAACAAGAACCTGAACATCGGCTTCGCGACCGCGTCGGAGGTGTGCCGGACGAAAGAGGGAGATTGCAGCGAGCACGGCGTGTTGCTGGCCGCATTGGGTCGGATCAACGGCTTGCCGTCCCGCGTCGTCGCCGGTGTGGCGTACGTACCGCTTTTCGGGGCCCAGCAGGACATCTTCGGCTACCACATGTGGACCCAGTTCTACATCGACGGCAAATGGGTCGACGTGGACGCGGCACTCAACGAGACGGATTGCAGCCCGGCCCGGATCGCCTTCGCCGTCTCCTCCCTGAAAAACGCCGGCCTGGCGGACCTGAGCCTCCCCCTGATCAGCAAGATCGGAGCGATCGACATCGACATCCTCGAAATCGACGGGAAAACGGTCTCCGCCGATTGAGCCGAGGCTCCGTGCGTTTGCATCGGGGACAGCCTCGGCTACAATCCGGTTCTAGCTGTAGCGGCCCGAATTTGGGGGTCGGACGCCCTGCGGGAATCCGGCAGAGGCTGCGTGTAAACGACG
Source organism: Phycisphaerae bacterium (assembly GCA_029260055.1). Lineage (GTDB taxonomy): Bacteria > Planctomycetota > Phycisphaerae > UBA1845 > UBA1845 > JADFOB01. Next base: position 4,064 of record JAJDDX010000367.1, read on the forward strand.
GCGGAGTACAGCGTGAACCAGAAACTCATCCCTGGGGTCGTGTTGGCCGGTGGCATGGCGATTTGTGCCTTAGGCTGGCTTGCGCTCCCATCGCTTCAGACGGCACAGGCCACCGTGGATCAACAGGCGGGCGTCGAGCTCGAACGGGCTCGGCGGATCCTGCATGCGTATAGCCACGGATTGACCTACAAGTCGTTGCTGCTCGAACGCTTGGCCGAATTCGAGGTGGATATCGACCTCGACAACGCTGACGAACTGCTCGAGGAGTTCGCCGACGACTACCAGCAGATCCACGAAGCCCGGTGGGCGTCCTACCAACCTTACGACTTCGACGGCGTGGACATCGACCCCAGGCAGGCCAGGGCGAAGTACGGCAACCTTCCGGCGCAGGCCCGCAAGGGGATCCAAGCCCGCCGTAAGCTGTTGCAGGCCAACGATTCCGGCTTGGCGGACGCCCTGGCAGCGGTCCGAAGCGCGTTGGACATCACCGCTGGTGACACCACGTCGCGCAGCCATGCCGAGGCCAACCGACTCAAAGGTGTCATTCTGGCCCAACAGGCCGCCACGGATCGACTCGAGGCGATGATGCTCCGCCGGCAAGCTCTGCCGCTGCGACGTGAACTCGCGACGCTCGGGCGAATTGCCGCTGCGTTCGGCGAGGGCGGTGGCGAGGCCCCGGGCTCCTCAGGAACGGCCGTGCTCACGGAGAGACTCGGGGCCACGAACCGCATGCTCGATGGCAAGGCGGCGGCGCTGACGGAAGTGGATCGCAAGATCGACGACTTGGAGTCGCGGCTGACTGCCGCTCGCGGGCGTGCGGATGCCGCGCGCCAGGCCATCCACGAGCTGACCCGCCGCGGAATCGACTTCTCGCGCGGCGATGGGGCCGAGGCGTTCCAGGCAGCACTGTCCGCGCAGGATCGCGTTTTCCGCACTGCGGACGCCGAGGCTCGCGCCCTCGAGTTCGGCACCCTGCCGAACGCGAGGATTGACGACAGCGGCGATTACCTCACCGGCAAGTACATGGAATCAGGCTCCGCGGCTGGACTGACCGTTGAGCCGGGTCTAAGCCACTTTCGGCACGACCGGGCCGTTTTGGCGCGTGAGGTCGAGCTTGGCCGAGCCGCCGTGGATGGCTTCCATGCCGACATAGAGCGGATCGAAGGGCTTGCCGAGGCGCTCAAGGCCGAAGGGCAACTGAAGCGGCGCCGCGCGTCCGAGGCGCGCGCCCGTGCCGGCGAGGCGTTCACGGAACTCAATCGGCTGGAATCCGAGGCCTTTTCGGTCGAGGATGACGCCTTGGCGTTGCTCGACCAGGCGGTCAGGGCATTCAGCGAAGCCGCCCAGGGCGCTACGGCGTGGATCAACGCCGGAAGTGAAGCTTCACAGGGGCTCGGACCCGAATCTCGGGACCGGTCCGCGGACTACATGCAGTCTCAATGTGGCTGGATGACGGGTCATATCAAGGCTCAGCAGGCCGACGCACAGATTCAGAAAGCGTGGATCCTCTACACCCGCTTCGCCGACCAGAGCCGCACAGCCGCTGCGCTGACGGCCCACGCCGGGCCCCTCGGGCTGAACGAGGCGGACGACGAGGCGGAGGCCGCCAAGGCCACGGAGGCTCACGATGCAGCCGTCGAACAGGTCGCCCAAGCCGTCCGGTTGCTCGAACGCTCGCACCGTGACACGGGGCGGCATTGGACGTTCGTCGCCCAATCGGCGGCCATCAACGAACTCATGGCTCGGCTCGGCCACCCTGAATACACCGCGGACGCCATCGAAGCCTACCGTGCGGCTCTCGCCAACCGCGCAGAAGACGATCCGGCTACCCGGCCATTCAAGGCACGCCTCGAAGCGCTAACCAGCCGGAAGTAGCCTCCACGGCCCGAAAGGCGAGAAACAGTAGCACTTTAATGGTTTCAGCATGCGCCCGTCTTGGGGCGAATTTGGCTTCCGCGTTGACCGGCCATTGTCGCCGGGCGATAATATAGGGTGGAGCATGGATTTAGGGATTCTCCGCGCGGCGATGCCCTGCGGAATCCGTAAGCCACTTGCCGAGTTATAGAGGGGATAGCCCCACGGGCATGCCGCCCGATCGGGTGCCACGAGCGATCAATGGCGAAGTTCTTCAACAAGGACCTGGCGGAGTTGGGGCATCAGCTCACGCTCTCCCCGCGCCGACTCCGAATGGAGCAGCTTCGCTCGATCGAACTTCTCCTCGAGTTGGTTGAGGAGGGGCGAACGTACCCGTTCGAGTTCGTCTGCTATCGCATCACGAAGTACCACAAACGTGGCGCGACGACGAGCGCCTCGATCCCCGGGAAGGCGCTGATCAGCGACTTGGTGACGATGGCTGAAGTGATCAGCCGCAAAGCGAACCTCGCGGTCACCGAGTTGGATGAGCCGTTCCAAACGCACGAGGAGCTGGCCCAGGAGCTCCAGGTCAGCACGAAGACGATTCGTCGATGGCGCAATCGAGGCCTGTTGGGCATGCGTGTGGTCTTTGAAGACGGTGTCAATCGCCTGGCGTTCTGTAAGAGCACGGTCCAGCGGTTCGTCGTACGTCATCGGGACCTGGTGGCGCGCGGCGCGGCTTTCAAACAGCTCACTCAGCAGGAGCGCGACGCCATCGTGCAGCGTGCCATCGAACTCGTGGCTCACCGCCCGATGAAGCTGCACGCCGCGGCGAAGATCATCGCCGAAGAGACGGGCCGGGCCGTCGAAACGGTGCGATACACGCTCCGCCGCCATGAGGAATCCGACGCCGGTCCGGTGTTCGGCGGCGCCGAAAAGAGCTTGGTGAGTGAGCGATATCAGGCGATCTTGCGATGCCACGAGGCCGGAGAATCCGACGAATCGATCGCGCGGGGCTTTGAGTGTGACGTGGACGAAGTCGCTGCTATTCTGCGATTTGTCCAGATCGTCAAGTGGAAGGAAACACCGCTCGACTGCATCCACAACGAGCTGTTCGATGCACCGAACGCGGACGAGTTGATCCTCGACGTGGCGGAACCGCCGGGCGCCGATCGCCCAACCGCCAAGCCGCCGAAAGATACACCGCCCTACCTGCGATCCCTCTACCTGACGCCCCTGCTGACGCCCGACCAGGAGCGGGATCTTTTCAGGCGATACAACTATCTCAAACACAAGGCGGCGCGACAGATCGATCAGATCGATCCGGAAGAAGCCGATGCCGAGCAGTTTGCCGCCTTGGGCGAAACGATGGCCCGTGTCGATGATGTCAAACAGCGTCTTACTCGTGCCAACCTCCGGCTCGTCGTCGCCATCGCCAAGAAGCATGTGGGTTGGAGGCCGAACTTCTTCGAGATCATAAGCGACGGAAACATGTCGCTGATGCGAGCGGTCGAGAAATTCGACTACGCTCGCGGCGTCAAGTTCAGCACGTACGCCTCATGGGCGATCATGAAGAACTACGCCCGATCGATCCCCGAACAGCATTACCGGGCCGCTCGTTGGGTCACCGGGCAGGACGAACTCCTCGATGCCGCCCCGGACCACCGCGCCGTCGAGGCTCCCGCCGGCGAGCGTCAGCAGGTACGCAAGCTGATCTGCGAGGGACTCGAGGAGCTGACGGATCGCGAACGCGAAATCGTCAGAGGCCACTTCGGCCTGGGTGACGGTGGCGGATCTCTCACGCTGCAACAGTTGGGCGAACGCTTCGGCGTCACCAAAGAACGCGTTCGGCAGATCGAACAGCGAGCCCTTGCCCGCCTGCGCGAGGTCCTCTCGCCGTCTCTGGCCGACGTCCTGGCCGACTGAACCCCCTTCCACGCCTCGCTTTCACCGCGCCCGTGATTCCGCCCTCTTTGTCCGGTTATGCCACCCGTTCCGGCGCTTAGTGCATCAAGCAGGGCCCGAATAGTCGCCGATAATAGCGATAACGATGGTTGCTATCGGTATCATTCTGGCTCGCGCCGGCAGCAAGGGCCTGCCCGACAAGTGCCTGAGGAAGCTGCTCACAAGGCCGCTGATCACGTACACGTTCGATCATGCGGTCGGAAGTAGCCTTCTTCACGCCACAGTCCTGACGACCGACTCAGCGCCGGCGAAAGAGCTGGCCCGGAAAGCGGGCATCGAAGTCATCGATCGGCCGGCGGAACTGGCGGACGACACTGCCACGATCGACGCGGCCGCCCGACACGCCGTCGAGGTGTGGGAGGCTCGCCACGATACCTCGGTCGACGCCGTCGCCCTGCTCTACGGGAATATCCCGGTGCGAGCGCCGGGTATGATCGACCGTGTCCTGAGCCATCTGAATGACACCGGGGCCGACTCGGTGCGCACGGTCGCACCGGTCAGCAAGCAGCACCCCGATTGGCTGCACCGCCTCGACGGTGATCGGATGTCGCAGTTTCGGGTCAACAGCATCCACCGCCGCCAGGACCTCGACCCCCTGTACTACCACGACGGAGCCGGCATCGCCGTGACGCGTCAAGCGTTGTTAGCGGCGCTCGATACACCGGACGACCGCCAGGCATTCCTGGGCGCGGATCGCCGCGCCGTCGTGCAACGTTGTGACGAAGCCGTCGACGTCGATGAAGCCATGGACCTGCTCGTCGCGGAAGCGCTTCTCAAGGCCCAAAAGGACGGTGCTCATGCCCACGCGTGACCCCAAGACCACGCCGGGCCATGGGGTCCGTGTCGGCTCGACACGGATCGGGCCACGCGAGCGGGTGTTCGTTTTGGCGGAGGCCGGCGTGAACCACGACGGATGCGTGGATACCGCCCTGCGCCTCGTCGACGCAGCCGCTCGCAGCGGCGCCGACGCCGTCAAGTTTCAGGTCTTTCGCGCGGATGAGCTTGTGACTGCGTCGGGGCAGACGGCGCGCTACCAGAAGCAGTCCTGTGGGTCGTCGTCGCAGCGCGAGATGCTCGCGCGGCTTCAGCTCACCGAAGCCGAGTTCGCGCGGGTGAAACGGCACTGCGACGAACGGTCGATCGCGATGATCGCCACGCCGTTCGGCACCTCCGCCGTGCGTCTACTGTCCGACCTCGGCGTGGCGGCGATCAAGATCGCGTCCACCGATCTGACCACCGTCCCGCTCGTGGAAGCGGCGGCAGCTACCGGTTTGCCTCTTATCGTATCAACCGGCGCCTCGACGGCGGAGGAAATCCGCACCGCGATCGACTCATCGACACTGAGCGGCGTGCGCGACCGCTTGATCCTCATGCACTGCGTGAGCTGCTACCCGACACCGATCGAGGCCCTGAATCTACGAGCGATTTCGACGCTGGCGAACAGCTTCCGGGCGCCGAGCGGGCTGAGCGACCACACGCTATCCCTGGACACCGGCGGCCTCGCCGTGGCTGCGGGGGCGTGCATCCTGGAGAAGCACTTTACGCTCGATCGAAAGGCTGCCGGCCCGGACCACGCCATGTCGCTCGATCCAACCGAACTCGCCGCGTACACCGGCCACGTGCGGGAGGCTGAACGGGCGATGGGCACCGGCGCCCTCGGGATGACCGACCTCGAGTCGGATGTCCGCACCGCCGCGCGTCGTAGCGTCGTCGCATCGGTCGACATCGCCGCCGGCATGCTCATTACGCCGGAGATGGTGACGCTCAAGCGGCCCGGTACGGGGATCGCAGCCGGTGCGATGGATCGTCTGATCGGTCGACGCACCGCGATGGCCATCCCGCGCGATACGCTTCTTACATGGGACGCGGTCGAATGAACGGTGCCGGTCACTCAAAGCGGCTGCGCCGCGTCGCTGTGGTGACGGGCACGCGAGCCGAGTACGGCCTTCTGCGCTCGTCGATGGAAGCCATACGGGCACACCCGAAGCTACGCCTGCAACTCGTCGCGACCGGCATGCACCTACTTCGAAAGTTCGGCCACACCATCGATGAGATCGTAGCGGATGGCTGGGTGATCGATGCTCGCGTCAAGATGCAAAAGGGTGATGACGATCCGTTCGACCAAGCGGAGGGTCTTGCCCGCGGGATCGCCGGTATTGCGTCGTTCTTCCGTGCTGCCGATCCGGATATCGTCCTGGTGCTGGGTGATCGAATCGAGGCGATGGCGGGTGCGCTTGCGGCAATCACGACCGGGCGATTGCTTGCGCACGTACATGGCGGCGACCTCGCGCCCGGCGATTTCGACGACAGCCTGAGACACTCGATCAGTAAGCTGGCGCATGTGCACCTAGCTGCGACCCGCCAGGCAGGCAGGCGTCTTGTCCGCATGGGTGAGGATGCCAATCGCGTTCACGTCGTCGGAGCGCCGGGCCTTGACGCATTAGTTCCATTGCTTAATCTAAAGCGCGACCGGAAGCCGCGATCCGGGACTGCCCTGGTGGCGTACCATGCCCACGGCCGGACCGTCGCACGGGAGCGCCGGACGATGGAGCAAATCCTGCGAGCGGTGAATCGGGCGGATCTGACGCCGACGATCGTCTATCCGAACAGCGATCGCGGGCACACGGGGGTCATCGAGGCGATCGAAGCGTTCGCAGCGAGCCCGCGCGGCGCCTATGCGGAGGTCCATCGGTCCTTGCCGCGGGACCCGTTCCTGCGGCGCCTCATCGCCGCCGACGTCCTCATAGGTAATTCGTCGTGCGGTGTCATCGAGGCTTCCACGGCCGGCACGCCGGCGGTCAACGTCGGCACGCGCCAACGCGGACGGCAGCCCGCCGGACGATCGGTCGTCGACAGTGACGACTCGTACCCGGCCATCAGCAGCGCCCTGCAGCGTGCGCTGCGGAAACGACCGATAATGGGGGCGATGACAGCCTACGGGAACGGCACAGCCGGGCGGGCCGTCGCACGCATCCTGTCCGGCGTGCCACTGACGGAGGCCACCCTGCGCAAGGTCAATAGGTTTTAGGACCCGGTCGAGCCCATCCTAATCCGCGCGTCGCAGGGTGACGATAAACCCTGCAACGGACGCGGAGCTGCAGGGGTCACCGCCGCGCCCGATAAACCGAGGATGATGCTCATGGCGGTAGAGACGGCAGAGAGTACGCAGAAGATCGTCGACAAGGCACTGTCATCCATTGGTGACATCGCCACGCTGCCCGAAATCACGATCAAGATCATCGAGATCGTCGAGGATCCGAAGAGCACGGCGCGCGACCTGCACGATATCATCAAGAACGACCCGGCCCTGTCGGTCAAAGTGCTGAAGGTCGTCAACTCCGCGTTCTACGGCCTGCCGGGACAGATTGCCAGCGTCGATCGCGCGATTATCTTACTGGGCCTGTCGGCGGTGAAGAACATCGCCATCGCGGCATCCATCGCCCGCTTGTTCAAGGGTGGCCGCATCTCCAAGCACTTCAGCGCTACCGATCTGTGGCGTCATAGCGTCGCGGTCGCGGTGGTCGCGCACGACCTGGCGATGGCCTCCCCGCACCCGGTCATGGCGAACGAAGTGTTCGTCGCCGGCATGATTCACGACATCGGCACACTCGTCGAACGACAGGCCTTCGCCGAGAAGTTCGGGCAGGTGATCGACCGCTGCATGGAGTCGGAGCAGGATTTCCTCACGTGCGAGCGTGAGATCATCGGCGCCGACCATCAGGCCTTCGGCGTCGGACTGACCACCAAGTGGAAATTCCCGCGTCACCTGCGAGCGTCGGTCGGCTTCCACCACAACCCCGAGGCGCTCAGCGCCGAGCTTCGCAACATGGCGACGCTGATCCAAATCGCCGACGTGCTCGTCTGCCAGGAGGAGATAGGCTTCTATCTCACCTCTCGCGGCGCCGAGATCACCGATGAGATGATCGAGACGATCGGCATCACGCGCGAGCAACTCGAAGAAGTCCGAACGAATCTACCCGACCAACTCGCGGACGCCGAGGCGAACCTCTCGGGGTAACGCCACAAAGCGGCCTCCGCGCCAGTCGATAAAAAAAGCCGGCTTCCCGCTGCCGCGTTCGGCATGCAGGAGCCG
>JAJDDX010000368.1 GCA_029260055.1 Phycisphaerae bacterium
GTCGTCATCTCGTCCGATACCCAGGGAGCCACCATCGGAGTCCATCCTTGACTCGTTTCGCCACCCGGAGCCCATCCATGGACCCATCAGAAAGCTCCAATCTACCAGGATCGACGCGGAGATGTGTAGAACAACGAGGGCAACGCCCTGGGTACGTTACCACGGTTCCCACGCTGAGCCCTGAAGGGGCGTCATTAGCGACGCCCTATTGCGCCCTTTCAGGCAACGCCGTGAACTGAAGCCGAGAATGGCCGTTTAGCCGCGCGAAGACGGGGAGCCGTTGCCCGAAGGACCGCCTGACCGACGTTTTCGGCTTGGCGGGTGCCACGGACAAGCGGAGCTTGTCCGTGCTTCAGGCCACGGTTCGAACGGACACGGACAAGCGAGTACGCTTGTCCGTGGCACCCAGACCGATGTACCCGCATGTGTTCTTCAGTTCACGGCGTTGCCTTTCAGGGCTCGGTGAATTCGTCGGAGCTCTTTTCCCAGGGCGTTGCCCTGGGCCAGGGCTATTCCGCCCCTTCGGGGCTGCGAAAGTGTCGCGGTATTTCACTGGTTTCGACTCGCTCTCGAGGGTACCAGGGGCGGCTGTACGTTTTTCAACGGTCTGTCAATGACGAGGGTGCTCGATGGCGCTGATTGAGTCTGTCGGCGCGAGCGGGTGTGGCACTGTAGTGTTGCGGAGGCCCGGCGGGCGGCTGCGAGGGGTGGTTTTAGTCTCACTTGTGGCTCGCGAGCGAATACAAAGCCAGGGTGGACGTGCGGTTTTCGGAGATGGTGCGCGGCTTTCAGATTGAATCCCATGCTTAAGGTAGTTAATATAGGGCCAGAACTACAAACGCAGGCAAGGTGGAGCCGGCCGGGGCACCCGCCAAGACCTCGCAACCGAATGATGGCCCGCCGTTTGGCGAGACTTCCGAAGGAGAGAGCCATGATGAGTTCGTGCAGGTGGTACGGTGTCCGGTCGACTTGGGCTCTGGTGATCGTGGCGATGGCGATCGGTTCGACGACGAGCGCTATCGGCGCCGATCGTGTCGTGTTGGGCGAGTACTTCAACGCCACTTGGTGACCGACCTGTGCCACCGCGGGTCCCGTGGTAAACAGTATGATCACGAACAATCCCGACCGTTTCGCGTGCTACTCGATCCACGTAAACGACTGCTGTGACGTTCCGTGGGGCTCCACACGGGCTTCTTTCTACGGCGGCATAGCGGACGGCATCCCATGGTTTGCCTACGATGGCCTGTGGGATGCGTGGCCGGTCAACACGTACCAATCCAAGCTCAACCAGAGGCTGGCGGTTACGACCGACGTGACGATCAGCATGTCCGCCGCGCAAGTCGCAGGTCAGACGTTCAACGTGACGGCGAACGTGTGTATCGAAGCCGGCGGCGTGGGCAAGACGATGCGCGTCTACATGGTTGATGTGCTCGACCATTGGCCCACTACCCCGTCGTATTCCCGCAACTGCCTGATGCAGGCGTCACCGACGCAGGACATCACCTTGGCCCCGGGCGAATGCCAGCAGGTAGTGCAGAGCTTCACGTTCAGCGCCACGAGTTGGTCGCGGCAGGATGACATCAAGCTGATCGCCTGGGCGCAGACGCCGCTGCCGAGTTGGCCGGCGCTGGTTCATCAGGCGGGCCAGATTGGTTGGCCGTTCGGCGATCCCGTTCCGCCACCGGCGCGACCGATGGCTGATGATGCGTTCGACATGGCGGGCACAGCCGTCCCGTGTAGTTCTGACGCCGATTGCCAGGCGGCCGGCGATGGGGCGAGCGCGCAGACGCACTGTGTGCCGCCGCCGACCGGTGACGTCGGTTCGGGAACCTGCTACGTGCAGCGGAACCGTTACATATCCCTGAATCCGAACCCGGCGAACGTCGGCGTGGTGACCGCGCGGCGCGTGAGCCTGGATCTCGGTGGCGGGTCGACGGCGGTGCTGGGTTGGATCGGCGCGCCGGTCGAGACGGCGGTGACGGGTCCGGAGGCGAACACGCAACTCTTGGCCGGGCTAGTGGCAGCGCCGCACTATCGGGATTGGGGCCTGGATGACCTCGGTCAGCCCTGGCCGGATGCGACCATTCACGTGGGCGCCTGTGAGATCTCGCCGACGTACACGTACCTGGTTCAGAACATCGCCGACGGCTTCCCCACGGGCGACGAAGCCAACTACTCCGAGGCACTCGTGCTGCAGACGACCGCGACGTACGGCGATGTCGTCGGTTCGTACAACGGCGAGGTGCCGGACAACGACCGTAACTTCAAGGACATCAACAGCGTGGTGCGCGGCTTCCAGGGGATTCAAACCGAGCCGAAGGTTTGGCTCGACCTTGTGGGTGGAGCGCAGTCGCCGGAGTGCCCGGGTATCGACAACCTGGACTTCGGTGACATCAATGCGGCAGTCCAGGGCTTCCAGGGAGCCGTGTACTCGATGTACGCGCCGCTGGATTGCCCGCCGAATCTGTGCGGTGGGTAGACGCTTCGGTTGAAGCAACCAATCACGGTGACTCAATCACCCGGCCCGGGGCATCCCCTCGGGTCGGGTGTTTTCGTTCATGGCGCGGTGCCAGGTTGCGGCCGCCCTACGCCGGCCCTTGGCTCGCGATTCGGCGTCACTCACGCCATGGCTTTGCACCGTAAAGCGAGGCTTCCCTTGTAATCCTCGCATGATTCAGGGTATAAACATCTATTGCGCCGGCGGTGGCGCCGGCTGGGGAGGATGGTGGCGAACTGGTCGAGCTGCCCGCAGTCGGGTTGCCTGACCGTCGGGATCGGGGGCTGCGTCAGCCCTCGCCGTGGCATGCCTTTCGCGCACGGGTCGGTGTGCGTTGAAGCATCCGTTTTGTATACATGCGTTCACTGCGCGCTTGGTGCCCTGATTTCGGCACTGTGCGACTGGACGCTCGGTGCGCCCTACTCGCGAGTCCGCGTCACAGGCTCGTCGGGTGAGCGCACGAAGGGTTTCGCCCTCAACGAAGGAGACCGCAGCGATGATCAAGCGAAGGTTGGGCTACACGGCTGTTGCGTTTGCGATGGTTTTTGTCATGGCGCAGGCCGGCGGATGGGCCGCTCCTGACACGCCGGCTTCTGCAGGCCTGATCGTGGGTGCGGGTGCCGGGCAGACTACGCTCAGCCTCGGTGGAGCCGACCCGTTCCACCGGACCGACAACGAGCTAATCAACGCCCGCCTCATCGACGTCCCGGGCTCGACCACCCGGTTGGTCCTTTGGGCAGAAGTCGAGGTGTCGCAAGGCGCGTCACGGGCGGTGCCCTACTACGCCATCAGCCTGGACGGGCAGACCATGGCTACGGTTCGACGCACGTCGTACGAATTGAAGCTGCGTCACGGCGATTTCGACCCGGCTCTACGCGCGCCGCAGGTTAACTCCATGTTGTTTGCGGGCACCGAGTCGAGCATCTACATCGTGCAGTTCGTTACGCAGCCGCTGGAAGAATTCCGCGTAGCCATCAGGGAACTGGGCGGCACGGTTCATCACTTCCTTGCGAACCATGCGCACATCGTGGAGATGCCGGTGTCGGTGCGAGACGAAGTCGCGTCGTTGCCGTTCGTGCGATGGGTGGGGCCGTATCATCCGGCGTATCGCCTGGACGAGCTGCTCCGCGACGGATTGGTTTACAAAGAGGCGGGCGACGAAGCGGCGAGTTTCCATATTCAGACGGTAAGGCGCACCTTCGACCAGAAGATGGTGTTGGCGGACCGTATTCGTGGTATCGGCGGTACGATCGAGGCGATTACGGGCGACAGTTCCTTGGTCGATGCCAGCCTGACGCCGCCGCAGCTCCTTCAGGTCGTGCAGTTTGACGAAGTGTTCTTCGTGGATCGCAAGCTCCCGCCGCAGACCTACATGAACAACGTTCGGATCAACGGCGGTGCGGACCATATCGAGACCGTCGGTGGCTATACCGGCTTGGGCGTACGTGGCGAGGTGATGGACTCGGGTTTGATGACGTCGCACGCGGACTTCCAGCATCACCCGCCGCTTATCCACAGCGGCAACGGCAGCAGCACGAGTCACGGTACGTCGGTGTACGGCATCAACTTCGGCGATGGGACGGGTGACGCGACCGGTCGCGGCATGCTACCGGACGCCCAGGGCATCTTCTGTGGGTACAGCGCCTTCGGCGATCGCTACACGCACACGCTCGAGCTCATCTCGGCGCCCTGGTTCGCCGTCTATCAGACGCACAGTTGGGGCTCGTGCTGCACGACGCAGTACGGCTCCGAGTGCCAGCTCATGGACGAGATGATTTTCGACTCCGATCTGATCATTCTGCAAGCACAGGCCAACGACGGCAGCCAGAACTCGGATGTCAGCGCCTGGGCGAAGAACGTCGTGTCTGTCGGCGGCATCCGGCATTACGACACGCTCGTCCGGACGGACGATCAGTGGGTCAACGCCGGGAGCATCGGGCCGGCGGCGGACGGACGCATCAAGCCGGACCTGTCTTACTGGTACGACAACATCAGGACTACGTCCAACAGCGGAGGCTACACGAGTTCATTTGGCGGCACGAGCGCGGCCACGCCGGAGACGGCGGGGCATTTCGGCTTACTCTTCCAGATGTGGGCCGACGGCATCTTCGGCAACGAAGTCGACCCGGGCGGGACGGTGTTCTCGAATCGTCCGCATGCTGCCACGGCCAAGGCACTGATGATCAATACGGCGAACCAGTATCCCTTTACAGGAACGTCGCACGACCTGACGCGCGTGCATCAGGGTTGGGGTACGTCCGATGTGGGCCACCTCTACGACATGCGTGACAAGCTCGGTGCGGTCGACGAGGCGCAACCGCTGGCGAACCTGGAGACGGCGAACTACACCGCGTACGTCGACGCCGGCGAGCCCGCACTGCGCGTGACGATGGTCTACACCGACCCGCCGGGGACGACGTCCTCTTCGCTGCACCGCATCAACGACCTGACGCTGAAAGTGACTTCGCCTTCCGCGGTGGTCTACTGGGGCAACAACGGGCTTCTGACAGGCAATTGGTCGGTGGCCGGCGGTGTGGCGAACACGATCGACACGGTCGAGAACGTCTTTGTCGAGAATCCGGAGGCGGGCATCTGGGACGTGCAGATCATCGCGAGTGAGGTCAACCAGGACAGCCACGTGGAGACGCCTGAGTTGGATGCGGACTTTGCGCTCGTGATTAGCGGCGGCTACTTGGCGACCTGCACCTCCGCCGGTCGGATCACGCTGGATCGTCCGAAGTATCCGTGCGGCAGTTCGGCGCTCGTACGCGTGGTGGATTGTGACGTGAACACTGACGACGGGGTCGTCGAGACGGTCAGCGTCAACGTGACCTCCGATTCGGAACCGGCTGGTGAGACGCTCCTGCTGACCGAGACCGCGCCGAATTCGGCTCGGTTCGAGGCTTCGCTCGCTCTGGAGGTGACCGACGCCGCCGGTGTGCTGCTGATCGCGGAAGGTGATGTCGTCACCGCTTCGTACCTCGACGCGGACGACGGCGAGGGTGGGATCAACGTGACCGTCACGGCTATGGCGAACATCGATTGCTCGCCGCCGGTGATTTCGAACGTTCAAGCGATCGACGTTCAGCCGCGAGCGGCGACGATCGAGTTCAATACCGACGAGCCGGCGGCTGGTACTGTTCGGTACGGCACGACTTGCGGTTCGCTCGGCGGTTCGGCGGGTGTGCTTGCGTACTCGACCACGTCGACGATCGAGGTCACGGGGTTGCAGGATGCTACGACCTACTTCTACGCCGTGGATGCGGAGGATCAGGCGGGCAATCTGGGCAGTGACGACAACGGTGGTGCGTGCTACACCTTCATGACACCGGACATTCCCGACTTCTTCACTGAGCAGTTTGACGCGATGGACCTGGATAACCTGTCGATCACGCTGACGCTGAACGGCACCGTCGAGTTCTATGATTCCTGTGTGGAGCCGATCACCGCGCTTCCCACCGACCCGACCGGCGGCACCAACATCTCACTGTCGGACGATTCCAACAGCGTCATCACGTTTTCCGGCGGGCAGACCGTGTCGCTGTACGGCACGTCCTACGCTTCGGCGTACGTGGGTAGCAACGGTTACATTACGTTCGGTGGTGGCGACACGGACTACAGCGAGACATTGGCTGATCACTTCAGCATGCCGCGGATTTCCGGCGTGTTCGACGACTTGAACCCGTCAGCCGGCGGGACCATCAGTTGGAAACAGGACGCCGATCACGTGACGGTCACGTATCTGAACGTCGCGGAATACGGCACGTCGAATTCCAATACGTTCCAGATAGAGATGTTCTTCGACGGGACGATTCGTTTGAACTACCTTGCGATCGCAGTGAATGACTGCATCTCCGGTATTTCTGCCGGCAACGGCTTGGACCCGGACTTCATCGAAAGCGATCTGTCCGCGTCGGGCGAGTGCGCTCCTCCGGACTGCGACGGCAACGGTATTCCGGATGACGAGGATATTGCGAACTGCCCGGGCGACATTGCCTGCGCCGACTGCAACGGCAACGGTATCCCGGACGGTTGCGAGATCGACGGCGGCACTGCGCCCGATTGCAACGGCAACGCGATCCCCGACTCGTGCGATATCGCGGCTTGCGGGGGTGACATCGCCTGTGCGGACTGTAACGGGAACGGTGTGCCGGACGGCTGCGATGTAGGCGGCGGCTCCGCGCCCGACTGCAATGGCAACTCCATCCCGGACTCGTGCGACATCGCGAACTGCGCGGGCGACATCGCTTGCGAGGACTGCAACGGGAACGGTGTACCGGATGGCTGCGATGTTGCCGGCGGGGCGGGCGACTGCGACGGCAACGCGGTGCCGGATAGTTGCGACCTGGCTGGTTGCAGCGGCGATCCCGCGTGCGGCGACTGTAACGGCAACTCGGTCCTGGATGGTTGCGATATCGCGGGCGGTGGTTCGCCCGATGACAACGGCAACGGCACGCCGGACGAGTGCGATCTGGCCAGCCCGTCGTGCTCCTACGTCGGAAGTCGCTACATCGGCATCACGCCGCTTCCGGCGGATCTGGGCCTCGCGGTTGCCCTCCGGCTTACCGGTGACGCCGGCAACCCGGACGTGGCGTGTGTGTCGGTCTATGTGCAAGCGGACGGTTCGCTCGATGCTACGCCGGTGTACCAGACGCCGGCGGCGTGGGGCACGTTGTATGCTTACGGCGATCAGATCCTGCCCGGCACGTCGTACGAGGTGCGTGCGGAGCTGGCCGGTGGCGCTTCGTCACCCGCGGGGTCGGGCGGAACCTGGCCATGGGGCGACATCGACAACAACGGGACGGTCAACTTCTTCGACATCATGCTCACGGTCCAGGGGTTCCAGGGCGATTTCACGCTTATCACTTTGGAGGCTGTTGATCTCGAACCGTGCGTGCCGAACGGCATCATCAACTTCGAGGATATCAACCAGGTTGTGTGGGCGTTCCAGGGGCAGACCTACGCCGATACCGGTTGTGCCGTGCCGTGCAACTAGAGCGTTTTCAATCGAGGTGAAGCGTCGGGGGCTTGTCCCCGGCGCAGGGTGTCGGGACCGACCCCGGTGTGCTGCCGCGGAACCGCGTGACAGGATTTAGAGGACCAGGGCGGCGCTGGTAAGCAAGCGGCATCTCTACCGCCCGATCAGGCCCGCAGGGGCGACTGGGGGGTGTGGAGCCGTCGTTTTATTCCGATGTGCCGCCCCTTCCGGGGCTCGGCACCTTGTGTCGCTGCCAACCCACGGCTCACGCCGTGGGCTACCGCAGTGTCGCCCCGATGGGGCTTAGCCGATCGCCTTCCGGTTCAGGTTGTTCTGCGCCGGCGGACACGCGCGATAAGGCCGGTCGTTCCGATGGCCAGGAGCATGAGGCTGCCGGGTTCGGGGACGAGGGCTACCTCGATGAGCGTCTGCCGCAACAGGTCGTAGTTTTCCGGGACCTGCAAGCCGTTAGTCGTGAGGTTGATGGTGCCCACGTAGGCGTTCTGTTGATCGAGGATGACTACGTCGCGGTAGTTGATGTTCCAACTCGCCCATACGTCGGACAAGAAGTCGTTGTTGTTGTCGGTGTCCTGTAGCCAGGGGATGTTTCGCCCGGCGGTGGTCGTTGTGTTTCCGCCATCGTGGCCCCACCCGTTGACACCGAGGATCTGAACGGCGAGTTCGGGATAGCCGGCGGCGAGTTCGTCCTGCAGTTGGTCGAGGTACCCAAACTGGGTACTGCAGTAGCCTCACGTGGCGTGGCCGAAATACCAAGCCGAGGCCGAACCGATGTAGTCGCGCGGGGAGACCAGTTGGTTATAGGTCGAGGAGGTTGAGTTGACGTCGGGCAACTCGAAGTCGGGCATGATTTGCCCGGCGATAGCAGCCGACGTCCCGGCCGACAAGACCAGTAGAGCGGCGAACGCCCCGGCAAGCGGCCGATGTCCCGTGCGATTCGTGTCAGGCAAACTCATGGGTGCCTCGCTGGGTCAGGATGCCTTGAAGCCGGGTCATCGGCCGCAGTGCGTCTGCCGGCTCGAATCCCCCGTCTTGGTCCCCCTCGACCGATGGGCCGGGGGCACGCAGGCATCATACCAGGATCTATCCTCACGATTCAACGCTTCCCACGAGCATTCTACCCATCCGGGCATCCGATAATAGCCCAGGTGCGGTCCGGGCAAGCCTGTTGCGGCCCGGGGCGGGGGCGTTTGGATCGGAGGGCTCGCGTTCGGTATGCTGGTGAACGATAGGATGTGGGGCATGGCTCATTCGCAGCCGTTGCCCTTACTGGTGGGTCGAGTGCGGTCGGGGCCGGTTCGTCGAGCCGCAGCACTTCCGCACTGTTAGAGGGATCTCGTCATGCGTGAAGCGTTCCTACAGGCGGTCCGTCGCCGTGCGTTGTTGGCTGACGGGGCGATGGGCACCCAGTTGATCGAAGCCGGGCTTGCGCAGGGCGAATCCGGAGACGAGTGGAGCTTGTCGCAGCCGGAGCGCGTCCGCAAGATCCACGCCGCTTACGTTGCGGCGAGCAGCGAAGTGCTGGTTACCAACAGTTTTCAGGCATCGTCGCTGGCGCTTGCCAGATATGGTCTTTCCGAGAAATCGTACGAGCTGAACCTGCGGGCGGCGCGCATCGCGCGCGACTGTGTCGGACAGGCCGGCTTCGTATTGGGCGATGTGGGGCCTTTCGGAGGGTTCTTGGAGCCGCTGGGCACCACATCTCGCAGGGATTTGGAGGAGTCATTCGCGATCCAGGTGAACGGGCTTCTCGATGGCGGGGCCGACGGCATCATCATCGAGACGATGACGTCCCTCGAGGAGATCGAGACGGCGGTCGCCGCGATTCGGCGTTGCCGATCGGGCGTCCCCATAGTCGGGTCGGTGACATTCGATCGGGTTGCGGACGGCGACTTCCGGACCATGACCGGCGTGAGTGTCGATGACACCGTCGACTTTCTGGTACGGCTCGGCACCGAGGTGTTGGGCTGCAATTGCGGGACGGGGCTTCACATCGGCGACTATGTGCAACTCGTCGCGGCCTACCGCAGGCTTTCCGATCTTCCGATCATGGTACAGCCCAACGCGGGCCAGCCGCGCCTGGATCGGGGGCACATCGTCTATGATGAAACGCCCGAACGCATGGCCGGCGCGATTCCGGGCTTGATCGAAGCCGGTGCGTCCGTGGTCGGCGGGTGCTGCGGGACCACACCTCAGCACATCGCTCTGTTTCGCCGCCAGATGGAGCACGTCGCATCCGCGTCCTCGTAGGCGCCTTGCGGATACCGAGCCTAATGGCGGACCACGATCCAATCCCGGCAGGTCAGGCATCCACGGCGGTGACCGCGCCGCCAGCCAAGTCGCCGACGCCGGGTGGGGCGGTGCGTCGCGCGCCGAATCCGCTCCGTGAGGCGATCGCGGCCGGCAAGCTGCCCGTGATCCAGGAGCTTCATCTTACCGGGCGGGACATTCTCGGCTATCAGCGTCTGCGCCAGCGGTACCTGTCGGGCACCGCGGCTCTGCCGAGCCTGGCGTTTCTCGGGCAATACCTTCGGCAGCTCGACAGCAGTACCGGTGACCTGACGACTGAAGAACGGGATCTCGCCCACAAGCTGCAGGTCTACGCGGAGCTGCTCAACGCCGGGAAGATCGACATGATCTCACTCGACGACGGCCCGCGCGGCCGTGAAGCCCTGGACAACGCGATCGCGGCGGAGTTGCTTACCGGCGTAGGCGTCGATCCCAGTCGCCTGATGGCGAACGTCGTAGCACGCAACCGGCACGTGGATCAGTTGCGACAACGTCTGATCCACTTCTCCGAGATAGGCTTGCGTAACGTCCTGCTCGTGACGGGCGATCTCCCTGATGATCCGAAGAGCCCGGCGAAGTTTCCGCTCGACTCGGTCGGGATGTGTGAACTGGCTCGTGACATGATGATCGAGGGCGTGCTGCCGGAAGACTTCCTCGTGGCTGCGGCCGGGCACCCGAACGTCGATGCCGATCCCGACGGAATGCGCACCCTGCAAAAGGCGCTGGCCGGGGCGCGGGTCATCATTACGCAGGTCATCCACAACGTGGAGTCGTTCCGGGCGTGGATGCGTGCCCTTCAGGATCTCGGCGTGCTGGATATGGTGTACGTCTTCGCGGAGCTGATCCCGATGACGTCGTCGCGGCAGTTGCGGGCGATCACCGACATTCCGGGCATGCGCGTGCCTGCGGAGCTGATTGACGCCTTCGCCGCGGAGGAAGGTCGCGTTGCTTCGGCTGCTCGCGCGGGAGGGCACGATGAGGAATGGGGCAAACGACAGCGGCTGAGGCATGGGGCGAACGTGACGCGGTCGATGCTGCATCGCATACGTCGAGTAAGCGGTGTCAGTGGCGTCTATCTCGGGTGCGTCAAGTCCTACGCTGCCCATATCGAGTTGCTCAAGGAAATGCCGCTGCTTGCGGACCCGTCACACGGCGCGCAGAAAGTGACACGGCTCAGCGGCCTCGAACGACAACGCGCGCTGGCTCAGCTTCCGCTTGTCGAGGGCTCTCTGGATGGGATGCTGGCAGCCGCCCGGCGGCGCCACAACAGCTCGATCAGGTCCGCAGTCAGCGCATCGCTGCGCTTCCCTTGGGTCGAACGGCTCTTCAAGGTGTTCGAATGGCCCAAAGTGCCTCTGTTCGGATGCAAGAAATGTGACCGGTGCGATCTGAGCGCCGATGCGCTGGTGTGTCCGCGCGGGTGTGCCAAACAGATGTCGCACGGGCCGTGCGGGGCACCGCGCACTGTCGACGGTCGCGTGCTGTGCGAAGACACGTCACGCGAATGCACCTGGGCTGCCATTCGAACGCGGCGCGATGCACTCGGCGTTCCGGTCCATGATCGGCTGGAGACGCGCGAGGGGCCGTCGCGAGGATTCTACGAGGGGCGCGGGTACAGTGCGTTTCTGCCGGTTCTGGATGGGCGCAAATCGGCTCCCAATTGGAGCCTCGCCTACCGAGCGCCGTGGGTAGCGTTGATGCGCGTCTTCAGGCGTGACTACGCGCTTCGTGCGGCCGACTCTGCGCTGGACCTGTCGACCGCGGTCGCCGCGAAGGCTGCGCGGCTCCGCGCCATGCTGCGTGATCGACCCGGCATGGATCGGGAGGAGCTGCTGGTCAAAGTACTCTCGCTCATTGGCATGCCGCAGGCGATTCATCTGATCGAGTCGAGGCTGGCCCGCTTCGGGCTGCCCGCGGACGGGACTTTCGGTGAGTTGTCGATCCGTGAACAGTTCCTTGTCGCCGAAGCGCTGCCGGCGCTCCGTCGGCGTGTGACGGACGATCGCGGACGGTCGACCGTCAGTTCCTTGCTTCGTTACGAAGAGCTTCTGGCGGTCGTGCCGGAAGGCACGGCGCTGCGGCGTGCCCTGCGACGCGAATTGGCGAACGGGCTGATCCGGTACGTAGCGACACTGGGCGTGCGCGTCACGTACACCGATGCCCTGCTGTCTCCCAAGAACGTCGAAAGCTTCCTTCTCGCGCTGACGATTCTGAAGGAGGAGCTGCAACTCGTCCCGCATCGGACTGCGACGCAGGAGGGGGGGCTTGCCGTCCACTTCAATCGCATCCACTACAAGGATCATTACCGCGCGCCGATTGCGATCCGCCGTTATCAAGGTGCGAACGACGGCGCGCACGAGCACACGGAATTGGTCGTCGATCTTCGCCAATTCGGTGCCGCGGATCGGTTTCGGGCGAATCTCCGTGAGGCGTTGGCTCAGGTCCCGAAGGAAGGCTGCGAGTGCACCGACGCCATCCTGCTGGAGTCGTTTACCGGCGAGTCGGGCGGTGTGGGCTGGGCGTTCAACGACGCGTTCTGGCAGCGGCTCAGCGACTTCGAGGAGGCGACCGGTGTTCGGTACGACGAATCCATCGGTGGCTCGACCGACCGCAACCAAGAGTATGTTCAATCTACCGCGCGAGCCTACTTCGACCGCCTGCACGAGCACGGGCTCGCCGACGAGCGCTTCTACATCGTGGAGATCGGGGTGGCTTCGACACAGCGGGCCACCCTTTTCCTGGATGAACTTCAGCGTATCTGCCAGATCGCCGGTGTCGACTATTACCACCGTACCACCTACGTATTGGCGGACTACGCGCAGGATATTCTCGACCGCGGTGTAGCCGAGTTGACGCAGGTACATCCTCACGTAGAGGCGGTCAAAATCGATGCGTCCAATCCGGTGGAGTCGCTGGCGCCATACGTCGGGCGTGTGATGCACGTACACATCTGCAACGTCTACGATAACCTTCCCACCGATAAGCTCGCCTGGGTGGATGACCGGGTGTACGGCATCGAGGGGCGGGCGTACGTGCCGCGTGCCACCGTGAGCACACTGTTGTCGCGGCACGGTTTCGCCGCCGAAGACGCAGCCGCGGTCGAGCAGCGGCTGACGGCGCTGGCGGATGACCGCGACGCGGGGGTGTCGGCGCTGTTGGATTGGGCGCGCGACCGTTTGGTTCAGCTCGGCCATCCGCCGCTGGCATATGTGGGCTTCTGGATGGATCTGTTCCACGCGATACGGGTGGAGGAGCGTTACGTCGAACTCGACGGCGAGTCGGAAGCGGTGGCGACGTGGAGCAGCGAGGTGGGGCAGGTTGACGAGTTGCTGCGACGCATCCTCCCGACGGGCCGAAGTGTTCGGGTCCACCTCAACCAGAGGGCTTTGCAGGGCTTCGTGGAGTTGCTCGGCGTGCTGCACCCACACGGCGTGCTGGAAGTCGTGGATTTGTTCGTCCAACGTATCGAGCAATACTACCAGGCCTTCAAGGGTCCGGCGAAGTACGACGGCAGCACGGTCAACTGGCTCAATGGTCCGCTGTTTCGCGAGGTCGGAGAGCGTTTGGGTTACCGGGTTCGGTTCCACGCGTTCAAGCCCTTCAGCCCGAAATCGCCGTCGGTGATCATGACCGCGACGCGTGCCGAGAGCGAGCCCTACCCGGACGAAACGTTCGATGAGAATGGCGATGAGGCTGTGCAAACGTGCTAGTATGACATCGCTATGCCGTGATCAGAGCCGCGTGGCGCAAGCCCGCGGTCATGTCACCGGGCTTGCGCCCGGCGCTCTGATTGCCCGCACGGGCAAGCTGCTGCTTGCCCATGCCACCCGCCGTGTCCACTCTATCCGTGGCGCAAGGCTTCGATGGGGTCCATCGCGGCGGCGCGGCGGGCGGGGTAGATGCCGAAGGTGATGCCAGTTAGGCAAGAGACGCTCATGGACAGCGCAAACGCCCATGGCGTCATGGCTGCGTGCCATTGAGTCACGTGTGTCAGCACGAGCACACCGCCGATGCCGACAAGCACGCCGAGCACACCGCCAATCCCGGACAGCGTGACGGTCTCGATGAGGAACTGGAACGTGATATCCCAGCCGCTGGCTCCGATCGCGCGCCGGATGCCGATCTCGGCCGTGCGTTCCGTAATGCTGGCCAGCATGATGTTCAACACGCCGATACCGCCGACCAGAAGTGATATCCCGGCGATAATGGGCAGCACGAAACTGAAGACTTGCTGGGTTCGTTGTTGGGATTGGAGCAGCTCAAGGGGCACAATGACCTCGTAGTCCTTCTTGTCGTGGAACTTAGCCAGGATCGCCTCGATGCCGCGGGCCGCGTCCATGACGTTGTCCTCGGAGTCGATTGCGCACACGAGCTGATGCAACTCGACGCGCGTCGTTTCCGTTGATCCGGACCGCCGCGTGTGGCTTGCGAGGCCGACGCGGTCGACGACCGTGTTGTGCGGGACGTAGACTTCCATCGACTGATTATCGATGCCGAGCACCGCCCGGTTGGGGCTCTGGAAGTCAAAGTCGGGCAACACGCCGACGACCCGGTAGTAGTCCGAACCGATCTTGAGGTCGAGCTTGAGCGGATCGCCGACGTATCGGGCTTCGTGGAGCAGGCCGGCGCGCACGACGCACACGCGGCGGCGGCTGACGCAGTCCACATCTTCCAAGGATCGCCCGAGGACCGGATCGAGATGCAGGAGTCGGAAGTAGTCGGGCGTGACGCCGCGCACCTTCGCGGCGATTCGGCGGCTCTTGAACCAGATCCACTTCTCCACGTCGTGAACGGGAAGGACCCGCTGAACGACCGGGAGTGTCGCGCCGATTTGATTCGCGTCGCGGAAAGTCAACCCGTAGCGGAGTGTGTAGCTGTTGTCCTCGTTCTGGACGTTGGCTTCCTCCGGCGGCTTGCGGGCGTTGACGATGATGTTCTTGATGCCGAGTTCCTGAATCTGATCGAGTATCGCACGGCGAGCCCCCTCCCCGACCGCGATCATGGAGAGCACGGACGCCACGCCGAAGACGATGCCCAGCGTGGTCAGCAGCGAGCGCAGCTTGTGTCGAGCCAGGTTACGCAACGCTTCGGTGATCAGTTCCAGGACGAACACTACGCAGCCACCTCCCCGCGCGTATCGTGTTTGACGCGGCCGTCGTAGAGGGTGACGCGACGCGGCACCGCTTGGGCGATTTCGTTGTCATGCGTGACGATCATGATCGTTCGGCCGGAGTCGTTAAGCGATTCCAGCAAAGCCATGATGTCTCTGGTGGTCGCGGAATCGAGGTTTCCGGTGGGTTCGTCCGCGAGGATCACCGCGGGGTCGTTCGCCAGTGAGCGGGCGATCGCGGCGCGCTGATTCTCGCCGCCGGACAGTTGGCTCGGGAGGTGGGTTGTCCGGTGGCCCAGTCCGACGCGATCGATGAGTTCGAGGCATCGTTGGCGTCGCAGTTTCCTGGGCTGGCGGGCGTAGAAGAGCGGCATCTCGACGTTCTCCAGCACCGTCAGATGAGGAATCAGGCGAAACGACTGAAAGATGAATCCGAGACGCAGCTTGCGCACGCCGGAAAGCTTGTGGTCGCCGAAACGGGCTACGTCTTCGCCCATCAAGTGGTACGAACCGCTGGTGGGCTGATCAAGACAGCCGAGGATGTTCAGGAGGGTGGACTTGCCGGCGCCGGACGGGCCGACGATGGCCACGTACTCCGCCTCATCGACGCGTAAGTTGACATCCTGCAGGACGCGCAGCTCGTTCGCCGGCGCGCCGTAGGTCTTTTCGATGCCTTCGAGTTTGATGATCGTACGTGCGGTCATGTTGATGGCACCATCACTCCGGCTCGGCAAGCGCTACCGGCGCAGTGGGCTGCGTTGCCGCGGGGTCGATTTTCTTTTCGCCGGGTAGGCTGCCCGTGGCCTCGTGAAGCCTCGGATTGTAGAGAAGGAGCTTGTCTCCTTCGGCGAGGCCCTCCACGATTTGTATGTGTGAGTCGTTGCTAAGGTCAGGTTTGACCTCTACGCGGACCGGTTCCGACCCGTCGCGCATAACGAACGCGTGGTGCTTGCCCTCTTCGAAGAAGACGCACTGCAGCGGAGCGGTCAGCACATCTTCTCGTTCGTCGATGAATATCTCGGCCTTCGCGCTGATGCCCGGCTTGAGCGTTTCACCCTTCGTGGAATCGAGCGTGACCTCGACGGAGAACTTCTTCACTTCGTCGCGGCCCCGTCGTCCGCCTCCGCCGGCGATGGACGCGATCTTGGTCACGCTTCCATCCAGCACGAGTCCGGGATAGGTGTCCATGGTGACGGTCGCCTTCTGTCCCACCTCGAGTTTGTTGATGTCGGCCTCATGGATCTCGATGTTGACCTGCATCACACGCAGATCGGGGATCGTGAAGAGCGTAAAGCCTCCCCAAATCTGCCCGCCGAGTTTGATCTCGTCTCGATACCACCAGCGATTCGGTTCGCCGTAGATGACGATGCCCGGTGACGGCGACTTGATCGTGAACTTCTCGATCATCTCCTTGAGCTTGTCTCGTTTCTTCGTGAGTTGGGACAGCCGGCTCGTAGAGCTCGTCACAGCCACTTCCTTCTGATGAAGCGTGGACTTCGCCCGTTTGTCGGCGTTGTCGAGGTCGCGCTGGGCGTCAGCGACCGCGGTGGTCTTGTCCGTCGAGGTCATGGGAAGCGTGTACTGGTCGAATATCTCGAGGTCGCGCTTGGAGCCGGCGAGTTGGATGTCCGCGCGCTCGAATTCGATCTCGTCCTGCTCGACTTGGGACTTGTTGATGTAATCCTGCTCGAGGAGCCTGACCGAATCTTCGTACTTCTTCTTTGATCGGCTGAAGTTCGTCTCCGCCTCTTTGATGGCCACCTCCAGATTCCGTCGCTCTTTCGGGGCGTCTCCGTCCCGGTAGCGTTCGAGCTCGTTCTTGGACTTGGTGAGGGCGATTTTCGCCTTCTGGATGTTGGCCACGTTTTCCGATTGCTGAATCTCCAGTTCCGTCTTGGCGGTATCGAGATCCGCCTCGGTTTGAAGGATGTTCAACTCGAGTTCCTGCAGTTCGGTCTCCAGGTCGGTCGTTTCGAGTCTGCAGAGGACCTCGTCCTTTTCGACGGACTTGCCTTCCTCGATCAGGAAGGTGATCTTCGCGCTTCGCTGTGCCTCGAAGGTGATCTTCTCCGACTCCTTGGCGTTGAGCGAGCCGTTTTCGGTAATCGTGACCGTGAGTTTGTCGCGGATGACGGTGTAGAGCATGTCGTCCGGGACCGTGCCTTCTGTCGTGCTGGAACGAGCATCATTGAACAGCAGGACGCCACCACTCCCGAGCACAGCAATGACGGCGAACACTATGATTGTTTTCATGGCTACCACATCCCGTTCTGGTCGACAAACAGCACGCCCATGTCGCGGTTCAGTCTCAGGCTGGCGGTGAAGTGCCGTACCTTCAAGTCGATGAGCGCGTTTTGGGCATTAACAAGACCCTGCCTTGCGTCCAGCAAGTCGCGGTTGTCGGCGTCGCCCGATTCATAACGAATCCTGGTTACCGCCACCGCACGCTTCTCGCGGTCAATCTGTTCCGTCTGAAGTCGCACGCGTTTCTCGAGCTGCGCGAGTTCCCTGATCTGCCTGCGGATATCACGTTCCAGTTCGTCGAGTCGCTGCTGGAGATCGCGCTTGGCTTGCTCGAGCGAAATAAGCGAGGATCGGTAGGCGTTGCGTTCGGCCTTACGATCAAGGGGGAGATCGAGCGTCACGCCGACGGTAGCCGACCAGCGATCCGGTGACACTTCGGACAGACGTGCCGTATCGCCGGCGAAGTCGAGGTCGGCTGCCAGGTCTAGGTCGGGCAAGAGGTTGTGGCCGGCGAGGCGGACCTGGCGCTCGGCATCGGCAAGCTGATCGCGCACGGTGTGAAGGTCAAGCCGGTTAAAACGAGCGACCTCGGCCGCCGACTGCGGATCAAAGCGAACCGGTTCAAAAGGAGGCTGTGCCTCCATGATCTGCATGTCGGTGGAGGTGGTCAGGCCCAGGAGGATCTTGAAGTCGTCGACAGCCAGTTCGAAGTCCGTCCGGGCCACCAAGAGGGCGTCCTCAGCCTCGATCTCGCGTCGTCTGGCAAGGAAGACGTCGTCATCCTGGTTGCGATCCACCTGTCGAAGCGCCTCGGCCTTCTTGCGGTCGAAGACGGCATCTTTGTAGTTTTGTTCGTCATTGGCGAGCGTGGCCTGTTGGCTGACGAGGCGGTAATAGGTGTCTGCCACGCGGATGCTGAAGTCCTGCCGAAACAGCTCAAAGGACCGCACGGCGTACACCACGTCGCGCTCCGCTTGTGTCAGGGCTTCGTGGGACACGTCGTATCCGGCACCGCGCAGGAGCGGTTGTGCGAGGCTGATGCTGACCGAGGGCGTGTAGAGAAATCGTCCGTAGGGCTCCATGAAATGGGGATCGCCGTCACGGGCTCCGTCCAGCGCTGAAGAGACGGTCAACCGACCGCCGGTGGGGAGGATCTGAGTCACGCCGAAATCGATCGTCTGCGAGTCGCTTGCCAGGCCGTCCTCGGCTTTGCTCCAGAGGTAGCTAATCGTCGAGTTGAGGATCGGCCCGAAGTTGTGGCGTGTGAGTGAGAAGCTCAGGCCTTGCCGGTAAAGAGACTCCTTCCTAGCCAAATACTCACGTCCGTTGGTGAAGGCGAGCTGAAGGGACTGCGACAGGTCCAGGAGGAGAGGGGCCGGCGATGCAGGCGGTGCATCTTCGGCTTGGACTGCATCGGGGTCCTGAACGTCGCTCTCGTCCGCATTCGGCGCGGGGTATTTCACCCAGGTCTCGCGATCAGCGAGCACCTGCGCATCGTAGTCGCCGAGGAGCCGGTGTACTTCGCTGTCGGCGTTGGCGGCGTACCTGGCGTGCGTGCATCCGGCGACTGCCAGTATGAGGCCGACGCATAGGGGAAAGCGCACGGATGGACGTGTGTGGAAGGCGGGAAGCCAATCCCTCGCCGGGATGGGTGCGCGCAAACTCAATGCAGTCCCTCGCCGCTGGCAACCCCGCGATGAATCCCAGCCCACTGTGAGTATAGGCACTTTGCCGCACCGTGTCGAAACATCGCCGGCAGATGACTTCGGCATTCTGTCTGTCCGGACAGCCAGCCGCCACTATCAAAGAGCGGCAGAGCGCACCGGGTGTTTAGACGGGCGGAATCAGACTTTGTTAAACACTACTGCGGAACCGGGGCCTTCTCGGTTCCGCGGCCCGGCACGCTTCCTTCGAGGGTCGCCGGGGTCGTCGTATGGTACCCGCGATCGTCGTTTCCGGTTGCGGGAAGAACCGGACGCGCTGGCAAGAAAGGCGCGGTAGGCACTGCCGCAAGTCGGCACTTCCGGCCCGGGGCTGCCGTCTATCCCGTTGTTCTGCGGTTCGTCACATTGGGCTGGTTTGGCCTCCCGGCGTTCGTCTACTCTGTCGTGTAGGGCACGGTGGCAGCCGGCGACGGCCGATCGGAGCGCACTCCGCGCGGGAAGACGGACGATCGGCTCGCATTTGTGACGGTCGACGCGTGGGGCAGGCGTAATCCAAGACGAGACAAGCCGAGCCGGCCGCTTGTCGAAACCAGAATAGAGGGGCGGATAGTGAGCAAGCGACTTCTGAATGGGGCGGTGGTGTGGGCCGCGATCCTCGCGGTCGCGTGGGGTGGGTATGCTGTGTCGGCGGCGCCGGCGATAGACGCGTCGGCGGTCGATCCGGCTGAGGCCGTGATCACGGTGGACGGCGTGTCCTTCGCCACTTGGCAAGACTACACAAGTTCGGACATGTTTCGCGAAAGAGGTCTTCGCTGCGGCACGGTGGCGAACCCGGGCGGTGCCGATCCACTCGGTGGAGACCCGGGGGATTGCACCTACACCGTGACCAATCCCGATCCCATCTACCATCCGCAGGTAGCGAAGTACGTCATCCCGGTGGTCGTGCACGTCATCCGCAACAGCGCCGGCACCCAGGGTGACATCAGCGAGGCGATGGTTCACAGCCAGATCACCATCCTCAACGAGGACTTCCTCGCGCTGCCCGGCACCAACGGCGGAAACGGCACCGACATCCAGATCGAGTTCTTTCTCGCTACCGAGGATCCCAACGGGAACCCGACTAACGGCATCACCTACAGCAACAACGACACGTGGTTCAACGACGGCGGCAACTACTGGGACAGCCTCGCGTGGGATACGAATCGTTACCTCAACATCTACACGAACACGGCGAGCGGCGCGCTGGGTTACGTCCCCGATCTTCCGCAGGGCGGGATCGCGGGATCGAACGAGGACCGCGTGGTCATCCTCTGGTCGTCGTTCGGATTGGAGGGACCGATCGGACCGCCGTTCGACAAAGGGCGTACGACGACGCACGAGGTGGGCCATTACCTTGGCCTGGACCACACGTTTGCCGACTTCACGTGTCCGAGCGAAACGGGCTGCTACGCGAATGGCGATCTCATCTGCGACACGAACCCGCAGAATGCTCCGACGCAGGGCTGCACGAACGCGAACGGGTGCGCCAGCCCTGACGCGATCCACAACTACCTTGACTACTCCGACGACCTGTGTATGGAGGAGTTCACGCCGGCTCAGGCGCTGCGCATGCGTTGCAGCATTGAACACTATCGCGGCGATCTTTACATCTCGACGGGATCGACCGAGTGCGGCAACGGCGTCGTCGAGTGGGGCGAGGAATGTGACGACGGCGGGGCCGTGCCGGGTGACGGCTGCGACGAGACCTGCCAGTATGAGCACACCTGCGGCGACGGCGTCCTTGAACTCGGAGAGGAATGTGACGACGGAGGGGAATCCGCCTCGTGTGACGCCGATTGCACGCCGGCCGCGTGCGGTGATGGGACGCTCAATGCCACCGCCGGGGAGGCGTGTGACGACGGCGGTCCGTCGCAGACGTGCGACGTCGATTGCACGTTGGCCGAATGCGGTGACGGGATACTGAACCCGGCGGCCGGGGAGGCGTGCGAAGACGGGAACACCGTGCCGGGCGACGGCTGTGATGAGAACTGTCAGGTCGAAGGCGGCCCCGCGCACAACTGCTGCGAGACGGGGCACGGCCCCGGGTGCAGCGATCCTGTCATCGAAGCGTGCATCTGCGCCCTGGATTCCTTCTGCTGCGACGTGGATTGGGATCAGATTTGTGTGGATGGGGTGGAGCTAGCCGGGTGCGGAACGTGTTCGTTTACCGAGTGCGGCAACGGGATCATCGAACTCGGAGAAGCGTGTGACGGTGGCGACTGCTGCGCAGCCGATTGCACGCTCATCGCTGCCGGTACCGAGTGCCGTGCTGTCGCCGATCAATGCGATGTAGCCGAGGCGTGCGGCGGTTTCTCGGGATACTGTCCTACGGACGTGTTCGTCGATGCGAGCGTGGTCTGCCGCGATGCGGCCGGCGAGTGTGACCTTTCGGAGACCTGCCCCGGCGACGGCGCCGCTTGCGGCGCCGATGCCAAGTCGGAGGCCGAGTGCCGTCCGGCAGCGGGTGAGTGCGACCTGGCCGAGTCGTGCGATGGCACGAGTGACAGTTGCCCGCCAGACGCCAAGTCGACCGACGTATGTCGCGCTTCGACCGGAGCGTGTGATCCGGTGGAGGCGTGTGACGGCGCCGGTAACGCGTGCCCACCTGATACCGCCATCACCGAGTGCGCTGATGGCGATGGCTGTTGCGCATCCGGCTGCAACGCTAACGATGATTCAGATTGCGATCCTGTGTGCGGCAACGGCGTGCGGGAAACAGGCGAGGAGTGCGACGACGGCAACGCCGACGAAGAGGACGGCTGCACCTCAGCGTGTATGAGCAGCCAGCCAGTGCCGGCTGTCTCCCAGTGGGGCCTGGTCGTTCTGGCTTTGATGCTCCTCGTGGCCGGCAAGGTCTACTTCGGACGTCGCGAGGCGTTGGCGTAGCTTGCAGAGATTCCTGACCGGGCGGCGTCCAACGGGGCGCCGCCCGGCCGATTCGAACCCCGCTGCTGCCCACCGTGACCGGTGTACGCGTCTTTCGGCACGCGCCTCGGGTGCCGGCCCCAGCCGTCCGATAATCTCCCTCCCCCAAGCCGAGGCTGCGGTCTGTCCCGTTGTTCTGCGGTTCGTCCCAGCAAAGTAGCGGGGCTCTTTGACGTTCGTCTATTGTGGTGCAGGCGCGGGCCGTCGAGGGGACGGCGGCGATCGAACTGCCGCGCGAGGTGTGGAACCGGCGACGAGGAAGACGGTGGCGATTCGTCTGGGCTTTAAGAGGAAGGTATGGAATGCATATGTTTACGAAGAATCGTCGACGGTTTGTGCCCGCGTTGTCCGTCGTCGTCATGGTTGTCGGAGTCGGCTCCGCGCTGGCGGGCGACCAGGCCAAACCGGACGGTAAGGAGGTCGAGAAGAAGAAGCTCTCGATCGGTGACGCGGCTCCCGAGTTGAAGCTCGAAGAGCTATTGCAGGTGCCCGCGAAGACCGAGATCACGTGGGCGGCGCTGCGTGGCAAAGTCGTGTTGATCGAGTTTTGGGCGACGTGGTGCTCGCCGTGCGTAGAAGCGTTCCCGCATCTGAATGAGATGGTCGACAAGCTCGGCAGCGACAAGGACTTCGTGTTTCTCTCGATCACGGACGAGAAGCGTGACGTGGTTGAGCCGTTCCTCAAGAAGAAGCCACTCAAAACGTGGATCGGATTGGACGCGGACAGGTCGGCCAGCGACGCGTACGGTGTGTTCGGTATTCCGCATACGGTCATCGTCGACAGGCAAGGCAAGATCGCGGGTATCACGTTCCCTGAGGCGGTGACGGTCGACGTGTTGCGGAAGGTCGCCAAAGGCGAGAAGGTCGATCTGCCCGGCATGGATTCGATGATGCCGGAGTCGATGGATGACGTCGCACGGATGATGATGATGTCGACGACGATCGGCGACAAGCGTGGTGTGATCGATCGGCTTGCCGGCACGTGGACCGTCGAGCAGACCGTCTGGCCGATGGGGTCGATGGGCCCGCAATTCAAGGCGACTAGCGAGGTCGTTCGCACGTGGGCGGCGGGCGGTCACGCTCTCGAGGTTCGATCCGCGATGAAGACCAACCCGGTGGTCGAGGGGTTCGGCGCAGTCGGTTATGATCTCGAGAAGGAGGAGTACTACATCCACGAGTACAGCCCTGTCGATCCGAGCCCGACGCTTTGGACCGGTAAATGGGATGCCGAGAAGGCGACGTTTGTCCTGACGAACACGTTCGAGATCGATATGGGACCGGGCGGTCCAGCCGGCAAGCCGATCGAGGCCGAGATGCGGATGACGATCGAACTCGACGATAAGGACACGTACAGTACGGAAATCGTGATGGACTTTTCCGCGGCTGCCGATGCGATGGGCGACGGCATGATGGCCGGCATGGGCGTCGAGACGCTCAGTCGGTCCGTTGCCCGTCGGACGAAGTCCGCGGCGCCCTAGCGCGCATGTAGGTCGGATGGAGAAACGCGTCAAATCCGGTCCGAGTTTCGGGTCCATGGCCCTTCTCGTGGCGGCGCTGGCTGCCGTGATGGGCGTCATGGAGTGCGCGATGATTGTCGAGTTCACGTCGGCTGCCAGGGAGTTCCCGCCTGTTTGGATCATCATCGCCAACGGCTTCGGGAATTGGGCGCCCTGGATCGTTGTGGCGCCGCTCGTGGCTTTTCTCGGGACACGCTTCCGGCTCGGAGCCGGGCGGCGGCGCCACTTGGTCGTTCACATCGCCGCCGCCGCGCTTCTGTCGTTTGGGTTTGCCAATATCCCGTGCTGGGTGCCACCGTTTGAGGTCATGTTCGCCGGTGATTGTCCTGAGGGAGTATGCGTCGACTTCGGCGACGGCCATTCAACGTCGTATGTAGGACCGCCGATGATCTCCGCCGACGGAGACGAAGCTCTGATCGGGGGGATGACGCTGCACGGAGAAGGAGGCATCGCATTTCCCGCCGGCACGGGCGACGGAGAGTTTCTTTCCCCTCCATTCCTGCTGGCGGCGTTCTCGGGCAACTTCGTGTTCTATTCCGTATGCATGTTGTTCATCACGGGCGTGCAGCTCTACCGAGCTGTCCGGGAGCGTGAGGCACACGCTGATCGTCTCCAGGCTGAGCTGATGCGAGCCCAGTTGGCGACGCTTCGCATGCAGCTTCATCCACACTTTCTGTTCAACACGCTCAACAGCATCGTCACGCTCATGCCTCGCGACGTGGACGGTGCTCGGCGCATGGTGAATCGCCTGGCCGATCTGCTACGTGCCTCGTTCAACGAGATGGCCGGCCACGAAGTGCCTCTGCGGACCGAGATCGATGCGCTGGCGAACTACGTCGACATCGAGCGGGTCCGCTATGGCGAGAACCTGTGCGTCGCGATTGATGTCGATGCGAACGTCGGCGCCGCGCTGGTGCCTACGTTCTGCCTTCAGCCGCTGGTGGAAAACGCGATTGCGCACGGCGTCGGGGCGCATCCGGAACTCGGTACGATCCGCGTCCATGCCGAGCGGTGCGATGATCGTGTGATCATCGAAGTGGCTGACGACGGGCCCGGCTCGACCGACGCCGCGGACGATCTGAGTTACGGCGTGGGCTTGAGCAATACCGAGAAGCGCATCGAGCAACTCTACGGCGACGGTGGGACGCTCGACATCACAAGGCCCGACTCCGGCGGCTTTGTCGTTCGTCTCACGATTCCGTATCACGAACAGAGCGACCTTTCGCCGCAGACCTAGGGAGACTCGTGGACACGATTCGCGTCATGATTGTCGATGATGAGGCCCTGGGGCGTGAGGCCGTGCGCGCGCAGCTTCAGGATCAGCCGGACGTGACCGTCACGGCGGAGTGCGGCAGCGGCAAAGAGGCGATTCGACAGATCGAGACACTGCGGCCGGACGTCGTGTTCCTTGATGTACAGATGCCGCGCACGGACGGTTTTGACGTGCTGAAGCAAGTGGGCGATCGAATGCCGACTACGGTGCTCGTGACAGCCTACGATCAATACGCGCTGCGTGCGTTCGACACCCACGCGCTGGACTACGTGCTCAAGCCGCTCGATCCCGACCGCTTCGCCAGAACACTCGAGCGCGTGCGAAAACGCGTCGCTGAGATTCGGGCGGGTAGCCGCGAAACCGGGCTGCGAGAACTCGTCGAGGAGCTTTCGATACGCAGACCCACGTCCCAACGAATCGTCCTGAAAGCGACGGGGCGGCTGCTCTACCTTGAGCCCGACGAGCTTGACTACGTCGAGTCGGCCGGCAACTACCTGAAGGTCCACGTCGACCGCGAAGTGTACCTCCTGCGCGAGACGATGAGCGGGCTTTGTGAGCGGCTCGATCCCGCTCGGTTCGTCCGCATACACCGTTCGTTTATCGTCAACACCCACCACGTGCGGGAGGTGCGACTACTTCCGGGGGGAAGCGATTACGAGATCGTGCTGCGCAGCGGCGTACAATTGCCGGTCGGAAGGTCGTATCGATCGGTGGTCGCGGACGGCTTTGTCGACACACAGGGCTGACCGCGCGCTTCCCCTGTCCGACGCCATCGCTGACGTGGCTAGTCCTTGCCCCAGCTTTCACGGAGCCGAAGGGTTTGCCGCGCCGCCTCCAACGTCTTCCTGTGTCTTGGGCCCAGGCTCGCGGCGAGTGTTTCGTGGCTCGAGAGGAGGAGCATCTCCGACTCGCCGTACCTGCCCATAGCCAGCAAGGCACTACCGAGCGTGCTCGCGCTTTCGGCGGTGCGCCAATGGTCCGGGGGCAAGTGGCGGCGCTGGTAGTCGAGTGCCTCGCGGAGCCACGGCTCTGCGTCGTTCGCCCGGCCGTCGGCGAGCATAGCCCTGCCAAGACACATCAGAGATTGCCCATTCCTCGAGGTCTGAATCGCCTCCTGTGCGAGGGTCTCGGCCTCCGCCACCCGGCCCCGTTCACGCTGCAAGTTGGCGAAGGCTACGAGCGCGCTCGCGATCGCCTCCTGATTCAGAGTGGGTGAGTCTCGTTGGATCGCCAGCGCCCTGCGCAGCAGTTCCTCCGCACCGTCGTACTCTGCCCTGGCGCAGGCGATGATACCCAGTTCCTTCAGCACGAACGCCACGCGCTGATCGTCTGCCTTTTCCGGGCTCTGGAAGATCGCGAGGGCTTCGCGAAAGTGCCGTTCCGCCTCCTCGAACTCGCCGCGCTCCCGTAGGACGACGGCGAGGTGGCGGCAGGAGTCGGCGATTTCCGGGTGATGGCTGCCGCGCAGCTTCCTTCGCATCTGCAGGGCTTCGCGCGAGGATGACTCAGCCTGTTCAAGCCGCCCGATGTCCTCGTAGAAGCCGCCTAGATGATGGAGCAACCTGGCGATGTGCAGGTGCTCGTCGCCGAGCAGGCTGCGCCGCATGTCGAGCGACCGTACATAAAGCTCCTCGGCCTCAGCGTGTCTTGCCACTTTCCAATTGCCGAACGCCATAGCGGAGAGCGTGTGCGCGATGTCCACGTGCTCGTTGCCGAGCACCTGTCGCTGTAGCGCCAGTGCCTCTAACAGAGCCTCGTTTGCCGCCGCATAGTCGCTCTGGTGAAGCAGTGTCTGGCCCAGGTTGTACAGCGTCCAAGCGGTGTCCTGGTCGAGGTCTCCCCGGAGCTCTCGGTACAGGGACAGCGACTCGCGAATGGACTTCTCGGCGGCTTCGTGTTCATTCTGCTGATCCAGCAAGAACGCTAGCTCGCGTAGCGTGCGGGCGACCTCGATGTCCCCGCCGAGTCGAACTTGCCGAATCTCCAGCGCCCGCCGACGGGCGGAGATCGCCGAGTCGATGTCACGCTTCTCGTAAAGCACTTCTGCCAGTTGATCCAGGCAGTCAGCGACTCGCAGATGCGTTTCGCCGTACGTCGCCTCATACCGTTCCAACGCATCGCGCAAAAGCATCTCGGCCGACTGGAACTCACCGTGGATGCTGAGCGTGTACGCCAGCTTGTACAAGGCGCTGGCAACGTCGCCGTCGTCGTCACCGCCGATGCTCCGGAAGATGCGCAGCGCCTCGCGGAAGTGAGCTTCGGCCTCGTCAAACCGCCCGATTCCCAGGTAGGAGTTGCCGATCGTCATGCGCACCGCGGCTTCCATTTCGGGTTGATCGGGAAACTCGACACCCACGCGCTGAGCGGCCCGATCCAACATGTCGCGCACGGTGAGATCGTGTCGCGTGGAAACCAGGGAAGCCGCCTCGAGTGTGTCATGCATGAACTGATTGATCCGCTCTGCCTTCGACGTTTCCCGTTGTGCTACGTCCCGCTGCACTTGCGCACGTTGTTCCGCCTCCAATGCGCGATTGCGCTCCGACGTGGCTTCGAGGGCCTTGAAGACCGCGAAGGTCGAGCCCATGGTGATCCCCAACACGGCGATGGCCGTGGCGGCTGCCATCCTCCGGTTGCGACGCGCGAACTTCCTGAGCTGGTACCATCCCCGATTCGACCGGGCGCTGATGGGTTCGTGGGTCTGCATCCGACGGATGTCCGCAGCCAGCGCCGACGCGGAAGAGTACCGCCGGGCCTTGTCCTTCTCGAGTGCTTTCTCAACGATGAACTCGATATCACCGCGGAGCACTCTGTCGATCGCACTGAGCGGCGCAGGGTCCTCCTCATCGATCATACGCAAGGCTTCGGGGGCGCTCTTGCCCCTGATATCGTGGGGGAGCCGCCGCGCGAGCAGCTCGTAGAGGATGACGCCCAGGGCGTACACGTCGCTGCGCGTGTCGAGGTCCTGCGTCGTGCCCTTCGCCTGTTCGGGGCTCATGTAGGCGAGCGTACCGATCATCTGGCCGATCTCGGTCTTGAGCGTCACGGCGACCATGTCGGCATCCGTCGCGCGGGCGATACCAAAATCGAGGATCTTGGGCTGCCCGGTGCTGTCGACCAGGATGTTCGCCGGCTTCAGATCCCGGTGGATGATTCCCTTTTGGTGTGCGTGCTCGACCGCGTCACATAGCAGCAGGATCAAGTCAAGCCGCGATTTCGTGTCGAGTTCGTGAGCACGCACGTAGTCGTTCAGTGGTCGCCCGTCGATGAATTCCATGGCGAAGTAGGGCTGGCGGCCGCCGCCGCCGCAATCGGCCGCGCCGGCCTCGATGATCCGAGCGATGCCCGGGTGCTGCAGCCGGCCCAGTAGCTCCGCCTCGTATTCGAAACGACGCACGGTGTCAGGCGAAACTAGCCCCGTCCTGATCACCTTGAGCGCGACCTTGCGCCGGGGGCGTTCCTGCTCCGCCTCGTAGACGATGCCCATTCCGCCCTCACCGATCGGGCGGATCAGGCGAAACCGACCGATGCGTTCCGGCAAAGGCGGCTGCGGCGCACCCCAAGCAGACGCCATGTCACTTGAGTCTGGATCAGGAGGCCGAAACGCCGGTCCGCGAAGGCATTCCGCTGTGCCGTCCGCATCGTGGGTTAGAAGTGATTGTACTTCGGCGCGGAGTTCGGCGTCCGATCCGCAGGCTCTTTCCAGGAAGGTTGTGCGCTCCGCGGGGCGCAGTTCGACCGCCTGCTGAAACAGCTCCTTGACTCGCATGCCTCGCGCATCGGGTGTCATGCCGCCACCGCCGCGGTCTTAGTCCGCGTCCGGGAGCTCTCGCTGAAGCCACGATCTGGCATATCTCCACTCCCGCCGAACCGTCCGTTCCGATAGTCCGAGCCCCGCCGCGATTTCGCCTTCGGTCAGGCCCGCGAAGAACCGCAGCAGTACGATCTCGGCGCTGCGGGCGTCCTCCTGTTCCAATCGCCCGAGCGCCTCATCGATGGCGAGGATCGCCTCGGGCTGCGGCTCAGCCGCGAGTTCGTCCGGGTCGACGTTGACCCGCTTGCGGTCGCCTCCGCGCTTCAAGCGAGCCTTCCGGCGGGCTTGCTCGACGAGGATGTCCCGCATGGCCTGAGCGGCTGCGCCGAAGAAATGGCCCCGTCCCTTCCATCCCGGATCGCCCGAACCGACTAGACGCATATACGCTTCGTGAACCAACGCCGTCGCCTGCAGGGTGTTGCCCGGCGGCGTCTTAGCCATTCGAGCCTCCGCCAGGCGTCGAAGCTCGGCGTAAACCAGCGGTAGGAGCTTCTTGGCCGCCTGCTCCTCTCCGCGAGCCACGCCGTGAAGAATCTGTGTAACGTCATCCATCGGTGGACGATGGCTCTCCACGCCCGTGAAACCGTGGCCGGATTCGCGCCCGTTTGGCGGACTACTCCCTGGCGAATGCCGTGCGAACCGACGGCGGGTATCCGCCGGCTCACCGGATCCGAGCACATTGTACCGGATTCGGTCCGGATTTGGGCGATCCATCCAGCGAAGGGGAGCGCGGCGGTAGGCCAGCTTCTGATGAAGGGAGGACTCGAGACATGGCGTCCGACGCAAAAAAAGGCGTGCCACGCCCCGTCCGCGGGGTGAGAGCTTGGCTCGCGATGTGCTTATGCGGTGTGTTGTGGTTTGTCGTGAGCGTTGAGGGGGGACGGGGACAATTGGGGCCCGCAGGCTCGGCGTCGCAGGGCGGTCCAGCTGGCCATCAAGTGGATCGGACCGAACGTCGGCAGGCCTTGCCCGGTGGTGGGGACCCACAGTCTGGGTCGGTGGCAGCCATTCTGGATCCGGCGTCGAGCATGCTCAGCTTCCAGGCCCTGCTCACTGACGCGCAGGGTGATCCCTTACCGGGGCCCACCGTCGACATCGAGTTCAACATCTACGATGGGGTCGGCGCCCTGGTCGAGGGGCCGATCCTCCTGAACACTGTCCCAGTCACCGGTGGCGTGGCCGACGCACTCGTGCCGGTCAGCTCGAGCAGCTTCGACGGGTCCGAGCGCCTGCTGGGCGTGACCGTCAATCCGCCGGCCGATGAGTTGCTGCCGCGGATATCGCTTACCTCGGTTCCTTACGCGTTTCGTGTCGATCGCGTAGCCAGCGAGGAGTTGGACGACGACATCGAGTTGGGCGACGCATCGACATTGGGCTCGCTGACCGTCTATCGAACGACGGCCAACACGCCTTCGATCGTGCTGTCGGGCGCGACCAGTCAGATCAGCACCTATGGTGGCGATGGCCTGGAGCAGATCCGCCTGTGGGGCTCGTCGTGGGGCGAGCTTCTGCTTTCGGATGGCACGGACAACGATACGACGGCGAAACTGTCGGCCACATTCAATTCCGGCGGGGAGCTCATCCTGTACGATGGCGGCGGAGACGTGAGTGTCTACGCCGACGGTGACGCCTCCGGTGGCTCGCTCACGCTCTACGACGCGTCCGTGGGCGAGTCCATCGTCGTCAGCGGCAGTGACGGTTCGATCACGGCTGCGGGCGAGTTCTCTCTCGTGGAAAGCATAGGCGGGGCCGTCGTCG
>JAJDDX010000369.1 GCA_029260055.1 Phycisphaerae bacterium
CCCTTTGTGCTCGAGGCCGCTCAAGCTCAGGACGGCGAGCTACGTGACACGGCGACGCGTGCGATCGGCAAGTTGGCGGAGGCGGTTCCGAAGTCGGAGTTGCCGGAGGACGTGCGCAGCGGGTTCGTCAGCAGCTTGCGAGCGAATCTGGCCGATCCCAAGGCGGGGATTCGCGCGAAGGCTGCGCGCAGTTTCGGGAAGCTCGCCAAGAATCGGCATCTCACCGCAGGCGAGACAGGGAAGCTCCGAACGACGCTGGACATGATCCTCGGCGAGGACGAACAGTTCGAGTGGGATCGTGCCTTCATCGTTCGCAGAGAAGCGAAAGAGGCAAGAGCGTACGTCTAGGTGCGATGCTCGCTCTAAGCCGGCCGTTGAAGGATGTGGCGTCGTCCCGTGAGGGCGACGAAGGGCCGCGCGGCTCGCCACCCACAAGGGGTGGCGCTACAGAACTACGCCTGATTTCGGCTTTCTCAGGGGCTGCTAGGCTGCGGGTCCGAGGACACGTGGTCCGCGCGGGCTAAAGCCCGCCGCGCAGCGCGTTTCACCTGGGCGAGATTGCGCCGCCCATGAGGGGCGATGCTACAACTCAGCAAGTGAGCCTACGTTGTCACGGGTCTGCTAGAGGCCACTGCCGCAGTACTTGCAGTACCTCGCGTCGAAGTCGTGCCCTTCCTTCCCGCACTGCTCGCAGGCTTGCGTGCTGATGTGGGCGCGGCGCGCGGTGATGAACTCCGCCGAGAAGATGCCGGTCGGCACGATGATGATGCTGTAGCCCAGCAACATGGCGACGGCCGCGAGCGTCTGCCCCCAGTGCGTGGTCGGTGTGATGTCGCCGTAGCCGACCGTCGTCATGGTGACTACCGCCCAATAGATGCCCTTGGGAATGCTCGTGAAGTCCGTGTCCGGCTGATTGCCCTCGACCACGTACATCGCGGTGCCCATGATCACGATGACCACCATGATGATGAAGAGAAAGACGGCCGTTCTCTTGCCGGTCGTGCGAAGGGCCTGCGTGAGCACGTCGGCCTCCGCTAGGAAATGCGGCAGCTTGAGGATTCGAAACACGCGAACCAGCCGCAACGAACGAATCACGATGAGCGACTGAGACCCGGCGATGAAGATGCTCAAGTAGGTCGGGATGATGGCGAGCAGGTCGACCAGCCCGAAGAAGCTCAGGGCGTAGCGCCTCGGGCGCCCCACGCACAGCAGTCGCAGGACATACTCAATGGTGAACAGGATGGTGAAGCACCACTCCGCCGTTCGAAGCAGCCGGCCCCACTCGGCACTGATTTCCGCCACGCTCTCGAGCAGCGCACAGGTGACGCTCATCAGAATGACGACGAGCAACGCCACGTCGAAGGCCTTGCCGGATCGCGTATCCGCTTCGAAGATGATCTCGTGGAGAAATCGCTGCCACGGGCGGAGTCGATGAGTCGTAGACGGATTGGCGCCGGAGTCCGTGGACATGCGATGAGTGTAGTTGACGCAGGTCGGCCGACAAGTGGCTGTGGCGGGTCACCGGAGGGCTCGGCTTGATCGCGGCCGTCCGCACAAACGGGCACCGTACGACCGCCCCTACAATCCAGCGGGGAGCGAGCCGGCTGGATGCCCGGAATACGGCACAAGGATCAACTCGGATGTTTGAGACCGCGAACTACATCGAGGCTGCCTTATGGGCGGTGATCGGCGTGGGCTTCCTCGTCGTGAGCATGCGTCGTGGGGGCCGGCGGCGCATTACTGCGCTGGCTGCGATCACGTTTCTTCTTTTCGGCGGGTCAGACGTTGTCGAGGTTCAGACCGGCGCCTGGTGGCGTCCGTGGTGGTTGTTCGTATGGAAGGCTGCCTGCGTTCTGTCGATGGCCTACCTGCTGTTTCTCTGGCGCCGTAGTCGCAAGCCCCTGTGTGCCGGGTGTGGCTCTGAGCTACCTGGCAACGAATACGGGGTGTGTCCGGAGTGTGCCACGGAGGTCAAGAAGACATGATTCGCACGGTATTTGTCGTTGGGCTGACACTCGCCGCGGTAGGGATGTGCGCAGCGTGGACGCTCAGCTACTTCGGGTCGATCCACCATATGTACTACCTCGACGGGCCACGTCACAAGGTCCACGCAACTTGCCACGATGGCCAGGTAAGTGTGGCCTACGTGCGGCGAGCGAGACCGGAAGACGGGCCCGCCAACCTGACTTCCCCGAATGTCCAAAAACGGTTCGGGTTCACGAGCGAGGTGGTGCAGGTTCGGTACGGGTACACGACGGTAGACCAACTTGACACGAGCATGCACGCGCCGTTCTGGATGCTCACGATGTTGTTTGCGGCCTACCCCGCCTTCGAACTGGTCGTCGGGGCCCGTCGCCGCCGTCGTGAACGCCGACGCCATGATGGTCAGTGTGTCGGCTGCGGATATGACCTAACCGGCAACGAATCCGGCGTGTGTCCGGAGTGTGGCACGGAGATCAAACGGGCGTGATTCGCAAGGCGGTCATCGTGGCGCTCGGGATGCTGGCGATGGGCACGTGCCTGGCCTGGATCGTTCGACCAGATAGCCTGGAGCTGGTGCCCTTACAGGAAACGGAAGCCGGCCGGCTGGAGAGTCATTGGGTGTTGTTTCTGCATCCGGGCGGGCTCACCATCGACTACGGCCCCTATACGTGGCTGACCCCTCCACGCAAGTTCTTTTCGCCGGGCTTTGCGGGTTTTGGCTACGCTCATCACAGAACGACGAATCAAGAATACAGATCGTTCAAGATCCCGTACTGGGCGTTGTTTGTACTTTTCGCCACTCATCCTGCCATCGCTTTCATCCGTGGGCCGGTGCGGCGATGGCAACGGCGGCGGCGCGGTTTGTGCCTCACGTGCGCCTATGATCTGACGGGGAACGAGTCGGGCGTATGCTCGGAGTGCGGGGCGGGAATCAAGGCGGATGTTTGAGACTGCGAACTACATCGAGGCTGCTTTGTGGGCTGTGATCGGTTTGGTCTTTCTCGTCGTGAGCGTGCGTCGCGGCCCCCACCGGCGAGTTACGCAGTGGCTGCGGTCACGTTTCTTCTTTTCGGCGGGTCGGACGTTGTCGAGGTCCAAACCGGCGCCTGGTGGCGTCCGTGGTGGTTGTTCGTATGGAAGGCTGCCTGCGTTCTGTCGATGGCCTACCTGCTGTTTCTATGGCGCCGTCGTCGCAAACCGCTATGCGCCGGGTGTGGCTGTGATCGAGCCGGCAGCGAATCGAGCGTGTGCCCGGAATGTGCTACGGAGGTCAAGCGGACATGATGCGGAAGGCGGCTATCGCGGGTTTGACGCTCGCTACGTGCGTGACTGTAGCTCTCTGGATTGACAGCTGTGTCGAGCCGAGCCGCTGGGCGTCGTACGGCGTCAACTGTTTCGATCATGCATGCACACTACAGCACACATTCTATGATGCGGATAGCTCACGGATTGGGAGCAAGGTTCGTTTGCTGAGAACAGACCGCGCACACAAATGGGGATTCGGGTATAGCGTCTTGACGGCGCGCGATCGTCGCATCTTCTTCGTCTTCTTCCCCCTGTACGCCCCTGTGCTCATCCTTGCAGCCTATCCGTTCGTCGCCGTCATGCGCGGCCCGCTACGCCGCTACCGCCGCCGTCGCTGTGGCTTGTGCCTTACGTGCGGATACGATCTGACGGGTAACGAATCGGGACGATGCCCGGAGTGTGCCACGGAGGTCGAGCGGGGATGATTCGCAAGGCGGCTATCGTGGTGTTGACGGTTGCGGCGGTGCGCGTGAACCTCTGGCACGCCAACAACGATCCTCAAGTATACAGCGACAACCTTGTCATTTCTCCCTGGTCGACGCTGTTCGTGTGCGCCGGCATCGTCGCGCTAGCCAGCGCCTCGGGCAAGCGCCGCACGCTTCGGGCGATGGCGCTTCAAGCGGTGTTTGCGTTGCTTGCGGTCAGTGCGCTGGAGGTCTTTGCACTCGGCATGGCGACCGGCGCCGGGTCCCGTCACAACCAGCCGGCTATCGAGATCGTGCGGGGCGACACATCGAGATTGCCGGCTGGATCGACGGTCGATATCCAGGTCCGTAACGGGAAGCTCGAGGCGGCGTACATGTACTGCGGTAGCTACGAAACCGCGGTGGCGAACTGGTGGGGTGTCAGCTTCGCCGGTTTCGAAGCCGATATGTGGTCATTTCTCCAGTTAGCGACAGACCCGCCGCCCCCTCAGGGAGAAACCCCGCTGATGCATTCCATCGCGGCTCCGTTTCTGCTGCCGAGCTTGCTGCTGAGCGCCTACCCCACCATCGCCTTCTATCGCGGCCCGCTGCGTCGTTATCGTCGGCGCCGTCGCGGCCTGTGCCTTACTTGCGAATATGATTTGACGGGGAATGAATCGGGCGTGTGCCCGGAATGCGCTACGGAGGTCGAGCGGGTATGATCCGCAAGGCAGTTATCGTGGGGCTGTCCCTTGTGGCGTTGACGTTCGTCGCGGGCGGGGTCGTGCACGGTCTCGTGCCCGTTCGCTGGGACAGCGGTCCGCATCCGCGCTTGGCCCGGCCGGTGCTGACGTTGGGTCTACACGGGCATCTCAGCCATCCGCGTATCGTCTACGTTTGCAGCGCACCGCCCGGCGGGCACAACGTTGAAGAGAGGTTCTGGTACTGGGCCGGTATCCGGGTCAACACGCAAGAGTATGCTCTCGGTATGCGGGTCTATGACATTCGGTTCCCGCTCTGGATGCCAATCGTCCTATTCGGTTCCTACCCCACCGCCCACTTACTCCTCCGCGCCCCGCTACGTCGCTATCGCCGCCGCCGCCGCGGCCTGTGTGTGGCATGTGGCTATGATCTGACGGGCAACGTATCCGGCACGTGCCCGGAATGCGCTACGGAGGCCAAGCGGCCATGATTCGCAAGGTGGTTATCGTGGTGCTGGTTCTTGCTGCCCTGGGGACTTGGGCCCTCTGGGCGGCGAGTTGGGTTGCTCCGCAGCACATCGGGCAGGTTTCGCAGAATTCAATCCACATCTATAACCTCAAGGAAGGACGACTGTGGTTCGGCATACATCGAAACAGAAAGCCGCTAGCTTGGGACGATCGTTATACGCGGCAGGTCCATATCCCAATGTGGTTCCACATCACCCGATACAGAGGTCAAACTGCCTACAGGCGATATGACGGGTGTATCTTCCTCGGGAGTACTACCGTCGTTCTCGCCGCCTACCCCGCCATCGCCTTCATCCGCGGCCCGCTACGGCGGTATCGGAGGCGCCGTCGCGGCCTGTGCGTGACATGCGGTTATAATCTGACGGGCAACGAATCGGGTAGATGCCCAGAGTGCGCCACGGAGATCGAGCCGTCGTGATTCGAAAGGCCATCATCGTTCTACTGGCACTCGCAGCGACAGGAACCACCTACTTGTGGGCGGACAGCTACCGGGAAAGGGCAGCCTTGAACGGGAGTACGTTTCACGGCTGGTGCCTGGATCGCACGCTCGGCAGCGACACGGGGCTCCACATGACCGTCGCCCGCGGCGGGATTTGGCTGTCCTATCGGCGTGCGGTGGAACCCGATGCCGTGGATGGCGAGCGTGGCTTCCTATTGACGAGCAGGTTTGGCTATCTCCGGTATCCGTACCGGGACTACAAGCCCTGCATCCTGAATGCCGGGCATCACTACGTCGGACCGTCCAGCGATCGGCTCGTGGTGCATAGTGTCGGTCTTCCGCTCTGGCTCTTGACGATCGCCTTCGCCGCTTACCCCGCCATCGCCTTCTACCGTGGTCCGCTGCGGCGCTACCGTCGCCGCCGCCACGGCCTGTGCCCCAGATGCGGCTATGATCTGACGGGGAACGAATCGGGCATATGTTCTGAATGCGGAACTGTACCATGCGACGCGGCCGCAGAACAACCTACTGCCTGAGCCTTACCGGGCTGTTCTTCTCCAGCCTTCTGGTGGCAATCCTCGTTACGAGTATCTGGTGCCAATTCGGCTACGAGAGCGACACGCAGGCGTTCTATCTGTGCAGTGGCGCGCTGACGGCTTGGGACGACGGCTCTGCGCCCGCATCGGAGGGGGCATGGGTGTGGCGTTCACCGGGGAGGTGGGGATTCACGGGCCCCCGTGTCGGGTTGTGGTTCTATGGCCGACTTCGCTCCCCGAGTTATGTTCAGATCCCGTTGTGGTTTCCCTCGGTCCTTATCGCCGTGCCGGCCACCATCGCATGGCGTCGCAGCCGATCCCGTTCTTACGGGCCATTCCATTTGACACTCCAGACGTACCTCTGGTTCTTCGGCGTCCATGTCTCGGGAGCCTGGTTGCTGCTCTTCAGTGCGGGTGTGTTGGGGTATACAACGGGCGCGGGGCACTGGTCGCTATTCGCTACGTCCCTGACGCTGATGGCGTTCGCACCGCTTGGAGCGTTCATTTGGAGCGATATCGACGTGAGACGCCGGAACCGGGACGCCGGAGGTGTATACTGCGCCACCTGCGGCTACAACCTAACCGGCAACGAATCGGGCGTGTGCCCTGAGTGTGC
This sequence comes from Phycisphaerae bacterium, assembly GCA_029260055.1. GTDB lineage: Bacteria > Planctomycetota > Phycisphaerae > UBA1845 > UBA1845 > JADFOB01. Next base: position 6,513 of record JAJDDX010000369.1, read on the forward strand.
CACGGAGGTTGAGCAGGGATGATCCGCAACTGACCCAGGGATGACATGGCCATCGAACTTCCAGATTCTGCCTCATGCCTCGGATGCGGCTACTCGCTACGCGGGTTGCCCGAGGCTGTCTGCCCGGAATGCGGGCGGGCGTTCATCCCTGACGACCCAACGACGTACAAGGATGGCAAGGCGAGGATCCGATGGCCGTTCCTGCCAACGCCGCCGCCGGGATGGCACGCGATAGCACTTGCGGTCGCAGCCGCATATGTCCTTTACGCCTCGAGTGAGCCGGGCACCCCAGCGTTTCTCGGGCTTGCATGTGTGGTGATGCTGCTCGGTCCGGTTGCGGTTGCCGTCTTGGTCATTGAGTATGTCGGACGCATCGTCGCGGTCAGGGCTGACCGCGAGCGTCGGGCACTCGACCGCCCTGTCTCGAAACAAGGGGGGCGATGGCGGTGGGCCGTTCTGCCGTTGTTCCTTGCCTTGCTTCTATCCGTGTTGCATTGGTCGTGGCCGCTGCGCCTTCGTTTTCATCTAAGTCGGCCATCTTTCGAACAGGCGGTCGAGCGCGTGCAGGCTGGGGCAGCCTCGGCAACTTTGGGCGGAAGGATTGGCCTTTACGAAGTTCGCGACATACACGTCTACGGGTCGGGTGATATCTTGTTCCGGACCGGCGGCTCGCCGTTCGATGACGACGATGGCTTCATCTACCTGTCCGACGATACGCCTACATGGACTCGCCAAATGAGGTTGGCGCGGTGTTGGTACTTGCAGTGGTGAGTTGGATTGGGAAATGCGGATGCCGAAACAAGCCGAACGAGGCAAGCTCGACACATCCTGCGGCTACAACCTCACCGGCAACGAATCAGGACGCTGCCCGGAGTGCGCCACGTGAGCGGAGCATCTCGAGTGAAGCGGCGTCGACGACTACATTGGGGTGTTGGTAGGCCCGCGGGTGGTCGCTCCCTCACGGTCGCGGCTCGGAACGCGTATGTTGATGCAGCGGCCCGCTGGGCTAGCCCGGCATCGCCGTCACCAAGCGGACGAAGTGGTCGCCGCGTTGTGTGAAGTTTGCGTACGCATCGAAACTCGGAGCGCCCGGTGCGAACAAGACCACATCGCCCGGCTGCGCGCGTGATGCGGCACACGTGACCGCTGCTTCCAGCGAATCGGCTTCTTTGACCTCCACGTCGCGCGACGTGCCGGCGTCATGCGGGCCGGCTGCGTCATGCGAGGCCCCGGCGCATGCCCGGACGGCCTCGGCGAACGCGGGGCCGGACTCGCCGGTACAGACCACCGCGCGGCAGGTGCGAACGAGTGTCTCGGCGCATGCGTTGAAGCTCATGCCCTTGTCCTGTCCGCCGACGATCACGACGACCGGCTGATCGAAGGAGGCCGCAGCCGACACTGTCGCAGGCGGTGCCGTCGCCTTGGAGTCGTTGAAGTAGTCCACGCCGCCGACCGTCCGCACGTGCTGAAGCCTGTGCGGCAGGCCGGGAAAGCTGCTCAGCGCCGAGCGGACGATAGTCTCGTCGTGCCCCAGGGTCAGGCAGACTTCGAGGGCGCAGGCCGCGTTGGACTGGTTATGGCCGCCTGGGATGCTGAGTTCAAACGGTCGCTCGGGTTGGTGGACACGCCGGATGCGCCCTTCGCGTTCGGGAATCTCATCGGCCAGCATGTCCGCCATCATCGGATGAAGTCGGCCGACGATCACCCTGCTCTGGCGGGCCGGGTCGCGCACGATGTTCAGTTTCGCCTCGAAGTAGCCCGGCGGTCCGTCGTAGCGATCGAGGTGGTGCGGGAAGACGTTGGTGATGACCGCAAGCGGCGGCGCCCAGCCGATCCGCGGCAGGTCCTCGAGCTGTGCATTGGACATTTCGAGGACGACGACATCATCGGCGGACATGCCGCCCAGATCCGCCAGGAGCGAGCCGCCTATGTTGCCGCCCAGAAAGACGCGGGTCGTCCGGCCGGCTTGGCTGAACGTCGCCTGAAGAGCGGTCGCGAGCATCGCGGAGGTGGTGCTCTTTCCGTACGAACCCGTGACGCCGATCACCCAAGCGGGGCAGCGCTCGCAGAAGAGGTTGATCTCGGTCGTCCAGGGCACGCCCCGCCGCCGGATCTCCGAGAAGAAAACACTGTGCCGTTTGTCGATGGCGGGATTGATGACGGCCAGGTCGATAGCGGTCAGATCGACCGATTCGTGTCCGCCGAGATGGTGGTCCACGTGCAGATCGGAGATCGTGGCAACGGATTGCGCCAACGAGTCGGCATCGGCTTGATCGGTGACGGTGACGCGAGCCCCCTGCCCGGCGAGCCAGCGTGTGACCCCGACTCCGCCGCCGAACCGCCCGAGGCCCACCACGAGCACGCGGGCGCCGGCGAGAGACCGTGTGGCCGGGCCGGGCCCATCCGACGGACGTGCGGCCGCATCGCCCGTCCCGGAGCCGCCCCACACCGCCTGTCGATCATCGGACAACGACACGTGTCACCTCTTAAAGGGTCGATTGTAGTGGCGGAGCAAACCTGGACAAACCGTGTCAGATGCGCACGGCGCCGGGCATTCAGCCACGATGACGTTTCTGTTCGCCCAGCCGGCACGGCATTGGAGCCTCGGCGGGTGACGATGCGTCCGGCCGTGGTCCGAACCGGCTCGATAACGCCCCAGAACCCCGATTATTCCCCACGTGACGCACAAATCAGCCTTTGTTGACAGGCCTCTTGGGCAACCCGTATAACTCTCGAAACCGTAAGCAGTTGTGCGGGTAGGTTTGCCGCCGGCAAGCCTGCCGTGCCCTGCAGTAGACTTCTTGACGGATGCAAGCGGGTGATGCGCTGCCGTTACGTACCGACCGCCGCCCTCACACCCAATGAGTTTCGGAGTACGCGTGCAATGGATTTGATGATCATCGGCAAGAGCCAATCCGGTTGGCTCCGCAATATTTGCGCGACTTTGTGCCTGGCCTCGCTTGCCCTCTCGGCGGGCTGCCCGGGATTCACCGCCCCCGCCCCGAATGCCAATGTCAACGGCAGCGGCAGCGAAAACGACAACGGCGGCGACGCAGCGGAACTCACCGTGAAGATCGCGAGTTTCCAGAACAACTTCGAGCTCTCCGCGCTCGAGGAGCCGGTGTCGGTCATTTACAGCGTGACGACGGACGACGCGAGCATGGGGGCCGTGACCGTGAGCGGCTTCTACGTCCAGGTCGCCGACGCCGTGACGGGAAGTGCTCCGATCGCTGACGCGATCATCACGCATCCCAGCCTACTGGCCGGCGCGCAGCAGGCCTTCTCGTTCGACCCGGCGACGGTGGGCATCGGCTTCTATCGAGTCGGCGTCATCGCGACCGTCGGCGAGACACAGCAGCGCACCGAGAGCAGCGGTATCATTCAGGTTCAAGGTCCGCCGAGTCCGCGCTTCATCCGGCCCACCGAGGCGATCACCGAGGTCGAAGCCGGCGCGGACGTGATCATCTCTTTTGATGCCGGTGACCCGGAAGGCTTGGTGCAGTGGCGGTTGTTCTACCTTCAGGCGGACGATTCCCGCGACGTGTCGCCGGACGTGATCGGTACGCAACTTCAAGTCGGTTCCGGAAACGTGAATCCCCCGTTCACCTTCTCGACCACCGGTTTCGAGCCCGGCGACTACGAGATCGGTCTCTCGGCCACAGACACCGGGCTCTCCGTCGCCACGGCAGTGACCAACGGGCGGCTCGACAGGATCGTCACCATTCCGCGGACGCTCACGGATGGCGAAGTGGTCTCCGGGCCGATCATCCGCGTGGTCGACCAGCGCGTGGCGCAGCTTCCCACGATTACGTTCGAGGCCCCCGGCACCGACACCGTAGACATCTTCGGCGACCAGACCTTTACGATTCGCTACACGGCCGAAGTGAACGAACCTAACACATCAGGGCTTGTCGATGTCTTCTATGATGACGACCGGAACGAGGGCAACCGGACGTTCCCCATCGCGGTGAATCTTCCGGATACGACTTCTTCCGTCCCACTCGACACGTCGACGATCCAGGAAGACGGCACGTACTACGTCGGCGCCCGCATTCGGGACGGGAAGAACCCGGAAGTCGTGAAGTACGCCGACGGCAGTTTGGTCGTCGTCCGGACGGGGCTGCTGGAGGTCATCGACCCCAGCTTCGATGTCTCTCTCGCCCCGTCGCCGGCGGGCACAGACGCGAACATCGTCGAGGTCACCTGGAACACGAATGTGCCTGAGTCGGTCGGTCTGGTCGACGTCTTCGCCAAGGCCCTCGACTCGACGTTCGAGCCGACCGGCTCGGAGATTCCGGTACTGAATCCGCCTACGAGTCTGACGGAAACCACGGCGGAGTTCAGCAATGCCGACTCCGGGCTGTACGAGATCTTCGTGCGAATCACGTTTAGCGACGGTGTGACGGCCCCACTCGTGCGCAGTGCGCCGGGGTTCGTCCGCGTCTCGTCACTGCCGAAGGTGCTCTGGCTCGGCGCGCTGGCCAGCGGATCACCTCAGTTCGACGGCGCGATCTTCGAGGGTGTCAACGAGGAAGACAACGCGGGCAACGCCTTCGCCGCGCCGGGCGATGTCGACGGCAACGGAACCGATGATTTACTCATAGCCGCGCGTTACGGGAAGCCGTTCGCAGCCACAGCGTCGGGCGTCGGTCCCGGCGAAGCCTATCTCCTGTTCGGCAGCCCCGGCCGCCTTACCGGCAGCTTCAATCTCAACGCGGTCGGCACCGAGCAACTGCCCGGAGTGGCATTCACCGGAATCAGAACCGCCGGCAACAACGACAACACCGACGGACTGGCGGCGGTCGCGTCGATTCCCGACGTAGACGGTGACGGCAGCAATGAGCTCGCATTCGGCTTCCCTTACGCCGATTCAAGGGGCTTCACCGTGGGTATGCTCGAGGCGGCCGGACAGTTCCTCAACGGCGGCGTGGTGATCGTCAGCAGCGCGAACAGCGCGATGACCAACATCGACGGCGCGGACTCCGTCATCAACCTCGACATGGTCGGCCAGGCGTTCTCCAACATGACTGTCGAGCCCGGAAACGAAGTGAACGCGATCGACGACCAACAGCGGTTTGAGAACGGCGCCTGCGTCGAAGGTAACGATGGCATCGATGACACGATCATCGGCCCGTCCGTCGGTTTCATCCCGCTACTGGCTCCGCAGCTCTATGAACAACTCGGGTTCGCGGTGATCGGGCCGGGCACGGTGCCCTCCCCGAACGTCTGCCCCACGCAGTTTGACCCGGCGGCGTGCGACGACCCCGGCTCAGGCAACGGAGACCCATTCGGGCCTGACGCATCCGGGTCGGGTTTCTATGCCGGCAACGCATTCCCCCTCGAGCCGCTCGGGGCACGGATCATCGGCTACAGCCCCGGCGACCGCTTCGGCTCGGGCCTCGCTATGAGTAACGCCCTTAGTGATGACTCCTCCGGAGACCTCGTGGTCACGGCGCCGAACCGCTCAGCCGCCGTCGAGGAATTCGACACGAACGTGCTCTCCTCGGACATCGCGAACGCCGGAGTGGCCTTTCTGGCACAGAATCGGAACCTGTGGGGCAGCGACTTCTTCAGCCCCTTCGCGGCTGTGCCGCCGACGCCGTACCAATACGCCATGCGCCTGATCAGCCACTGCGGCGACGGCCGCGCCGCTCCGATCGGCCAGTTCAGTATCGCCGGCGATACGAACGATCGACTCCGGACAGTCGTGGCGATCAAGGACACCAACGGCGATGGAAGAAATGACATTGCCGTCGGCGCACCGGAGGCAGACCAGAATCGTGGCCGCGTCTACGTCGTCCACCGGCGTCAGCCGGACCTGGAAAACGGCTTCGTCCTGGGACAGTCCAGCGACCGCCTGCTTATTACGTCGAGCGATCTGGACTCTCTGGGCGCAAGCCTGGCCACCGGCGTCGACTTCAACGGCGACGGCGCG
>JAJDDX010000370.1 GCA_029260055.1 Phycisphaerae bacterium
GTCGTCCGTGGCCACGCTGATAGCGAGGTTCACGGGCTCACCCATGACCGGACATTTCGGCAGTGCGGCGGGCCCCTTCTTATCGCCTGAGTGGTCATGCTCAGGCCCGGCGACTGCGGAGCCGACAGCGGTAAGGACGCCTAGTAACAGCGTGGTAACTTCCTTGCGATTCAACATGTGCGGTACCTTTCAATTCATGTAGGCAACGTATCCGTCCGTTCACAGCGACCGGATGCGGATGCATACGTTGTTGGATGACACAGCGTACGGTTTTCTTCCCAGTCCCGTCAGAATCTCGTCGAACATCGAGTTGTGCATGGCGCGCAGGGCATGATGATCGGCCCTGGGTCGTTTCGCAAGTGGTGACGAAGCGCCTTGCGACAGTCGCCCGATCTTGCCGCCCGGCCTCCCGATCGGCGCCGTCTTAGACACTTGCGGTTCTCGCAGCCCATTATCGGATTGGATCCTCCGCCTATACAAAAAGGGACGCCGAGCCCAAGGGTCCGGCGTCCCCGCCTCATCACTCAGCACCCACGGCCGAGTTGACGGCCCGGGGCGGCGGCGGCCGTTCCCGGGCAGGCAGAATGCGTTCGTCTCGTTGTCGCGACTCGACATACTCAGTACTCCGGCAGAGCGGACAGGCCGCTTGCCTGTGCAAGGCAACGGCTGATCGGTCGGGTATCGGATTCACCTCGGACGCTTCCTTTCCTTGGCCGCCGTTCGATAAGTTTGATGCACACGCTCCGCATTTTCTTCCGAAAAAAGTCCCTCGAGGCGCAGGACACTAGTTCGTGCCCATTTACATGCATCTGGATGCAACAGCCGTCCTCTCCCGGAAGTACTCCGAGGGCCCGTGCATCTAATGCTCTGGTGTAGCGCGTCCGGCGAAATCGGCGAGGCCTCCGCCTCGGTCACCGCCGGCGAGCGCCGATCAAAACAGGATGCCAGAGCCCAGGAGAGTCAACGGAGATGCGAAACTGGCCGATCAAACGGGCGGTCCTGAAACACATCAAGGCACCGCAACCATTACACGGTACGACAACGGACACGCGTCGCGTCATCTTGATCGCGATCTGTATCACAATTGTCACGACGGCTCATTGGTGCACGCCACGTGACACCGAAAGCCTGCACCTGCTGCATGTGGTCCTTCGCAAGCTCTATATCCTCCCGGTGGTCTTATCGGCCGTCTGGTTTGACTTACGCGGAGCTCTCGTCGCGGCCCTGGCCGTCACGGTTCTGTACGTTCCGCATGTCTTCTTCCAATGGCGAGGCGATCTCGGAGAGAACTTCAATCAGTTCGCCGAATCAGGAACGATCTGGGCTGTTGCGCTGATCACCGGGGTACTTGGCGGTCGAGAACGAACCGCCACATCGCGCCTCGCGGCAGCCTACCAAGCCACGGTTAGTGCGTTGGTCTCGGCACTTGATGCGCGAGAGCACAGCACCGAGCGGCACTCCGAGCGCGTCTGCGCGTACGCGCTCCGGTTGGCGCGAGAGTTCGGCGTGGCTCCGGCATTGCGGCGTTCGCTTGCCGTAGGCGCGCTCCTCCACGATGTCGGCAAGATCGGTGTTCCCGACTCAATCCTCATGAAGCCCGGTCCGCTCACTGACGACGAGTGGCTCCTGATGCGACAGCACCCGGAATCTGGAGCCCGCATTGTCGGCGAAGTGCCTTCCCTCGACGACGCACGTAACATCGTACTGTGTCATCACGAACGCTTCGATGGCTCGGGCTATCCTCGCGGTCTCGTCGGCGCGGAGATTCCGCTTGACGCGAGAATCTTTGCGGTGGCCGACACCCTTGACGCATTGACGAGCGTGCGACCATACCGATCACCAGTTCCGTACGCCGAGGCACGGCGCATGATCGAGGAGGAGGCTGGAAGCCACTTCGATCCCGGAGTCTTGGAGGCGTTTCGACGAGTTCCGATCGAAGAGTGGGAGCGGATTCGACAGGGTATCGATCGCTAGCTCCGCCTGGATGTGAACGTCGCTGAATCAGTTGGAGGGGCTGTCACGAGCTTGGTCGGTTGGCTTGGCGCGCGGGCCCGACGTTCCTTCCTTGTACGGACTGACGGGGCGAGGTCGTGTGCGTATCATGTCACGCGCAGCGGGCCGAACATCAGATCATGCCCAAGCATTTCGGTTCGAGTCTCGTGGTTACGGTCGCCCCTAGCTGACACGAAGAGGCGCCGTGAAAAACTCGGGTTGCTGGGAAGGACGGCGGTGTGCCGTGCATCCAAGTAAGGAAAGACGGAACGCGAACCAGTCTATCGACTGGTGGCAGCAGTACGGAGTGCCGGCGTTTGGGCGTGACCGTATCATGGCCGCGGTTCCGCGCGGCGCTCGCACTCGAGTGTCTGGCTGATCGCCTCAGCCGCAGTGTTCTTCCGCGGCCAGCACGTACGGCTACTGAACTGCGCATGACGAACTTGCTTCCATCCGAAAGGAATCCCGATGTCGAGTTTCAAGCCTCGCCTCGCCGTTCTCTCATTGAGCCTAGCGACAACCGTCGCGTTGACCGGCTGCCAAGCCACGACGCGAACCCGGTCCATGGCCCCATCCGATCAGCCTAAGGCGGCTATCTGCCCGAAATGCGAGGTAGTTTGGGTCGAAGGGCTGGACATGAACGATCCCTACATGGGGACGTACCAAACGGAGAAGGTCATGAGGTGTTCCGGGTGCGAATCAGCGATTGCCAACTTCTTCGAGACCGGAAAGCTGGCGAGTACCAAGTGCACGGGCTGCGGCGGGAAACTCAAGCAATGCACCCGCATGACCCCGTAGTATGCTACGCTGCATGCGCGGCTCGGCTCTGACCGAGCGTCGCGCTACGGTAGACCGCCAGGGGGCCCGTACTCCCTGCAACCTGCCGAACGAAAGGTCCACTCTCGGGCGTGACGGGAGAATATGCGGGGTCGAGCGGTCCACGACTCCGTGCGATTATCCGTAGCCCACGACGGCACGATGCGAACGATCCGGTGGTGCGGCCGATCGCGCAATGCCGCCCGGCCTTCGCAAGCTCTCGCTGGCTCCACGATCGAAAACCAGTCGCCGATTCCGCTTTGATTTCGCAGCAAGAGCGCTTAGGATCATACTACGAGCGACGCTGTCGCGCGCAGCGTTTTCGGATAGCGATGCCCCTGCGGTGGCGGAATCGGAAGAGTGATCGAACACGACCTACTGGAACGATGCCGCGCTGGGAACCGTGATGCTCAGCGAGAACTCTACGATCAGACGTCAGCGCCCATCTATCGGCTCCTCCTCAAGATGACAGCCAGCCCTGACGACGCGTTCGACCTCGCCCAGGAGACGTATCTGAAAGCGTTCACGCAACTCGGCAGGTTCGACGGACGTTCGTCGCTGGCGACGTGGCTCTACCGGGTCGCCGTCAACGAAGCCCTGCAGTTCCTCAGGCGTGCGAAACAGACGCGGGTGAAGTTGCAGGAACTCGCCGCAGAAGACTGCGCCGCGTCTGAAAACGGTCGCACTACAGCCAGGCTTGATGTGAACAATGCACTCGCAATGCTCCCTCCGAACGACCGGGCGATGCTTCTGCTGCGGTACCAGGAGGGACTGAATTACCGGTCGATTGCAGCGACCATCGGCTGTGCGGAGGGCACCGTGGCCTCACGCCTCAATCGGGCGCGTGAGCGGCTGAGAAATCTGTTACAGAACAGTTATGAATGGGAAGGATCGGACAGCCCCATGCATCCAAAGGATAGGTGCTAAGTCGCCGCGGACCATGGATCGGCATATCGACGCGCAGAAGCGTGACGCGGGATTAGAAAGATGAACTGCGAACAAGCGCAAGAAAACCTGGGCCCCTACGTGGACGGCGAACTTGCACCAGACGCCTGCACGGCTCTTGAGGTACACCTCGAGGACTGCGATACCTGCCGTGCCGAGCTGGCAACCGTGCGCAAACTCGCGTCCGACCTGGCTCCACAGGTTGACACCCTGGTGCCCGAAAATCTCTGGACCGCCATTGAGCAGCGTCTTGATGAAGCCGGGGAGGCGACTCCGCCGACGGCAAGACGGCCGCGGTGGCGAGTCGGTCGCGCACCATACGCTCTTGCTGCGGCCGTGGTTTTTGCCGTCGGCCTGAGTCTGGTGGGCCTGGTCTGGACGGGCTCTTCAGCACACGCATCAACTGTTGATTTCAGCGTCCTCCTCAACGGCCTCCCGCTCGATGCCAATCAGGCGTTCGGCAAATTCCTCGCCCTTTATGACGCAAGAGAGGGCTCGCTGGCCGACGCGAGGCAGTATGCGCCAGATCTGAGCTTCGACATTCCAGACCTCTTGCCCGGCGGGTTCCATCTTCAGGCCATCTACTTACTCCGGTTCGGCAAACTTGAAGGCGTTGCCGCAGCCTACGATCGTGACGGCGAGTTTCTGGGTGCTGTGTTCCACCGACCGGTGGCCAAGGAACACTTTGGGCAGCACAAGGACTACCCGTGTGTCGTCGGAAAGCACGACGGGCACAAAGTTTCGGTCGGCGCCTGGAGGCTCGTCCACCTTACGGATCCAACGACATGCCACTGCGTGTTGAGCCGGCTCGACGAACGTACCGAATTGCCCGATGTGATGGCAGCCGTCGCGCCGGCGTTGCCGGAGGGAACCGGACGGCACGGCCACTGACCCGGAACACCCGCCAGCATGGTCCTCCGTATTTGCTGGGCTCCGGAATCGCCGGATGCCGTCTCGTTTCCAAAAAGCTGGAAGCGCCGGCCATCCTACCGGGACATCTCTTGTGACCCGTGCGCGGCGCCCGGCAGCGGCTCTCTGCCAGAACTTTTTTTGCGACCTCCGGAAGAAACCCGACGGCCGACGCATCCAATCCATATACGACGTGGTCGCGATCTAGATGGCCACGGTTAAGCTTCGGTTGCATTTATCCCAAGGAGAGACGGATGCTAAATCGCTGGGCGTTCAGAATTGCGGTCGTAGGGTTCTTGTTTGCATCCGTCGCTGCCATGCCTGGATGCCGAAGTACCTCGCACGGACGACGTGACCACGGCTGCGCACGCTGTAGTGAACGCAACGATCTGCGAGACGCGCCTCCGTCCGAAGTGGCGTCGCGGAATAACCACCAACATCCCTAAGCGAATCCGCGGCGTGGACGGCGGCGCCTCGCAAAACTACGCGTCTAATCGTGTTCCCGGCACTGAGAGGGTCACGCTTGGTGGATCGCCTGGGAGATCAAAGATGTACTTGCGGACGAGTTCCGCGTTACCTATGCAAGGAGAAAAAGCATGTTCGGATGGTTTCGAACCGTATCGTCGTTGACAGCCGTTATGGTGTTCAGTGTCGGCTGTATTAACGGTGTTGTCCCTGCCGGCGATGACTCGACGGCTGCCGCAGACGTGGCCACGAAGACGCTCGATGTGGCCGAACAGGTCGGCGGCACAACCGGCTTCGGTGGTGCCTTGATGGACGGCTACGTTGATCACATGCCGGGCCAGATGGGCTTTAACGGCCAGGATGACCTTGCGCCCGGGACGTCGGACATGATGGTCATGGTCCGCAACGACTCAGACCGCGACGGCACGTTCCACCTGTCGTATGTCGCAAGCCATATGGGTCTTGAAGACCGGATGATGGACATCGAGGTCGGCGCCGGCGAGGAGGTTGCCGTCGAGATTCCGTGCTCCGAGATCGTGGGAATGGGGCCGCTCGACATGCCGGGCGAGGCGGGTTGCCATCTCGCCGACGGTGAGGCCGTGGAGAACACCATGGCCGTTCCCGGCTTCTTCGGTCAGGACTTCACGTGCGAGGGCGTGTACGAGTGTACGCTTGCGACGGATGTCGATGACCTCGACGGCGACGGCGATACCGAGGAACTGATCATCGTCAGCGACGCCATGGAGTTTCACATGACTGACGGCGGCCCAACCGGCCACATGCACGGCACGGGGTCCGGCATGATGGGCTCGCACATGGGCATGTAGGCGTGTGCGCGTGTGTTCGCGCCGCCCCACTCAACCCAATCGAGGTAAGGAGGTAGACGTGGAAGCATTCGGCATTCTGATGATCGTGATGATGGCCTGGATGTTCCTGTTTGGAGGATTTGCAGCACCGGCCGTATAGCGAATCGCATCTTGCAGCCCGACGAGACACGCCTCCCTCCCGGGAGGCGTTTTTGTTTGTACCGCAGGCGAGCGCCGCGCATGTCGGCAAAACACACGACACCGACTCGTGCGGAGACGTGCAAGCCAACAAGTGCATGAGCGCGTAGAATCGCCGCCGGTCCACGGCCGTCGTGGTGCCTTCCCCGGCTCAGATGGGAAAACGTTCATGATGCGCAGGAAGACGTGGTATCTGCTACACCGATGGATCGGCCTTGTCGTCAGCGTTCAGTTGCTCGCCTGGAGCGTCGGCGGCTTCGTCTTTAGCGTGCTCGATATTCACGACGTGCGAGGTGAATCCGACCGCACGGATCGACAAGCTACAGCACTGGATCTCCAACGCGTCAACATATCACCGGCCGGCGCGATCGCTGCGGCGAAACAGGGCGGATGCAACGGAGCATTCACCGAGATTCGGCTGCGCGAACGGCTCGGCGTTACGGTCTACGAAATCCTCGACGCTGAGGCCATACCCGTTTGCGCTGTCGATGCCACTAGCGGATCGTTCATCCCGACCGTAAGCGCTGCTGAGGCGGAACGAGTCGCGTTGGGTGATTTTGCTCCGGCCGCGGTCGTGGCGTCGGTACGGCTAATCGAAAACGATGCGCCGAGCGAGTACCGCGGCGGGCCGCTCCCCGCGTATCAGGTCATCCTCGACCACCCGAGCGAACCACACCTGTACGTTCGCGCCGTTACCGGCCAGGTCACGGCGCGACGGAACAACTTGTGGCGGACTTTCGACTTCTTCTGGATGCTGCACATCATGGACTATGGCGAACGTGAGAACTTCAACCACTGGTTGCTCACGTTCATGAGTGCCTTGGCGATCCTGACCTCGGCAAGTGGGCTCGCACTCTGGTGGTGGCGCATCCCGCGCCTTTCACATCTCATGCGACGGCGGAATGAGTAGTCCATCTAGCAGGCTGCTAAAGGCGGTTGGCGAGATCGACACGGTTGTGTTCGACAAGACGGGCACCCTGACGGAGGGCCGGCCGCTTGTGCAGGCCGTTCATCCCCTCGACGGCGTAGCGAGCGACGAGATACTGGTGTGGTCGGCAAGTGTCAAGCAAAACAGCGACCATCCGTTCGCGGACGCGATCGTACGAGAAGCCGAGCGCCGGAAGCTGACGGTCAAACCGGTGAGCCAGTTCGAGAGTCGAGTCAGCTTGGGTGTAAGCGGCACGGTCGATGGCAGGCGGATACGTGTGGGCAGGCGAGAGTTCGTTGCTGGTGCAGCGCAAGATGCTCCGGATGACCCGATCGGTACGACGTTGTGGGTTTCGTGCGATGACCGATGTGTCGGGCGCATCGCGATGGTAGACTCCGCGCGGACATAGCCGCCCCTGCCGTCGGAGAACTGAAGTCACTTGGCGTTTCGAGCGTTCATCTTCTTTCGGGCGACCGAACGGACGTGGTTGAGAGATTGGCTGCGGAAGTGGGCGTGGATGCCTGGGTGGGTGAACTCCTTCCGGATGGAAAAGTCGAGCGGCTGCGAACGATGCAGGAGACGGGCCGAAAGGCCATGTACGTAGGCGATGGCATCAACGACGGTCCTGCGCTGGCGACGAGCCACGTCGGCGTGGCGATGGGTGCCGGTGCTTCCCCACTGGCCCTGGAAACCGCCGACATCGGGATTCTGAAACCGGATCTTTCTTTGGTGCCCGCGCTGATTCGGCTTGGGCGCGTTACGAGGAGCCGGATTCGTGAGAATCTGCTGGTCTTCGCGGTCCTGTATAACGGCGCCGCCATCGTTCTTGCTAGCCTCGGCGTGCTTTCTCCGATCATGGCTGCGATCACGCACAATGTGGGTTCGGTGGCCGTTGTGCTGAACTCGGCACGACTCATCCGGTGGCGGCGATAATCGGGCGTTGGAAGGTCCGGCGTGGGCGAACTGTGACGACCGTGTTACTTGTTTGTCGGTCTCAGTGTCGATAAGCTGATGGACTGATGGAAAGGTCCTCAGCGGTCGCAACAAGACCGAGCGGTTCGATCATTAGCATGGGTCTTCACTACAATCTGATTCGGCATGCCAAACGCTGCGGGCGGCTCTTGGCCACGCTAGTGGTGCTGCCAGGGCTCGTGTTGAGCCCTCTTACCGCCCAGGCGCTGGTGATCCACGATCACCACGGTCATGACACCCACGGCCACACGGTGGCGCTCTGCGATCTGGAAGATCTGCAGGAGAACTCGGAGCATCAGCACGAGCAGCACGATCACGAAGGGCTGTCGGCGGGTCCTGCCGAGGACGAAGGCACGGCGATTCAGATCGTGCTGGATCTGCCGGAAATGCTCCCGGGCACCCGAACCTCCACGGCTGGCGCCGCAGTCGGCGCCGGCATCGGGACCGCAGTACGTACTCTTACCATCGCCAGTTGTGTGACGGATGATGGCCGATCTCCTGTCGAGAGCCAACAGACGTCTGCAAACATCCCGCGCGCCCGCGGTCTGGTCACAGGCATTCTGCTGACCAGCCACGCCCTCCTGCTCTGATTCCCTACTCAACCCGAACTGGCACGTAGCCCATCCGGTCGTCGCTGCGCCTTGAGCGCTGCGCATGGCCATCTGTTAGCACAAGGAACGAGAGGGAACCAAAGAGAGGTATCCAATGCACACATTGTCACGACTCTTGACGTTGTTCACGGCAGTAGCGCTTGCGGCCACACTTGGCTGCGAACGCGTCAGTTACGCCGGTGGCGGACACGGCAGCGGCGGCGCAAGCCACGCTAACGAAGCCGACGCCCACGGAGATGAGGGACCAGACCCGATCAGCGTTACGCTGTTCACACCGAAGGTCCAACTTTTCATGGAGTATCCGCACCTTGTTGTCGGCGAGCAGGCGGAATTCCTCGCCCACGTCACGGTACTCGCCACCGGCGAACCTGTACGTTCTGGGTCCATGATGTTCGAGTTGACGGCGCCGGGAGGCGCCGTGCGCAAACTGACATGGGATGCGCCCAAGCGCGATGGCTTGTTCGTTCCGGAATGGACCTTCGAGGCAGCCGGCAAGCATGGCCTCCGACTGATTGTGGACGGCCCGCAAGTCCAGGAGGCGATCGAGGTCGGTGAACTGATAGTCCACGCCAACGCCGATGCGGCGTTTCACGCGGCTGAAGCGGCTGCGGAGCCCGATCCGCCCGATCTTGTTCAGTTCCTGCTCGAATCCCAGTGGAAGATCGGCACGCTCTATGAGCCGGTGTCCAAGCGTACGCTCGTGCATCGCCTCCCTCTTCCCGGTCGGATCGTAGCGCCACAGGGTGCTTCGGCGGTTGTCAGTCCGCCCTTTGCCGGCAGGCTGCTGCGCCCGCAAGGAGGCAAGCTGCCTCAGATCGGAGACCGCGTAGAGGCCGGCCAAGTGCTGGCCATGATCGAGCCGCAACTCCCAGCCACCGAGATCGTTCAGCTAAGCGCCAACCGGGCGCAGGTTCGGTCGCTCGAAACAGAACTGGCGCTGCGCGAACTCGACCTAGACACGAAGGCACTGGAGGTCGACCGCTCGCTCATTCAATCCGAGGCGCGACTCGAGTTTGCCCGTCGCGCAATGGATCGTGCGGTCCAGCTTCGTGAGAAAGGTGTTGGTACGGAACAGCAGTACGACGGAGCGAACCAGACCCTCCGCCTCGCCGAGGCGGAGCATGAAGCAGCAAAGGCCATGAAGCGCTCGTACGAACGCGCCCACGAACGACTCGTTGACCTGCGAGCGAAGGCTCTACCCTCCGAACGTGAAGCAGCAGCCAACACTTCCGTGTACCAGATGCCTCTTGTCGCGCCGATCGCGGGTGAGATTGTGTCCGTTCGGCATATCGAAGGCGAGCACTTGGATGCCCAGACGGAACTGTTCCGAATTGTCAACGTCGAGCACGTGTGGATAGAGGCGGAGATATCTGAGTTCGATCTCAGCGAGCTAGCCGAGAGCCCGGGTGCAACGATGACACTTCCGGCCTATCCCGAAAGGAGTTTCAACATCCTCAACGGGGGAGGTGGACGGCTGGTGAACATCGCCAGTATCGTCGATCCAGAAACGCGGACTGTTTCCGTTGTGTATGAGATGCCCAACTCCGATGGTCTATTCCGTGCGGGGATGTTCGCCAACGTGTACCTGGAAACTCGAACCGCCACGAACGCCGTAGCCTTGCCAGAAGCGGCAATCGTCAAGGACAACGGTCGTCCAACCGCCTACGTGCTGGTCGACGGCGAGAACTTTCAGCGACGCGACCTGGAAATCGGCGTTCGCGACAACGGTTTTTTTGAAGTTAAAGGCGGCGTGACCGAAGGGGAGCGTGTAGTGACCACGGGGGCGTATGCCATCAAACTCGCGTCACTTTCACCTGCATCGTTCGGCGAAGGCCACGGCCATTAAAGGAGGACGACTGCCATGATCAATGCATTGATTCGATGGTCACTGTCCAACCGCGTGGCCGTACTGATCATCTCGATAGCTCTGCTTTTTGCGGGGATCTACGTCACCAGCAATATGCCGGTGGACGTGTTCCCGGACCTGACGGCGCCGACCGTGACGATCCTGGTGGATGGACACGGCATGGCCCCCGAGGAAATGGAAACGCTGGTGACGTTTCCGATCGAAACCGCGGTCAACGGCGCCGCGAACGTGCGGCGCGTGCGGTCCTCCACGGCCGTCGGTTTCTCAACGATCTGGGTAGAGTTTGAGTGGGGAACCGACATCTATCGGGCGCGTCAAACCGTCACCGAACGAATGGCTGCGGTGGCGGACAAGCTCCCGGAGCACCTCGATCCTCCGATCCTTTCGCCCATGTCATCCGTTATGGGCGAAATCTTCTTCACCTCGCTTACCTCCGACCGGCATGGCCCCCTCGAGCTGCGTACGCTGGCGGGCACGGACATGCGTCGCCGCATTCTCTCCGTGCGCGGCGTGGCCGAGGTTGCCTTGTTTGGCGGGGATGAAAAGCAGTATCAGGCCGTGCTGTCTCCGAAGTTGCTGCGGGCGTACCAGATAAGCATTGGAGAAGTCGCCGAGGCGTTGCGCGAGTCGAACGAAAACGTGGCTGCGGGATTTCTCGTGGAAGGCGGCGAGGAGTCCATCATCCAAGGTGTCGGCCGCATCCAAACCACGGACGACATCGCGCAGACGGTCGTCGTTGTTCGCAAAGGAAGGCCGATCCGAGTATCCGACCTCGGGGCCGTTACGATCGGCGCTGAGATAAGGCGAGGCACGGGCTGGGCTTCGCGACGGGGTCCCAATTGGGAGCCGATCATTGAACCCGGCGTGGTAATGGCCATCTTGAAACAGCCTGGTTCCAATACACTGGAAGTCACTGCGCGGCTGGATCTGACGCTCGACGAGATTCAAGCTTCCCTGCCGGAGGGGATGGTTGTCAACAAGAACCTGTTCCGCCAGGCGGCCTTCATCGAGGCGTCAGTGGCCAACACGGTGGAAGCCTTGCGCGACGGTGGTTTCATGGTCATCCTCGTCGTCGTTCTGTTCCTGGCCAGCATGAGAGCGAGCTTCATCACCCTGCTGGCCATTCCATTGTCACTCGTGATCGCCATACTGACGCTCAGAGTCTTCGGAGCGAGCATCAACACGATGACGCTCGGCGGGATGGCGATTGCCATCGGGGCCTTGGTGGACGATGCGATCATTGACGTCGAAAACATCATCCGACGACTGCGCGAGAACACGGCCTTACCCGAGTCCGACCGCCGCCCGGCGATGGAAGTGATCTTTCGAGCGAGCGTCGAGGTTCGGGCCTCGATCGTCTTCGCGACGCTGATCATCATCTTGGTCTTCGTGCCGCTATTCTTCCTGTCCGGAGTCGAGGGCCGACTTCTTCGCCCGCTGGGCATCGCCTTCGTAGTTTCGTTGGGTGCATCGCTCGTTGCGGCGTTGACGCTCACTCCGGCGCTCGCTTACTACCTGTTGCCAAAGAGCGCGACCGTCCTTCAGGGCCGAGAACCCTGGGTCGTCCGCCACCTCAAACGGCTCTATGCCCGTCCTCTGGCTCTTGCCCTGCGGCACCCTTGGTGGGTGGTCACGCCGACCGCGCTGATGCTCGTCGCATCGGTCATCGGCGCCGGCTCGATGGGACGGAGTTTCCTCCCCGAGTTCAGTGAGGGAGCTTTAGTCGTCGGTCTGGTGTCGGTTCCCGGCATCTCGCTGGAAGAAAGCGATCGGCTGGCCCATGTTGTAGAAGAGACGCTGATGCAGCATCCCGAAATCGCCGCCATAGGCCGGCGTACCGGTCGCGGTGAAGCCGACGCCCACGGAATGAACACCGAGGGTAGCGAGATCGATCTGACCTTGGATATGGAAGCACCTGCTCGACTGGGACTTCCCAGGCGGAGCAGAACGGAGCTTCTCGAAGCCCTCCGAGCCGATGTGGGGTTGATCCCCGGTGTGAAGGCCACGTTCGGTCAGCCCATCGGTCACCGGATCGACCATATGCTCTCGGGCACGCGGGCGAACATCGCCGTAAAGATATTCGGACCGGATTTGCTGAAGCTCCGCGCCCTTGCCAAGGAGGCCGAGTCGGTCATGAGCGACATTCCCGGTCTTGTCGATCTGACCGTCGAACAACAGAACGACATTCCGATCCATCGCGTCGAGTTCGATCGCCAGGCCATCGCCCGGTATGGGTTGCAGGTAGGCGATGTCGCCACCGCCCTGAAGACGGCTTTTGCCGGCGACGCCATCACCGAGATCCTTGAAGGACGCAACTCCTTCGACCTGGTGATCCGTGCTGGTGATCCATCGGGGCCGGATGTCTGGCAGTCGTTCACTGCGTCCATGGTGGACGAGGTGCTGGTGGACACGCCGGCCGGTGCGAAGATTCCGCTCAAGGCGCTTGCGCATATCAGCGAAGAACGTGGGCCGAACATGATCAGCCGAGAAAACGCCCAACGCAAGATTGTCGTGATGTGCAACGTGGCCGGCCGGGCGTTGGGCAAGGTCGTGGCGGACATCAAGCAGGCAATAGGGGCGGGCGTCGAGATGCCGCGCGGATACTATGTCCAATATGGCGGACAGTTCGAGAGTGCCGAGGAGACTTCTCGTCGCCTGGGCCTGCTCGGCATTGTCGTGATCCTCGGTATCGGCTTCATGCTGCACGTCGTCTTTCGGTCGATAGGTGACACGCTCTTGATCATGGTCAATCTGCCCCTGGCATTGATTGGCGGTGTGGTGGGTGTTTATCTCTCGGGGAGCATCCTGTCGGTGGCGTCCGTCATCGGTTTCATCAGCGTGTTTGGTATCGCCGCTCGAAACGGCATCATGATGGTGTCGCACATCAGGCACCTGCAGCGTTTCGAGGGAGTCACGGACTTTCCCGAGGCGGTTCGAACAGGAGCGATGGAGCGACTAGCTCCGATTCTGATGACGGCACTCGCTGCGGGTCTCGCGCTGGTTCCGCTGGCCCTCGGTGGCGAGCAGCCGGGCAGAGAGATTCTCACGCCGATGGCGATTGTCATCCTGTGCGGTCTGCTGTCGTCGACTTTCCTGAACATGTTGGTCGTTCCGACGCTGTTCCTGCGTTTCGGAAAGCCAGTGCCGGCCGAGAAGCCGGTGGATGTGAAGGAAGAACTGTGGCGTGCCGAACATGCGATGCCTGCTGCCCAACTTTGAGGGTACGTTTTAAGATTGGATCGAACCATGAGAAACATATTAGTACTGAAGCGGTTGGCGAAGATCACTTGCCCCTCATTGGCCGTGCTGACGGTCGGTGTCGGGTGCGCCACCGTTGATCCCAAACCAGATTACAAACGAACACGAACGCTCATAGACCAGAGCACGGGCGTGGCTGAGTCATACAGTCCCGAGCGAGATGGGCTCTCAGCCGAAGAGTTGAGCGCCTACCTGTCCGACGGGCTGACCTCGGATGAGGCCGTGCGCATGGCCCTGCTCAACAACCGGAAGCTGCAGGCTGCCTTCTCCGATATTGGGATGGCCCGCGCGGACTGGGTGCAATCCGGCCTTCTGTCGAACCCGACTCTGGGCATCGGCGTGATGTTTCCTGCGGGCGGCGGACTCAGCAACCTCCAGGGGAGTTTGGCACAGAACATCGTTGATCTTTGGCAGATGCCGGTCAAGAAACGGATCGCCGAGCATCAGGTCGAGGGCCAGATCGTTCGTGTCGCACGGCTCGCGGGCGAGTTGGTGGCCGCCACGAAGCGTGCGTACTACGCTGCTGTGGCCGCCGATGACCTGCTCGCGATCGCCGAGGACAATCTGGGCCTGCTGGGCAAGTCCTATGACGTCACCAGGGCACAGCGTGAAGCCGGCGTGGCAAGTGCGTTGGACGAGAGCCTGCAACGAGGCGAGTTACTGCGCGCGGAACTCTACCTTCGGAATGCGCGTCTCGCTTCGGTCAATGCAAAACGGTCGCTCGCGGGCTTGATGTCGTTGGACCTGAACACGGATGAGCTGGAGCTATCCGACCCACTTCCTGAGTCCGGTGAGCATGCATTCGACGCTGACTCGTTGATGACTGTTGCGCGCGAAAACCGCCTCGATCTGAAAGCGCTCGAGGAGGCTCTCGGTGCGGGCAGCGCGGAGATCAAGCTGGAGTTCCTGCGTGTGTTTCCTGAGGTCTCCATCGGCATCAGTGGCGAGCGTCTGGAAAGCCGCGGCCAGGCCGGGCGCAATGTTGCGGCTGACTTTGCCCGTTCGTCGCTGCGCTCTGGCGGTCTTGCGATTCCGGATATTCAGACACGCGGAGAACGTGCGGCCGAAGGCCGCCAAGAAATCGAGTACATGTGGGGTCCAAACATCTCGGTTACTCTGCCGATCTTTGACCAGAATCAGGCCCAGATCGCACGAGCGCGATACGGCCACGTGCAAGCTATCAAGTCCTACGAAGATCTGTACTTGAACATCGCACAGGATATTCGGATCGCCGTTGATCGTGCCTCAGTGTTGTGGACCAACGTCGCCTTCTATCGTGAAAGTCTACTGCCGCAGGCTCAGAAGAACCTCGAGTTCACGGACGCCGCCTACAAAGCCGGTTCAACCAGCGTCCTGACGCTGTTGGAGTCACAGCGATCTCTGCTCGACGCGCGTCGCGGATACGTCCAGGTCTGGGAGACCGCGGCCACATCGCTCAGCGATCTGGAACGAGCCGTTGGTCTGCCTTTGGCGAGCGCTGCCGCCGCGGCATCGAACGAGAATCCCGTCGAGACAAGCCAACCACTGGAGAGCCAAGATGATTAGAGAGTCTGCGCGTCAACGTCGTTTGGGCAAGCTGCGGTTTCTGCTTCTTTTTACGACCGCCTGCACGGTCTTCGGCGCCGGCTGCACGCCCGAGCAGGCTGATGGAATCGCTCCGACCCTTGCTGGCGACCTTGCGCGCCAGTTGGCTGCTTGGTTGTTACTCTGATTCACGGAGTGCCCGAGTGCTGTCGGTCGAGTCCGGGATATTGGCGGGGTGGCTTAATCGACGTCGCTCGGAGGTGGCCACGTGACTCGAAGCGTGGAGAGCGAAGTCTCGTCTCAAAGAGGACCGAGACTACGCTTGACGAGGTACGGCACGCAGATCCTCCGGCCAGGATCAGGCAGATTGATGACCGGTGGGAGAGTGCCGGTCGCATGCGCGGCTCCCCGCTGCTACAGTCGTCGAGTGGACAGGTACAGGCCGGCACGGGTCCCAGCGGTGGACGGTGCCACCTGATATGACTCAAAGGACGCTCCGATGAAGAAGTCCGGCAAGCGACTGATGCTTGTTGTTAGTCTTGGCATGCTGTTCATGATTTGCGTGGGCGTCCTGTCCGTTGTGTCATCGAAGATTCAGCACGCCAGCCGATTCCATCGAGATCTGCTGGCCGACGAAACGCTCACGCTTGACTTCATCGGACCCGAGACAATTGAGTTGCAGGATCCACGTGCGGCCGCGCGGGGTGAGGAGCTGGTCGTGATGGGCTGCCTTCACCGTAAGGCGCCGCCTGCCGGGGCTCTCACGGCCCAGGTCGATGTCATTTTGCTTTCCGCAAGCGGAGATATCCTCCACCAGACCACGATTCACGACTTCCCGCGTTGTACGGAAGGGGGCGAGTCCCTCTCTGCGCGTTGCCCCGTGATTCCGCCAGAAGGAACGGTGCTTAGGATCAGGTGGCACGCTGACCGGGAAGAGGGCTCCACGCAGGACATCGCTTCGTCCGGCCCGGGCGGCTGACGTAAGCGAAGCTGACTCCGCCCCGAAGGCGGCTACTCAGTGCTTGCGCGCGGATCCATGAGAGCGGGTCCAAAACGTCGGCCACCTCCCGGGCTGCTCTCGGGGGAGGATGATTGACGGACTGTTAACCGTGATGTGGCTATGTCCGCCGACGCGATGAAATCAAACGGCACCAAGCAACCGTACGTAAGTACCGAGTTCGACATCGCAAGCCACCGTCCCAAACATGGCGGACGTTCCTCGATGACCACGTTCGAGACATCGTGGCGGTCGACTTCTTCACGATACCGACGGCGACGTATCGCGGTAGGAACCGCCGTTGCCGGCGGCCCCCCGCACAGATCCGTACGTGAAGGATTACCTCATACGGCTCCTGCCTCGAGTCAAACGCGAAGTCGTCGGTCTGGATAAGGATGGACGATGCGTGGACGAGGAAGATGAAGCCGCGCGAGGCGCTGCATACGTTCCCAAGTCCACCTGTGGCGACCACGCTGGCTGCGACGCCGAATGGCAGCAAGCCAAAACCGAGTTACCTCGGCGACGAAACGGTTGATGCGGTCGATGTTGCTCGGGACAGCATGGTAATTCAGCCAGCCCTGCACTACGCTCCGCAACCAACGGCCCGTTTCGCCAACCGGCCAGTGCATTCGCTTTCGCAGATCAGCCTTGATCTCCTGGAGTTTGGCACGCATCCGTTTCGCCATCGAATAGCGATGGATCGCAAACCAGCCGTGCTTGCGCGTCTCGGCACACACATGCGTGAAGCCGAGGAAGTCAAACGTCTCCGACCGTTTCGCCCCGCGTCGCTTACGACGTTCGATCGCAAAGCGACCGAACTCAAGCAGGCGCGTTTTCCCTTCATGGAGCTTCAAGCCGAACTTAGCGAACCGCGTGTGGAGTGCCTCCAAACATGCTGTCGCCTCGTCATGATGCTGGAAACCAATCACGAAGTCATCCGCATAACGTACCACAATCACATCGCCGCGGCAGCGGTTGTTCCGCCACCACTCGATCCACAGGTCAAACACATAATGCAGGACTACGTTCGAGAGCAGCGGTGAGATCACCGAGCCCTGGGGTACGCCCATCGTCGTTTCTGACCTTTCGCCGTCCTCGATGATCCCGGCACGAAGCCATTTGAGGATCAGTCGAAGAATGCGCCGATCGCCGATTCGATGCTCCAAAAACTTGACCAACCATGTATGATCGATCGCGTCGAAAAAGCCCTCGATGTCGGCATCCAGAATCCAGCTCACGCGTCGCCTGGTGATCGCCACGCTCAACGCATCGAGTGCATTGTGCTGGCTACGACCAGGCCGGAAGCCATAACTGAAGCCGAGAAAGTCCTGCTCGTAGATACACTGGAGGACCCACAGCACCGCTTGCTGGACGATCTTGTCTTCCAGGGAGGCGATGCCCAGCGGCCGTTGACGGCCATCGGGTTTGGGTATCCACTGTCGACGAGAGGGCTGTGCTCGGTAGGCTCCCCGGTGAATCCGATTGTGGAGGTCTGCTATGTTGGCCTCCACGTCTCGCTCGTATTCATACCAAGTGACCCCGTCCACGCCGACCGCCGCCGCTTTCTTCAGGCTGAAGAATGCTTCGGTCAGGCACGCTTCGTTGACGTGGTGCAACAAGGCCGTGAACTTGAGCTTCCTGTCCCGTTGGGCAGCTTCGCGCACGCCTTGCAGGCCGCGTGGCTTGTCATGTGTCCGGCCCCGTGTCCGGGACAAGGCAGACTGCAAAGCTCTCCTCTTGGCTGAGTCCCTTTCCTCGGTCGGCTCCGCCGACGCTTCAGTCGCGTCGTTGTTCGCCGACGTCGCGGGTACTACGGACTCATCTGACTTCCTGTTGGCGTTCATATCAGCAATACCGTCTGTGACGTTCTCTGACCGTACCGCCTGGCGGTGAACATGCCACACGACCCGCCGGTAACCAACAGGATCTCCCGGTTCTCGCGCCTGGAGTTGTCACACATGCACAGGGTCTAAGACTCCGCCGCGCCGCCACACGGCTCGCCATGAATCGCCGTGTCGCGTGTTGCCTTCCACCTGCGAAACAGCGTGGGCACGCGAAAAAGATGATTTCGGAGCTGAATACCTGGCCTGCGTGTACCCCTTGCCCATGCCACACCCGCGACGTTGCCGTCACCAGCGTAGGGGTCGGGGCCGAGTGGTTGGCTAGACCTTCCTCGTACGACTCTCTCATTCGCTACTCCAGGCCGGTTTTATCCCGGCGCTTTCTCCGCATTCTGTTCTGCTTCATCGTACTCCGACACGATCGTCGCATGGTCGTCCACTTCAATGCCACTGCGCATCCGACGGCCGAGTGGACGGCTCAACAGATCGTCGAGGCGTTTCCGTTCGACGAGTCGCCGCGGTTCTTGATCCGCGATCGCGACGGAACGTATGGCAGAGCGTTTCAGGATCGCGCGACGAACATGGGCATCGAAGAGGTTCTTACCACGCCGCGATCACCTTGGCAGAAGGATCATGTAGCATGTTGCACCTCATTGGTTCGGTCCGGTGAGACCTCCGGGAATCTCCTTCGTTCGGATAGCTTCTGCCCTTGGCTCTTGACCGGGCCGCTGCCATTGACGGGGT
>JAJDDX010000038.1 GCA_029260055.1 Phycisphaerae bacterium
GGTACGCCCGAAGGGTGGGGAAAGGACCGGTCAGTGCGCGCCAAGCAAGACATGCAGGGCATGTCGAGGAACGAGACATGCCCCTTACCAGGCAGGGAGAAACACTGCTTGATGCAATTCGTTGGTAAGAGAACGGCCTCGGTCGGATTCCCGGCAAACCACGGCGTGATTCCATCCCCCCTTGCCAAGGGAGGAAAGAGGGGGGTCTGCCCGCACAACCGTCGAAACCGTACGCGACGCACGGCCAACGCATGCCTCGCCCTCCTTGCGCTAAGCGTAGCTTCCTCCAGCGCCCGTGCTCAAGAAAGCGCCAAGCCGAGGTCACCACTCGATTGGCCCATCATTGGCCGCATCGCGTCGCCGCGCCTTACTGAGTGCTCGGGCATCGTCAAGAGCGTCAAACACCCCGGCATCTTCTGGGCCCACAACGACTCCGATCAACCAACCACGCTTTTCGCGATCAAACTGACCGGCGAGGTCATCGCGGAAATCCCAATCACCGGCGCCAAGAACGTCGACTGGGAAGACATCACGATCGATCGACACGGCAAGCTCTACATCGCCGACATCGGCGACAACCTCCTGAGGCGCAAGAACTACACCATCTACGAACTACCCGAGCCCGACCCGTTCGCCAAGCCGCTCAAGCCCGCAGCCGTCGAGCGGACGTGGAGCTTCCAGTTCCCCAACGGCTCCACCGACAGCGAGGCCCTCTTCGTCCACAAGGGCGAATTCTATCTCATCACGAAGGAGACGCGCGTCAGACCAACGCTCTTCCACCTGAAGCGCGAGAGCGCAGACACACTCACGCCAGAACCGGTGTGTACCATCCCGCTCGCACCGATCACCGCAGCCGACGTCTCCGCCGATGGCAAGCGACTGGCACTAACCAGCTACGGCCAACTCGCCGTGTTCGAACTCGGAGACGACCTGGCGGCCATCGCCAAAGCCGAGCCCAAGCGCATCGCCTACCCGCTCCACCTTCAAACCGAAGCCTGTTGCTTCGACGGCAACGACGTGATCATCGCAGCCGAGTCACGCCAGATCTGGCGCGTCACAGCCGCCGAAATCAAAGCGGGCATGCGGCGGATCGAGTAACCGTGTAGGGCACGTCAACGACGTGCCGTTTCGCCCGTCACGCCCCCGATCCAGCGGCCCAACGCAGGATACCGCCCGGCCGCACCATTTGATCCTACGCCTCCATGGTGCATCAAAGGGCAGACCTTACGTGCTCCACGCTACCGACTCTCGATTCCTAGCAGACACTCCTGTGCCAGGGTCCAAGAAGGGTAACTCGACGCGAGTCTACGGAGCACATTGGCATCGCCTCGTGTCCGCGCAAGGTGGAGGCGCGCCGATAGGCGCCACCTGCGCCGATACACGCGGAGCGGTGGTTCAACCGACCCAGGCCTGCGCTCGCGGTCCTTTGTTTCGGGAAAGGAGTCGTCCTTCGGGTACAGTCCACGCCCGAAGCGTGCACCGATTTCGAGCATTGCCTCCCAAAACCTCGGAGCGTTCCAGACTCCGTCCGACACAAAAAACCAGTCGGCCTGGTCAAGCTCGACGGTGCCTCGACCGCACCCGATCTTGGCCCACTCGCGCAGCGCGCTTTCATGATCCTCCAACGCCTCAAATGCTCGCACGCGGCATCTACGCGCTGGAACCGAGAGCTTTCTCTCTAACCTGCGCAAAGCCGAGCGCGCCCGGCCCTGTGCGATCAGCTCCGCCGCCGTGTGAACTGGGTCGGAGCGGGAATAGAGCGCGGGTGTCTTCTCCCTTATGTGGCGGTCCACATACTCCAGATCTATACGGACCGCCTCGTCTGACGGGTCAATCTCCAGGGAGCGCCGCAAGGCTCGCTTGGCTGAACGGTACTTACCGAGATATCTCTGCATACACCCGACTTCGCGCCAGGCGCATGAGTTTTCCGGTGCCAGTTCCAGGCTCCTGCGATACGCCCGCAGCGCTTGTCCGGGCGCGTTGAAGTACACATCATAGATGTCCCCGAGTTCGACGTAGCCGTCGGCAGCGAGCTGTCGACGCCGATGGCCGCGCGCGCTTGCGCCGACTATACGGATGGCCGGCAGCAGGGTGGTCTTGAACCACGTGTAGCTCCGATCGGTGAGCCAGGCCAAGTCCGACTCGGAAACCGCCCGCCTCACCACCGACAGAGCGCTGGCTTCACTCATCTTGCCTTGCCGCGTTGCCATCATCCAGTCTCACCGGCCACAAGTGCCGACCACCGCAATCACACTCACGCGCCAAGCAGGGTGCCCCAGAGCCGGCACCCGAGGGGCCGTTCTGCACGCTTCACCTAACCGGGCGCCCGCAAACTCCGCGCTTTCAGTTCCGCTGACCCGGCGCGGGTTCGGGCGCCTATCAATCCTCGCTACCGAAGAGCGTGTCCTTCGCACGCTCAGCGCCGTCAAGGCCGTCATAAGTGGTACTTCCTGTCGCGACATAGGTGATCGAGCCTTTCCTCGCTGCGCGTCTTTCCTTCGACCAAACCAGGTAGCCCTCGCCGTGAAACGACCCGAGGGCGATAGCCTCGATCGCACCAGTCAAGGCTTCGATGTCGGACGCGCTCAACTCTGTCGGCTCCGCCGATGGCGGCTCCAGTTCGCACGCGGATAGCATGTAGGCGAAAAAGCGGGACCCGGACTCGGCATCCTCGACCGCTTCGGCGACGGCACGCCGATCCACGTTGCCACCGTGGAACAGGTAGAAGACATCCCGCTGACAAGTCAGGATCCTCCCCTCTTCGCAGTCACAGAAGCTGTAGCCGGCCTCCGGAATGGCGGCGGCGACCAGGACCGCCGAGTTCGCGGAACGCCTCAAATGC